>MFGW01000141.1:68539-71849 GCA_001780385.1 Candidatus Fischerbacteria bacterium RBG_13_37_8 | reverse complement strand
AAAGGGTGGATAGTTGTATCCACCCTTTTAATGAAAGCTTTGCTTTTCTTTATTAATACATGCCTGGAGGCGGTCCTCCTGCCGGCATATCTTTGTCATCATCTTCCGGCAAATCAGAAACCAACGCTTCGGTAGTAAGAAGAAGTGAAGCAATACTTGCCGCATTTTGAATAGCAATTCGGCATACCTTTGCCGGATCGATAATTCCTGCTTCATAAAGATCTTCAAATTGTTCAGTTTGTGCATTGAATCCGAAAGAAGTTTTTTCATGTGTTCTTAATCTTTCTACCACGACGGAACCTTCCCATCCGGCATTTACTGCTATCTGACGGGTAGGTTCTTCAAGAGCTCTTTTGACAATGTTAACTCCTATCGCCTGGTCACCGGTAAGCTTCAGTTCATTTAAAGCTCCAATTGCTCTTAGATAGGCAACTCCACCACCTGGTACAACTCCTTCTTCTACCGCTGCTTTTGTTGCATGCATTGCATCTTCAACACGTGCCTTCTTTTCTTTCATGGCTGTTTCTGTAGCAGCTCCTACTTTTATAATAGCAACTCCACCTACTAATTTTGCGAGCCGCTCCTGTAATTTTTCCCTGTCGTAATCTGAGGTGGATTCATCAATCTGAACCCGAATCTGTTTGATGCGTGCTTCTATGTTTGCAGATTTGCCTGCTCCTTCAATAATTGTAGTATTATCTTTATCGACAACTATCTTCTTAGCTTTTCCAAGATCTTCAATACGAACATTTTCTAATTTCACACCAATGTCTTCTGAAATTAATCTGCCGTCAGTTAAAATGGCTATATCTTCCATCATTGCTTTTCTTCGGTCACCAAATCCCGGTGCCTTCACCGCAACACATGAAAGTCTGCCATGTATTTTATTGACCACTAATGTTGCAAGAGCCTCGCCTTCAACATCCTCTGATACAATTACAAGCGGTCTTCCACTCTTGGCAACTTGCTCCAATAAAGGAAGAAGATCTTTCATCGAACTTACTTTTTTCTCGTAAAGTAATAATACCGGATCTTCTAATACTACTTCCATTCTCTCCGGATCAGTAACAAAATAGGGAGATAAATAGCCTCTGTCAAATTGCATACCTTCAACTACTTCTAAGGATGTCTCTAATCCCTTGGCTTCTTCAACAGTTATTACACCATCTTTTCCTACTTTCTCCATTGCATCAGCTATTATCTGACCAACCTCGTCATCATTGTTCGCTGATACCGTTCCTACCTGCGCTACTGCCTTTCCTTCAACTGGCTGTGCTAATTTTTTTATCCCGTCTACTACATTTTCTACCGCTTTCTCAATTCCTCTCTTGATTTCCATCGGATTGGCTCCGGCAGCAACATTTTTCAATCCTTCACGATAAATTGCCTGTGCTAAAACAGTTGCAGTCGTAGTACCATCACCAGCTACATCACTTGTCTTACTGGCAACTTCCCTTACCATCTGCGCACCCATATTCTCCCACGATTCCTTTAACTCAATCTCTTTCGCTACCGTAACACCATCTTTTGTTATTGATGGAGAACCAAATTTCTTCTCCAAAATTACATTTCTTCCTTTCGGTCCAAGAGTCACTTTTACCACATCAGCTAACTTGTTGACTCCTTTTAATATTGCCTGGCGAGCATCCTCACCATATTTTATTTGCTTTGCCATATTTCTCACCTCCAAACTTGTTGTTAATCTTGAATAATTCCCAGTATCTCATCTTCTCTTAAAATAAGATACTCTTCATTTTGCATCTTGATTTCTGTTCCAGCATATTTGCTGATCAACACTATGTCGCCTTCTTTGACATCGAGAGGAATTACTTTGCCGTCTTCCAGCATTTTACCTTTCCCAACAGCTAAAATTTTTGCTTGCTGTGGTTTTTCCTTTGCAGTATCAGGAATAATAATTCCTCCTTTGATTTGTTCTTTTTCTTCTAATCTTTTTGCTAACACTCTGTCGTGTAATGGACGTATTTTAATATCCATAATCGAGACACCTCCTAAGTATAAAATTAGCACTCTGATTTAGAGAGTGCTAATATAACAAATTTATGGCAGTCTGTCAAGAGGAAAGGTAGGGACTGGGGATTAGGGACTGGGGAATGGGGATTAGGGACTGGGGATTAGGGACTGGGACTGGGGACTGGGGAATGGGGATTAGGGACTGGGGACTGGGCGCGCTAAGAGCGCGTAGTTTAAAGTTCAAAGTAGGAGGAAGCTTTTCCTTACTAATTGTTTTTGATTCCGGCTTGTTTGAAAAGCGTGATTTGGGGGAAATCAGTACATCGAGCTTCGCCATTCCCTAATCCCCAGTCCCTAATTTGTTGTATTTACAAAAAGGATAATTTTGAGTATAATTGATTGCCTTTGAATCCGGTAGTTATAGTTTTTTTGAACCAATTGGAGGTATAAATGGATAAGATAAGGATTGCTATTATAGGCGTGGGTAATTGTGCAAGTGCGCTTGTACAAGGCATTCATTATTATAAGGTACAACCGCAATTTAATAATGGTTTAATGCATCATGAAATTGGTGGATACAAACCAGGTGATATTGAAGTAGTAGCAGCAATTGATATAGATTCAAGAAAAGTAGGAAAGCCTTTGAATGAAGCTATTTTTGCACCGCCAAATTTTATTTTTAATATCAGCAAAAATATTCCTCAAAGTCCTATTACTGTTATTATGGGGAATATACTGGATGGTGTATCGGAACATATGAAAGAGTATCATGAAGATGAAACATTTATTCCATCGACACAGGAACCAGCGGATATTGAGAAGTTATTAAAAGAGACGGGCGCAGAAATGTGTTTGAATTATTTACCAGTTGGTTCCACAAAAGCCACTCATTTCTATGCGCAATGTTGCCTTAATACAGGTGTAAGTTTTATAAATTGCATGCCTGTTTTTATTGCTTCTGATCCGGCTTGGGCAAAAAAATTCGAAGAAAAAAATATTCCTATTATAGGTGATGATGTTAAATCGCAAGTAGGTGCTACGATTGTTCACCGGACACTGGCAAGATTGTTTAATGAAAGAGGAGTTGAGATTGATAATACCTATCAGCTCAATGTAGGAGGAAACACGGATTTTCTCAATATGTTGAACAGGACCAGGTTGAAAGATAAGAAAATTTCAAAGACAGAAGCCGTGCAGTCAATTTTACATACCAGGCTGAAAGATAATAATGTGCATATTGGTCCTTCTGATTATGTGCCGTTTTTAAAAGACAACAAAGTATGTTTTCTCCGTTTGACTGGCAGAGGATTCGGAGAATCTCCTATTGAAATTGAATTAA
>MFGW01000141.1:58255-68516 GCA_001780385.1 Candidatus Fischerbacteria bacterium RBG_13_37_8 | reverse complement strand
AACAGTGGTGGTGTTACTATAGATGCTATCAGGTGCTGCAAATTAGGTCGTTTGAGAAAAATTGCAGGTGTATTAACCTCAATTTCTGCATATACGATGAAACATCCACCGAAGCAAATACCCGATTTTAGCGCGCGCAAACTAGTTGAAGACTTTATTGAAGGTAAAATTGAACGATAGCTTTTCGATCTATCTGATCCCACCATTCTTCATTTTTAAGCATTTGAAAATGATGAATACTATTTTTCCATTCATAGCAATTTGAAATTTTAAGCAGAAAGCATTACCTTAACATGTTATGAAAGCAGTAGTTTTAGCAGCAGGCAAAGGTTCAAGAATGGGGAAGCATTTTGGCAGAAAACCAAAATGTTTACTGCCAATACTTGGCCTATCCTTAATTGAAAGATTGCTGCACATTTTTCAGGAAAATGGTATTAATGAAGTAATAATTGTTACAGGGTATCAATCTGAACTCATTCAACAAAAAATAGCTTCAAAGCAAATTCCCGGCATTAACATAATCTATATCAAGAATGAAGATTGGGAAAAAGGAAATGAGAGTTCACTGGAAGCTGCATTAACAGAGATAGACCGGGATGAATATTTTCTTCTGGTAATGTCGGATCACCTCTATGATCCGCATTTGATTAAGGAAGCTGTTGAAAAAGTTCAGCAGAAGCAACTGATAATTTTTTATGATGATTCAGTAGCGAGAAATGAACTGGAGGGAGCTTTAAAAATTACTGTTGATACTGCCGGTAAAATTTTTGATATTGGAAAACAACTTGATTCTAATCTGGTAGATTGCGGCATAATGATATTGAAGGGAGATATAAAAGAATTATGTGAAAACAGCAAGGATATGAAAGAGTTATCTGAACTGGTAAAGTTTTATTCCATTAAGCATTCAATAACGGCCTGTAAAGTGGGATCCTCTTACTGGCAGGATATTGATACATATGAAAATGTCCATTCAGCAAGAAATAAAATATTAAGATCGCTTATCACACAAAAAGAAGGTTTTATTTCACGCAATTTTAATCGTCATATTTCATTAAAATTAACCAGCTATATTGCGAGTTTCAATATCAAGCCAAACAGTATTTCTTTCATTTCATTTTTGATAAGCGTACTATCCGGAGCATTATTTTTTTACAAGAATCCTTTGTGGGCTGGTATTGCAGCGCAACTAAGTTCAATAATAGATGGAGTAGATGGTGAAATTGCGCGGGTAAAATTTCTTTCAAGCAGGTATGGGGGTTATTTTGATTCTATTTTAGACCGTTATGGAGATGTATCAATTATAACAGGAATGGCATTTTATAGTTTATCTGCGGAAAGGTATGAGGCAGTTTTAATAATCGCAGTTATGGCTATGGTAGGAAGTTTCATGTCAATGATTTCCAAGGAGAAATTTCATTCTGAATATGGCGCACCTTACCTGCAAAGAATGTATGATGGTTGGACGCAATACCTGCCCTCCAGTAGGGACGGAAGATTATTTATTATATTTTTGGGCGGAGTATTTAACCAGGTGTTTCCCGCACTGGTAATTCTTGCACTTTTAACTAATTTTCAAGCATTGTATCGATTAATGTATACAGTGAAAAAGATAAAAGTATAGAGGTAATGTATATGGAATGGAGAAAATGTACGTTGACCAATCAATGGTACTTGGTTGGTGCAAAAGATATCGAAATGAATAATGTCAAGTTTGATAATTGTCCTTTTTGTCCCGGTGGTGAATATAGTAATGCATACAAGATTGATGAAATAAATAATGGTAATGATCATGTAGTGTGTATTCCTAATCCTCAAAAAAGCTTAATTGTTGAAGAAAAGATAAAGAGAGTTGGCATAGGCTTTTTTGATATGATGAATAATATAGGAGCTGATGAAATTATAATGGAAACACAACACGAGCATAAACCGTTTTCTCAATTTTCAGAAGAACACCTTGCACTGGTATTTAAGATGTTTGCACGCCGGATTGATGATTTAAAGAATGATGATCGATTCAGACATGTAATAGCATACAGAAATCAAAGTGAATATACGGGATCACCATTTCAGCATCCCTTTTCCCGTATTATGGCATTTCCGATGGTACCTAAAATAATAGATAATGAATTATTCGAAGCGAGAAAACATTTTGTGCGCAAAGATAGATGCCTGTTTTGTGATATTATTGCTGAAGAGATACGTACGCGGGTGAGAATAGTTGTAGAGAATAAAGAATTTGTTGCTTTTTGCCCTTATGCTTCGCGATTTCCCTATGAAGTATGGGTAGCTCCTGTTCATCATTCCAGTTCATTTGAAAAAGATATGCAAGGAAACATACTTAGCAAGTTGGCTGAAATTATGTCTATGTTATTGCCAAAAGTTGAGAAAGTAGCATCTTCATATTTTTTAGCGCTCCATACAAGCCCGAATGAAAAAAGTGCTGCATTTAAAAATCATCAATGGGAAACATTACAGGATGATTATCATTGGCATATAGAAATCACCCCTAAATATCTTTTTGCCGATTATATCGAAAGACGTTCCGGTTATATTGCGAATTCAGTATTGCCGGAGAAAGCAGCGGAAGAAATGAGATCATAAAAATGGTGCCGGAGGAGGGACTTGAACCCTCACGGAGCTTGAACTCCTCCGGATTTTGAGTCCGGCGCGTCTGCCAGTTCCACCACTCCGGCAATAATTAAAAGTCTCAGAATTTCTTAAAAACAATGTCGTAGTAGGATTTATACTGAGCATGTCCTCAATAAAGGGAATAGGGAATATTGCATTTGTGGTAGCTTTGCATTTTAAGTTCATTAAGCCGATATTTCATTCTTCCATTACTCCAATAGTGTCTTACCAATCTTCAATTATAATCCGGTATACTTTAATACCTAATTCTCTTATATCAGTGCTGTTATAAGTTTGTGAGGGAATAAATGTTTTACCAAGGTCAATTTCAAATTTTATATATTTATCATTACCTGCAAGATCTTTCGATAGAGGAATTATCCTCATAATTCTTTTTTTATTCTCTGCCGGGAATTGATCAATCTGATTATCATTTATTTTTATTGTTATCATTAATTCCTGCTCGGTAAAATATTCAGGATTTCCTTCTACTTCAAGATAAAGTTTCGTGTCTTTTAATGGATTTAATAAATGGGCAATTGATTTATCTTTAGTCCATCTCCATTGTATGAAAGGATCTTCAGGTGATCGTTCAATTTCATGCCACCCTTCATCATATTTTACCAAATCCCATAGTGGAGCCTTAATGCTTAATTTTGCTACTTCATAAGAACGGTCATTAATTTCTTGAGCATTAAGTGGAATTCGTTCTTTTTTTCCTTCAGGATCATAAATGCCAAGCTTGACAGTATATTCACCGGAGAGTATTTCAGCAGGAACATAAATCAATCTTTGGTATGAATACGTGTCTCCTGTTTTCCATTGTGTTATTGGTTTGTCAGTCTCATGATCATCCGTAAATACAATATTTCCATCAGGATCAATAAAATGAACAAATACTATGCCGTTATAATCAGGTATTTTAGCATTCTGCGGTATGGAGAAACTATAATCAGCTTTGAGAATAGAACCCATAGTGGCAACATTTTTATTAAACTTAAGTGAAGGAACAATGTCACCTTTTCTGGAACAGCCGGTGAACGCTGTGCAAATTATAAGTACCATGCTGATGTAAATTAATTTTTTCATAAGTACACTCCTTACAGATGCTCCTCGAATATACAAGCAGTATTATATCATATTTTAAACAGGATTCAAGGGGTCAAGGATTCAAGTGTGGCAATGAATGAGACAGGTGTTTACAAATGTGTAAACTTGTAAATACCTGTCCCCCTCCTTGCCAATAAAAATGAAATGGATTAGAATGTATTTTCAAAGAATTGGAAGAACTGGCGAATTTTTCGATCGTCAGCACTTGACCCCTTGAATTCTCGAATCCTTGCCCAGTAGTTTACATAGGAGTAATTAATGACTGAACTAAGATTACTTACCGCTGGTGAAAGTCATGGAAAAAATTTGGTTGCTATTCTGGAAGGAATTCCGGCGAATCTTAAAATTTCGCTGGAGGAAATTGTACTGCAATTACAGAGACGGCGTATTGGTAAAGGAAGAGGATCGCGCATGCATATTGAGCGGGATATGATTGAAGTTGTGAGTGGTGTGCGGCATGGTCGGACTACAGGAAATCCTATTGGTATAATAATTGGCAATGCTGAATGGGAGAAATGGAAAGAAATAATGTCACCTTTTGCGGATGCATGCAATAATGAAGAAGCAATTTTATATCCGCGACCCGGGCATGCTGATTTAGCAGGCATCTGCAAATATAATCAAACCGATATCAGAAATATATCAGAGCGAGCCAGTGCACGCGAGACAGCGGCTCGTGTAGCTGCCGGTGCACTATGCAGAATATTTCTGAAAGAATTCAGCATAGAAATTGTTAGTCATATTATATCAATTGGCAACGTGTCTATAGGGGATAGGTCAGTTACGTTTCAGCAAGCAAGAGCGATCAAAGCGTTTTCACCGTTGCGGTGTGTTGATCAAAAAGTAAAGGCGAAGATGGTGAAGATAATAACCGCGTCAGCAAAGAAAGGTGATACGCTGGGGGGAGTATTTGAAATAATAGTGAAGGGTGTTTCGCCGGGATTAGGGAGTCACATACAATGGGATTTACGGCTTGATGGGGCATTGGCAGGAGCAATAATGGCGTTGCATGGCATAAAAGGAGTAGAGATAGGTCGTGGTTTTGAGAGTGCAAGATTGCAAGGTTCGCAGGTGCATGATGCGATATATTATAATAAGAAAAGGGGATATTATCGTGGAACGAATAATTCAGGAGGTATAGAAGGGGGTATGAGTAATGGTGAAGAGATACGGATAAGGGTGGCGATGAAACCGATTCCGACTGTTAGACATTCATTGCCATCGGTCAATATCGCAACCGGGAAAAAGGGGACAGCGACATTTCAAAGATCGGATGTTTGCGCGGTGAATCCAGCAAGCGTGATTGGGGAACATATTGCAGCGATTATACTGACGCAATTTTTCTTGCGGAAATTTGGCGGAGACAGCATGCAAGAAACTAAATATAATTATAACGGTTACTTGAAACAGTACCAGTATCAACCTTGAACGGCTTTCGGCGAACAGCGTTCGCAGAAAGCTTTGTGTTCTCTATGGTTTATTTAAGCAGTTTTTTTCTCCATAGCAATGCCGAGTACTGCGGTGAGCATATTGAGTAAAAAAGAGAGGAATGTCAGGTAAAGACTCACGCTGTATATAAAGGGATTAATAAGTGCACTGGTATTATAATTATCCGCTCGCATTATACTGAACCATGTTTGAATAAATTGTATTCTATCAATCATGGGAGGTTCACCAAGATAGAGGCGCAAAATAAGAGAAATGCCAATGGTGAAACTGAACATAAAGATAAAACCGAGGATAAACTTACCGGTATAAATGAAATAATGTCCCGGCAATAGAATATGCATAATTTTTTGCAGGCGTCCTCTTGTTTTTACGGGAATTGCACTGTCCTGCGCCTGGGATGAAATTTTTCTCGAGGAAAAATAAGTGATAAAAAGCAAAATTAATGCAACTATCAATTCAATTTTCAGAAGAAATTCTTTTGTTTCGATATTTTTTAATGCAAGTGCTTTTTTCAAAGCATTGACATAATTTAATTTACCACAAAATATCTTGGTTAATTCTTTATAATCGGGGAGGGCATAATAAGGTTTTTTAGGCGAGAAGGTCACAAGGTAACTTATTTTGTATGGATCTTCTTTAGAAGCTTGATTGAGCATATCAGAATCATTACTTATGAGGTAGAGATTATAAAAGGGAGCAGCAAGGAGATCGTCCACGGATGATGCCATTCTAAAATATGCAGAGGCTTGTTGGATCTCATTAGATTCCAGAAATATAGTACCGATATTGTTGAGAACTTTAGCTTTTAGTCCGCGTTTTAATTTTTGGTCAGCCAGCAATGAATCATATAATTCGAATGCGTTAAAGAAGTTATGGTGATTATGGTAATAGAGAGCAAGGAGGAATTTAGATTCCGGGGTGTTGCTTTCATATTTCAGTTGTTCGATAGTAGAGAGAGTGGCAGGGGATTCCTTCAGACCACTTTTAAATTCTACTGGAGCTGACATAAGAAACGTTATGACAGCATGAGTATGTTTTAATTCAATGAACATGAGAATAATACAAAGCGCTATGAAGAGAGTGATAAGCAATGCTTTTTTAATAGTTGCGCGGTTAAGAGTGGTAGAGAAAATTTTCATAAAAATAAACAGGTAGAAAACAGGGATGACAAACAGCAGTATATACAAGATCCACATTTCGGTGGAATAGGCCGTGGCGAGCTCATACACATCAATTCCGTTAACACCTTGGCTGAGGGCTTGATTTAGAGAAAAATCTTTAAAATCACGTGCTTGTTGATATTCAGCATTTCGCAGGAGCAGTTCTGTGGTGAAGGACATGATAACTGATCGTGCATTGAAATTTGGAAACATTTTAATAGTCCAATAAGCAAGCCGGTAGAAAGTAGCAAGAGTATTAGTATTTGCACTAAGTGGGGAAGCAGTTTTTGAAGGATAATAATCAGTTAATTGTTCAACCAGGTAAATATTGTCCGTAAGTAAAATAAGTTCTTGAATGTGATCACATTCAGACATTTTTTTTATTGCGCGGGAGAAATGTTTTTCCATTAATAATCGGTTGTTTCGCCGTGCATATTCCAATGCCATGAGTGTATGGTTAAAGGAGGGGATATCGGGATCATAGAGGAGTTTTAGTTGAAGAGATTTTGCATAATCATTGTATCCTTTTTCTGAGGCGATGATGCTGCAATAAAATTTATACCAGATATTATCATCGGATTTTGCTTTTTCATATAATGCAATGGTACAAGGTTTTTCCTCATCCGGAATAATATTTTGTATTATTTTATTGAATTGAATGGAATTGAAGGCAGTTTCTTTTTGTGCAATTAATTCTTGCACAGCTGGATCATTAATGATAAAACTGCAGTTAGGATCATCAATGGCGAAACATGGGAAGGCGGGAGAGAAAACAAGAAAGAATATCAGGAATGATGGGCTTATACAGCTAATAATTTTCTTCATTTTGCTTATCGGGTATTGGGAGCTGTGGTCTCATAACAGGAATGTTTTTACCTGGACCTTCTTCGATACGGAATGTTTGAAAATCATCAGGCGATAGTTGCAGGGAAGAAATAAGGTGAGGAGTGAGAGCGAGAATTATTTCTATTTCACCAACTGTTTTTGAATTGCGCGAAAAAAGTTTGCCGATTCCCGGCAGATCGCTTAAACCGGGGATGCCTTCCATTATAGTTCGTAATTCTTCTTTTTGCAGACCGGCGATGATGCTTGTTTCATTTTCTTGCAATCGTATTGATTTTTCTACTCGGCTTGTACCGAAGATAGGTATTCCGCCGTAGCCTTGTCCAGCTAATGAACTGCTTTCAATTGCTACATCGAGAGTGATGTCATTATTGAGATGAACATGAGGTGTTACATCGATATTAATACCGATATTTCTGTATATGAACGAAGTGATAGGTTGTTGATTCACACCTCCCTGCGCAATGGGAGCAAAAGTAGTCTGCGGTACCGGTACTTCCTGACCGAACCGCACACGTCCCGTTTGCCCCTGCACTGTACGCAGAGGTAAACTCGCAATTAGACTTGCATCAGAGGAACTTTTGATAAGGCGAAAAGTAAGTGAAGGCATATTGACCAGGACAAATTGCGATCGGCTGAGAATTGGACCCGGATCAAGTCTTATTTCATCATCAGGAACAAGTGATGTCTCAATACCCTGGCTTCCCTGAGAAGCTATTTGCAAGCCATACTCATGCATCTTGTTGCGGTTTAATTCAATAATTTCCACTTCTATAATTACTTCCGGTCTTGGTTTATCATAAATACTAATAAGTTTTTCAGCGCTCTTTAGCCGTTGCAGCGTATCTTTGATCACGATGATGCTAAGATTTTTATCCGTACTTATGAATTTTAATCCGAGAGCACCTCTCAATGCTCTTGCAATGTCTTCTACATCTGCATGCGAGACAAAAAATACTTTTGCAAAGGATTCCTGGTAATACTCAACTTTTTGCTGCGTAGTAGGATAAATAAGCACAGTTGACGGATTGATAATTTTATATGAATTATTGCTGATAGTGGCAAGAAGTTTCAGCGCATCAAGAAAACTGACTTTTTTTAAGTTAATAGTAATACTTCGATCCTCCAGGTCAGCATCGAAAACAATATTAATACTCGCAACTTTTGACATGGTCTGCAGAATTGTTTTCAGCGATACATTATCGAAAAACATATCAATAGGTTCATCCGTGGCAAGGTTGAGCGCTGGTTCTTCAAAACCACTCAGAATAATGGCGGATTTTTCCGGTGTCGGCACTACATTCATATCTGCTTTTTTTTCTTTAATTATATAATTGCGGATCTCTTTCAATTTATCCTGTATGCTTGAGTCGCCCGGCAATAAATCAGCCGCCACTTCAATTTCTACCAGCGCTTCTTCATTATACATATTTTTCAGAAGAATCTCTGCCTTTTCATAGTGATGATGAGCGGCTTTAACCTTTGCGTAGTGGTATTTCTGCAGGCAGGCAAGATCATCGGGATTTTTTTTGCATAATTGCGAATAACGTGCCACCGCCAGATCCCATCTATTAAGTGCTAATGCTTCCTCCGCTTTCTTTGATAGGTTCATGGATGAACAGCTAACACAACATATTATCATTGCTGAAAGAATGAGCCCTATTGATTTCATAATGAACATTATATGCACATCTCAGTCCGCAAGTCAAGAATAGGGACTGGGGAATAGGGAAGAGATTGTGCGTGGCGACTGCCAACCTTGAACCTTGAACATAAAAAATAGTCCGGGATTTTAGTCCTTGGATTGATTAAATTGGCGGGCGCGGCGTTTGTAGAGTTTACGGAAGAAGCGGGCATGGAGGTATTTAATTGGTTTAAGAGGGAGACGGTAGAGTTCGGTGAAGAGACGATAGGGGAAATAGCGGGAGGTGAGGGTGTAATCAATAAAAGCGATGAGATATTTTATGCCGGGGAGGGGAAGAGCATTAAGTATGCGGTACATCCTTACCAGCATGCGGAAATATCGTTTGAAGAATTCAATTTCGGCGGCGCTCACGGTTGGCAGACGGAGGATGGTACGTGTGTGGTAATCATCGGCTGAACTATCGCTCAGGTACCCTTCCTTGCGGCATAATTCGTACAGTTCAGAGTTGGGATAGGGGTAGAAGATAGTAGCTTGCAAACCGGTTGGTTTCAGTTCAGCATTAAGTTTGACGGTTTCCAGGATTTTTTTACTGTTTTCATAGGGGATGCCGACCATATTAAAAGCATGCGTTGCGATACCGTGTGAATTCAGAACGGAGAAGGTTCGCTTCAGTTGCTGTTGTGAGATATTTCTTTTCAGTACTTTTTTTCTGATTTCTTCATTGCCGCTTTCAACCCCGACCCATGCACGTGAACACCCTGATTGTTTCATCAATTCAGCAATAGGTTCGGTAGTAAGTTCAGGGCGTGCATTGCACATATAAGGTATATTGATATGGGTACGAAAAGCCTCCGTAAATTCCTGGAACCATGTCTTGTTTTTTGCAAGAATGTCATCCTGAAAAACAATGTATTTTATGAAGGGGTAATGTGCAAGCAGTTGCTTTATTTCTTCTATTACGCGCGACACACTTTGAAAACGTATGATAGATTTTTCATGTGAGTATAGTTGCTTAATCTGGTGGTTTGCGCAGTATGAACAATTGTAAAGACATCCTCTTGAAGCGAGGTAATTGCCGACACCTTCCGGGCTTTCATCAAGTGATTTCAGGTCGAATAATTCCCAGTCATAAAAGGGTAAATCATCAAGGTTTTTGATAAGCGGGCGCGGAGTGTTTTTGTGTAGTTCGCCATTATGTTTTACCCAGAGATTTTTTACGTTGCGGATATCTTTACCGGTTTCAAGATATTGACAAAGTTCCAGCATAGTTTCTTCACCTTCACCAAGGCATATCATGTCAAGATGTTTAATGGAGATGGCATGTTCAGGAGCAACGGTAGGATGAATACCTCCGCATAGAACTGGCAGATTCTTGAAGCTTTCTTTGAGCCATTGTGCATGCGGGATGACATAGGGAAACATG
>MFGW01000141.1:55636-58229 GCA_001780385.1 Candidatus Fischerbacteria bacterium RBG_13_37_8 | reverse complement strand
ATCACAGGATGCTTCTTGAATGCGTGCAAGGAATTCATCGCGGGGTATGTCTTTATTTGTTATATGCAGTAATTCCGCGTGAATTCCGTGTGCTTTAAGCAGTGCAGATATGGAGATAAGACCGAACGATAGACTGCCCCTGTAACAGGTGATGGAAGTTGATACGTCCGGGTAAATAAACAGTACCTTCATAATCAGTATTTCGCAGTATCTCTTATTATAGGTAAGTGCAGGGATAATTCAAGCCACAGAAAGGGAATAGGGAATAGGGACTGGGGACTAGGGACTAGGGACTAGTGACCCATTCCTGACTTTTCGATCATGAACCCGAACGGATCAGAATACATTTTAAAGTAACATTTACTTTGCGAGCTCACTTTCGGTATGTGTGGCAATCTCGAACGGACTATTAAGCCCCAGTCCCCAGTCCCTCTCTTTTATATTTGACAATGCGGGCGGCTTTCAATACAATACGTGATGGGTTGTTTATGAATAATGCCGTTATTGAAAAAATCAGTATTGTTGTTCCTGTTTATAATGAAGAAGAATCATTGGCTGTTTTTATTCCTTACCTGATGGAAGAACTTGACAAAATTAAGAAAACCATGGACATTCAAAGTGAGGTTATGCTTATAGATGATGGAAGCACGGATTCTTCCTATAAGATTTTGAAAGATTTTGCGGGAAAATACGCGGTTATTAAAATTATTCATTTCGGTACTAATTTTGGTCAAACCGCGGCACTATCAGCAGGTTTTCAGAATGCAAGCGGGGAAGTAATTGTTACGCTGGATGCAGATGGACAAAATGATCCGGCTGATATAAAAAGCCTGCTGGAAAAATTACAGGAAGGATATGATGTAGTCAGCGGATGGCGCAAAGATAGAAAAGATAAATTTCTAAGCCGGATTCTTCCCTCCCGGACTGCAAATTATCTTATTTCAGTTATTACCGGATTGAAATTGCATGATTACGGCTGTACTTTAAAAGCCTACAGGAAAGAATCAGTTAAACATCTGAACCTGTATGGAGAAATGCACCGCTTTATTCCTTCATTGCTGAAATGGTCCGGCGCTTCTATTACTGAAATCCACGTCAAACATCATCCGCGCAAAAAGGGCACATCAAAATATGGAATATCGCGGACTATAAAAGTTTTGCTTGACCTTGCTGTAGTGAAATTTTTGATGAGCTTCTCTACCAGGCCTATCCAGTTTTTTGGTATTATTGCCCTGATTATATTGTTCATTAGCGTTATTTCTTTTGCCGGAGTATTGTATTATAAATACTATGATAATCTAAGCATGAACCGCAATCCATTGCTTTATTTTTCCTTGACATCATTTATGATTAGCATACAGTTATTTATTCTTGGTTTTATAGCTGAAATGCTTGCCAGGACATATCATGAATCACAGCATAAACCGATTTATGTGATAAAAGAAACGATAAATTTCGATGAAAAAGATTAGCCAAAAATATTTGAAATTTTCAAATATTTTTGGCAGGCACAAAGATGTATGGGCGGACACTTGTGTCCGCCCACAAAAGCAATAGAGGCACAAAGCGCCTAAAAATATAATGAGAGCCTATGGAATTATACTTGAAAGAGGAATTAGTAAGAAAGATCGCACTCAGCGGCAAAAAAGGATTGCTGGCAGGAGAAAGATTCTACGATATTTTTTATGTGTATGATATACTTGGAGGTGCTGATATTAAAGAAGTAATCCAGCGGCAGGAAACAAAAGAGAGTTTGGAAATAATTGGTGAATATATTTTTTTAAAAAAAGGAAAAATAATTCAGAAAAAAACATTATTCAAAAAATCTGAAATACAATGGATAAAAGTAATTGTAATCCCCAAAAATAGTGCGGGTCGAAAGAAACAGCAAGATATCAGGAATTCATATCAGGTAGATGCATTTATGAATACTCTCGATGAAGACCAGCGTCACATGGTTGTCAATTCAATGAAAATTGTGATAGTATAAAAAAAATAAAAAATGGATGATAAATATGGGTGAATTAAGTTCAACTGCCAAAAATGAGTTATTAAAATTAGCACGGAAAGCTATCGAAGAATATATATTGCGGGGCAAAAAAACAGAGCCTTTGTTTACCGATGAACTGAAGGAAATGAGGGGTGCATTTGTTACTCTAGTGATAGGCAATGAGCTCCGTGGTTGCATCGGATATGTTATTCCTATTCAAAATCTGGCAAATACCGTCATTGATTGTGCGATAGCTGCTGCAGTCGAAGATCCGAGGTTCTCACCACTTAAGCCAAAAGAAGTAAATAAAATCAAAATTGAAATATCGGTTCTTTCGCCACTGAAGAAAGTAAAAAGCATTGATGAAATTGAAATAGGGAAACACGGCATTATGCTGACACGTGGATTTAACAGGGGATTATTATTGCCGCAAGTAGCAACCGAACATAATATGGATAAAATTACTTTCCTGGAAAATACATGCTATAAAGCTGGATTGGATAAGGAAGCATGGAAAGATAAAGATACCATTCTTGAAATATTTTCCGCAGAAATATTTTCCGAATGACAATATTTTCCCTATTCCCTATCCCGAACAAGTCG
>MFGW01000141.1:55276-55535 GCA_001780385.1 Candidatus Fischerbacteria bacterium RBG_13_37_8 | reverse complement strand
CTCTCAAAAATCTTATTAAGAGCCTCTGTGTTCTCTGTGGTTCAATTATTTTCTTGCTAAAAATGCAAGAATTTCACGAACTATGGACTATTCCCTAGTCCCTACTTTCGGTTGATACTTTTCTGTATTGATGAGCAGGAATAGGCCGCCAAATGCATTGAAAATTGCTGCAAGGATGAAGCTTAATACTGATAGCGAAAATGCAATTTCTGAAGGAATGCCAAATTGATTGAAAACACTGATTGAAGCAATTTCCCGC
>MFGW01000141.1:51356-55200 GCA_001780385.1 Candidatus Fischerbacteria bacterium RBG_13_37_8 | reverse complement strand
ACTGCAGATTAATATTCAGTGCTTTCCCTATTAAGTAAAAATAAAAAATAACGTTTAATTGCAGAATGATGCTCCATAGGAGCGTGAGGAGGAGAGTTTTAGGATTATGTTTATACTGGCTGAAGCTATCAAAAATTTGTTTTGTTTTTTTTCGGATGAATTCATGAATTTTTGTAGGAAGTAATAATGAAAGTGGTTTTCTTACTGAAGGGAAGAGCAGTAGTACCAGGAAGAAGAGAAAGCCTGAAAGAAAAATAATTGTCCATAAAAGCAATTGAGAATATACCAGTTGAACACCTGCAAAGAGTGCAAGAACAGCTATAAGGAGAAGTACGATCATACCAATTAATCTATCCATGATAACCGAGGTGATACTCCCTTCAAGCTTGCCGGTATTACGTGATAAATCGTACACGCGGACAATATCTCCTCCAATACTGGTGGGTAAAAATAAATTATAGAAGAGACTCACCCAGTATATTGCAAGAAGTTCTTTAAAACTTTGTTGAATAGTAACGGCTTTTAACAAGATGTCCCACCTGATTACACTTACAATTAATCCTATGGCATGAAGTGAAAAAGCGATGATGAGAAGGTCTAAATCTGCTTTTAATAACGAACTGATAATGTTATTCCAGTCAAGAAGGTAAAGAATAATGGCGAAAAGGATGAAGCTGATGAGTGCCCGGATATGGCCAAATTTTATTGTGCCGATTTTTTTACTCATAAATAATCATCAGAGGACAGGGAATGGGGAAATGCGAAGCTACCATGAAACCATTAATCCAATATTCCATCATTCCATTACCCCTTGTTCATAACATGCTCAATGCAAATCATTCTGATGCAATTCTTTGAATAAATTCCAAAACGTTAAAATACGTGTATTGCTTCGACGGCATCGATATCGGCGCCGGGATGAGGCGGGTCTAGTTCACACACTGCCCATTCGGGCATAGTGTATCGCATATAATCATACACTTTCACATATCGTGCCCAGGGAGTAGTTGCGCCATCATGTGATAAGTCGAAAAAACAGGCAAATGAATAATAGGGAGTATGGTCAAAGCATTTACGAATGCCTAACCAATGCCATGGACCATCGGGTGTTTCTGCTACTGCTACGCCGACACCTTCATACGAAACTGTTTGATATACTTCCACATCACTATTCGGCATATTTTTTATGCATTGACCGAGTTCAAAAACAATCCATCCATCTATTCCAAGTGAAACGAAACCCCTGTATTCATCTGTACCAACTGGAGCTGCATCAGGTGGTCCAAGTGCTTCGTAGGCATTCTGGTAAGAATTATAAATGCCGCAGGTGACGTTCGATTGGACTAATCTTACGGCGAATGTGCTGCCATTGAATTTGCTGCATGGTTCTGCTATGTAAAAAGTGATGAATTCAGAAAATTGTGTAGATTCAATATCGCCCCCGGCAACATGATATGCTCTTGCTCTCCATTTATATGCGCCTTCCGGATAATTTTCCTTAAAACTAACCTGGGTAAATTCAGATTGACTTTTAACATCTTTTACGTTGATGGGACTGAGTGGTTGAGTCATTCTGTATAATTCAAACTTGTAATAATCATATTCACTGGTAAAATAGGGAGAATTTTTAACCCGTAAAGTGAGCTGTCCATTTATTTCAACTTTTTCTAAACCAGGAGAAACAGGTTCAGGGGGAGTACTCATAGATTGAATGACAAACATGAAAGCAGTCGAAAATGCAGTGCTATTTGTTGTGTTAGAGGCTTTAGCGCGCCAATAATAACCTGCTCCGCCATCAAATGATTGTGAGATAGTGAGTGATGTTGAACCTGATCCGCCTTCAATTTCCTGTTCAAAAATGACCGATGAAAAATTTTTATCCGGTGAAACCTGGAATAAATATTTACTCTGAGAGCCATCGTAACCTACTGCATTCTTCACTATGAGAGTAACTGAATAATTTGCTACAACTGCTCCGTCATCGGGTGTCAGAGGAAATGGAATGTCTCCTTTATTGATAAGTGGAGTGGTTGATTTATCACCCGAACAGGAACATATCATTACTATAATTAATAGCATTAAACTAATTTTTTTCATATTGTATGCTCCAAATATATTATTTTGCGCATCTAAATCCAATCCATTCTAATGATCTGTTTGCAGGAAACGGTACTCTGGCAGATACTGTTATATCATAAATAATATTTGTCCAGGAACCTCCTTTTAATACCATGACAGTATATTGAGATGCATTTTTGCCTTTTAGAAATTCTTCAGGATAAGTGCTTGATGTCCATTCAAAAACATTGCCTGCCATATCATAAAAACCAAGTTCATTAGGTTCATATTGAAATACCGGGGTAGTCATTTTAGGATTGTTGATATCTGACAGCCAGTTGCATTTATCAGGCTCAGGATTTTTTCCCCAGACATAAGCGTTTTCTTTTTTTAATGATCTGGCGGCTATTTCCCATTCCCATTCTGTCGGCAATCTTTTTCCGTGGAATACGGCATATGCCTGTGCGTCTTTATAGGTTACATTTGTTGCTGGATGCAAAGGTTGTGTTTTTGCTTTATTCCAATCGAAGGGTCCTTCCGTGGTATAGGAACTTTTTTCAAGAAAATTTACATATTGAATATTTGTGACCGCATGAATATCAAGAGAGAATGCTTCAATGTGCATTATTCGCATTGGCTTCTCGTCTTTTACTTTATCGGAACCCACATAATAATCACCTGCTGCAATATGTATTTCTTTGCCAAGCCGTTCATCAAGAACATTGCTTTTATCTGCATTTCCTATGGAAATAAGTAATGATAAGAGCAATAAATTAATAATTATTTTTTTCATATCTGTTTAGTAATGATGATCAATTGTATCAAGTATTTTTTTGTAATTTAAAGAATCCACATAGTGTACATTCTGGTACGTTTTTTGAATTGAATCAATATCAACTGTTCTATCAATTTCAATATGACCAGCGAGAATTATCATTTTAACGCGAAGTTCATTATTTCGCAATAATTTTTTTACTGCGATAAAGTAGGGGGAAGCAAACACCAAAATTATTTTTTCCTTGTTAATCTTATATTCAGTATTGAGGTATTGGAGGGCTCCTTTGATTTCTCTATCGCAAAGATATTCAATTTCTTTGTAGCGGCAGGTTCTTTTATTATTGGGAGCAAGTATACCGATGCCTCTTTTTTGCAGTTGTTTGATTACAGGATCATAAAATGTTCTGCTTTTATAGCGTGGGGGGTAAAAAATCACTATTGGATTAGATTCGTCTGCTGGTGGAATAAAAGTAGCATAAATAGGTATTCCGTCACTGGAGGTAAAAGTAATAGTATTATCCGGGAGTAGTTTTTTTAATGTTCCGCCTGCTTTCTTTGGTAAACTGAATACTTCCATAAAAAAATCTGTAATTTGCGGTATGCTTTCAGGATACGTATCAAATATATAAGTTCCATGTTCCTCGACTGCGAATATATTTTCTTTATTTTCAAGAAATAATGAACGGGAATGAGGATTGAGATTTCTCGATAAATATTCTTTCATTAAATAATAATTACCTTTTTCATAAATGCTGACTATGGGAAAAATTGCCAGGTCAGAGTTCATGGTGAGCCATTTTCTTGCATATTCCATGGTAATAGGTCCGGACAGCATAACTTCTGCAATGATATTATGTTTTTTATAAATAGCCATGGTGCCTGTATTCACAGAAAAACTGGAGGTAACGATGCCAATTTTTGTTTTGTCGATGTATCCCTGTTTCTCCATGTATTGAAGCGTATCGATTAAATCCTGGTAACGTTCTTTTTTAAAACCTGGTTTTTGGCG
>MFGW01000141.1:49700-51261 GCA_001780385.1 Candidatus Fischerbacteria bacterium RBG_13_37_8 | reverse complement strand
ATACAACCAGAGGATATTTTTCTTTTATCTGGTGCGGTTTCAGTAAAAATGCCTGGATCTTAAATCCGTCGCGTGCCTCGTATTCAATATCCTCGATAGTCCACTCAGAACTATTCTTGCAATAGTACAAACTGCCCGCAAGCAATAACACGACTATGATAAGTAAAGAAAATCCTTTAATTTTCATAATAAAAAATATTTTTATAACTCTTTCTAATGAATTATCTATTATAATTCAATGCAAAAAAAAAGCAAAATTAAGGAAATATTTGAAGTTGCATCACGAATGTGATATGTTATGCTTTTCTGTAGCGGCTGACCCACGTGTCTGCCCCTACGTTGTAGACACTGGAGCAGTATCATTATGACTTTTTTTAAGAATGAACCGGATGGTTTCAGAGGAATCAGATGGGGTACGAGTGTCAAAAAAGCTAAATTAATTGATAAAAGAACAGGTGCTCGCTCTCCTCTTGATAATAGCACGATTTATCTATGGGAATTTGAATTGGAAAATTATAAACTGCACGGTATTAAAGCAAAAAGAATTGAATATCATTATTGGGATGATAAATTTGAACGGGCACGCATATTTTTTACAGGATATGATGATTACTTAACCTTGCTGGAAAATTTATTCAATGAATACGGTGAAATAACAGAGAAAGCAGAATTTATGCATGAATGGAGAGGTTCCAGATCATGCATGTTATTGACTTATGACAGTGTAAAAGAACAGGGCAAATTGGAGATATTTTCAATTAAGCTTTCAGGAGATAAAGTAACACAGCAACGTGAAATCTCCGGTTTTTGGTAGTATTTAAGGTAGTATTAAGTGTGTGAACGCGTGAACACCTGTCCCCTTCGTTATGCGGATTTTAAGCGGAAGCATAATAACATCTCCGGGATACATATCATGCGGTAAGGTAAATATAATAGTTTCCTCATAATCGCCGGAATGGACCACGGTCTCTATTTTTATGCCGTTATCTCCTCCCGACCAATAGTAAGGACCAGGATTTCGTACCTCTAATATCCCTTCCAATAATTCCCCCGGTTTAACAGTATCACTATTATAAAATTGCGGTTCAAAAATTCCCTGGAGTTGATCTAATGGTATTTCTTCGAAACCTTTCGGTAATTTCAAGTAAGGAGGAAGTGGAAAGGTTGTTTTTTGCGCGGGAACAACAATAAATTTTTTGCGCAGTTGAACAGTTTGTCCGGGAAGTGTCACCTTAGCGAGAAATTCTTCTTCTCCTGACTGCGCAACCGTAGTAAAAGGTCTCCGGTAATTATACATGTGAAATAAACCGGGTGTTTCCCATTCAAATTGTGTAGTTTCATTACTGTTATTCACCGTCTGAATGGTAATAAACCATGGATTGGAAATGGGAAATTTCCAGCGTGCAGGCGCTTTATGGTTAAAAACCATGTTCCTTGCTGCAGGTGTTACTTCAAGATTCAGTGCTACGGTTCCCTCAACCAGTTTGCCCGGTCCAGCAATGTGCAGATGTTGTTGAGGGATGAATGAAAGCGCTTTTTTGCCTTTATCGAGACGCCATAA
>MFGW01000141.1:44718-49603 GCA_001780385.1 Candidatus Fischerbacteria bacterium RBG_13_37_8 | reverse complement strand
ATGAGCACAGTATCGACGCCGAGTGATTGCAGGAATGAGATAGTATGCGGTGATGGAAAATCTTTAAATTCTCTGCCTGCCTGGAATTGTATCGGAGGCCAGAGTCCGCTCAATCCATTTATGATAGTATTCCAATGATAGGTAGAATTAATGAGCGGTTTTGTTTCGGACATCCATCCCATCCAATTTCTTGGCATCGGAAGTTCTATGATAGTCAATTGATTATTTTCTTTTGCGAGCTGTTTATAAATTCCTGCCACGCCGGGATGCATGGCTTCTTGCGGCACACTGTAGGTAAAAAGTTCCAGGCACAGGATAGTAAGAACGGTTATTTTTATTACAAGATATTTTTTGGAAAGCGGGGTAAATTTTTGAAGTATAAAAGTGGCGATGAAGCTGGCGCCTAGCAAAGCGAAAATTGATAATCTGTGAGGATTGCGTATTGCATGCAAAGGCGGAAAAAGGTACCAGAGTACGGTATAAGGAAGTGGAATATTGTACGGGATTCCTATGGTTGAAGGACCGATGGCACAAAGAGCAAGGATAACGGCAGACCAGCGCATACTTTTAAGCCAGCACGGTATGTTTTTAATGAAATAACTGATAAGGAAAAGACAGATTGCAATGATGCCGGGAAACATTGCATCTTCTCGTGACAGGATACGTGATGGAGGCAGAATGTTCAATTTTTGTCCCCAGAGCCAATTGTCCTGCTGAGTAGTGAACCAGCTCCAGACATACCCGGTGTAATGCAACTGATGCTCCAATGTCCTGATTGCGCCCATATTCTGCGTGACATTGTAATAAACAAGAAATACAGGAATCATCAAGAGCCATACTAACAGGACACCGGCGAGACATTTTATAATTTTTTTTACTGTGAATAAAGAACGCTCATAAAAAAACCAGATGAGATTCCATAATCCAAAAAAGATTGTCATAAGAATACCGACATACAGGCTGATCAAAAAATTCCAGAGCCAGAAAAACATGATTATGAACCAATATTTCCATTTGCCATCATGCCAGAATTTCCAGTTAGCGTAGCAAATGAGAGGGAGCCACATTAGTGCAACCATGTGAGGATGTCCGATCGTATAACCGAGGAGCGTGTATGGGTAGAATACGAAGATAATAGTACCTGTGAGTGCTGAAAGACCGTTGCCGATTAATTTACGCAGAACAAGGTAGGTACTTATAGCAGTTAAGCAGAGCAGAAGTTGAAGAGTAAGGTTGATAGTAAGAATGGGATTATGTGAAAGGAGCCATATCGGGAAAGCGATGGGCAGGAGTCCGGAAAGATTCTCAGAGAACGCTAAGGCATAAGGATAGGGATGCATCGCATTGGTCGCCCAATAGTGCGCAAAATCTAATGTCTCGAGTGCATGACAGTTCCAGGAAAGGATCCACGTGAATATATAATAATCAGCACCTGCGTAATAGGTATGCGTAGAAATATGCGAGAGCAATGGATATCTGTTTGCCGTTGCATATAAAAGAAGAAATAGAATAATCCAGAATTCCGGAGTTTTAAGGAGATGCATTAACGCTTTTATCTTTTTTTTCATGTAAGATAAATAAGAAGGATCAACATTACCAACCAGATAAAGATGGAAGAGAGAAGCAGAATATCTTTAAAGAGCATATGACCTATATCTTCTGTCATTTTACCTTGAGAGACCAGTTGCATGTACCTGTAGAGACCGAGCAAGACAGGGATAACAGTGAAAACCATGCCTTTCCCACCGATAGAAACACCACGCGACGAGATGCAGTACAATGCATACGTAAGTGTTGCTGAAGCAGCCGCAATGCTCATGCTGTGGTCAAGCCAGGAAGAAGTGTATTCTTTCAGAACCGGCCTGGAAGATTCAAGATTGTTCTTCTCGGCGCGAAGGAACTCACACTTTCGCTTACCAAGTACAAGTACCAATGCTAAAAAAAATGTTGCGAGAATAATCCATTCACTTGCCGGTGCAAGCACGAGAATACTTCCCGCCATGACTCGAATAATGAAACCGATGGCAACAATAAACGATTCTACGATGGAGATATGCTTAAGACCGAATGAATAAATAATATGAAACAAAGCATAGAGGAGCGATAAAATAAAGAAATCTTTATTCAGCAGGTAACTGCTGCCGAGAGAAAAAGCGAACAGGAGAAGTGAAAATAGCATTGCTATCCATACAGGCAGAATACCTGATGCTACGGGACGGTTTTTATTTTGCGGATGTTTCCGGTCAATTTCAACATCGCGAACATCATTAAGAATATATACGGCAGATGAAAGCAGGCAAAATAGTATGACGCCCTTAATAGTACTGATTACTATTGGAAGATTTGTCAATTGATTAGCGAAAATAAGAGGTGCGGCGACGAATGCATTCTTGCTGTATGAATACATTCGCATAGATTTAATTAGTGCTTTGATTATTTTCATAAATGACTATCCAGCATAAGATGTCATTTTAGAGGAAGTATCGACAAAATTCAACAGGGGGACACGTTACTTCATAGGGAAATTAATTTTTACCATGTAGTATTATATAGAAAAAAATTGGTTAAATTCAACAAAAAGTGAGGAAAAAAATTGCGATGTAACATTTAATGTTCAGTGCTTATTTTAAGGTGAACGATTCCAGGAATTTATCAATGTCTTCATTTTTGGTATTTTTGTCACCGACCACCATGCATTGATATAAGCGATTCCCTACAAGAAATATACGACTTTTTCCAATACCCTTATTAGGCAGTTCAGGACGCTTGGGCACAGAGAAATTAAATTCCTTTCCGGGATTTCCCGCAATGCTTATATCTTTTTCGTTAACTAATGTTCCTCTAATGTTGCTGATTGCACCGTTGCGTGCTCCCTCCAATAATATGTTAACCTCGCTATTCTTAATAAGATCTTCAGGATAATCAGAATAGCCAACGATATAAGCACTTGTTCCTACATCTAATATATGCATGTATAAATCGACCGGACCTACTGCTGTCTTTACCGTCTCATGCTGTTCCTGTGGTTCACCCGGCATCATCACACTGAATTTTCCATTAGCTGAGGAAAATTCTTTCCAGTTAACTCTTTTGCATCCTGCAACACTCAATAATACGATCAATACTACAATACAAATTTTTGTTCTCATACATGCTCCGTATTGCTAAAATTGGCACAACCAGTTCAACTGGCTTTGCTTGATTCCATTAATTCTACAGAATCTTTTCCAAATTGTATAGTGGAAAACCTAACCAACCAAGGATATTTGAAATTTCACTAGTTTTTTGTTAGGTACAGAGTTAAGAATGACAAATTGTTATGTTAGACAAATATGTTTTCTCTCATTTTGCGCTAAGCGCCTAATAATTCAAGCATAGAAAGCAAGGAATAAAGTTGAAATTCTTTAATTTATTCTTTATAATCTATAGACAGTGAAGGTTGAATTTTCTGTGTTGCTTCGATTTTTGGATAGATTATTAATAAGGCAGTTTGTTTTTTATTTATTCATTTGCAAGTAATCCTGTGTGAACACGAGAAGCAGCAATGATATATGGAGAACAATGTGATTAAAGGAAAGATCAATAAAAAAGTTTTAGCAGATAGAGCAGCTATTTATTTTTTATGTTTTTTTGCAATAGTAATGTTGTGCATTCAATGCAGTGACCGCAGGGGCGGAGAAGTTGAAGCGGGAAATGGTAATGATAAAGCAGCCAATCATATTGAATTGCCGGAATCCTTTGCGGGTAAAATTGCATTTCAATCAGACCAGGATGGTGATAATGAAATATATCTCCTTGATAAGAAGGGCGTAAAAAAACTTACGGATAATAAGTATGAAGATGAATATCCTTTGTGGGATGAACGTGGAGAAATGATTATTTTTGAATCGAATCCTTCAGGGAAGGATAATTATGATATTTACGTTATGAAAGCGGATGGTTCGGGATTGAAAGCGTTGCTGGCAACGCCAAACAAGGAAAGTGAAGCTTCATTTACTGCAAAAGATGCTGATTCGTTTGCATATACATTTAATGACAATGAGATACACCTTTATAATACTAAGACAAAAGAAGATATCCCATTGCAATTTTCATTGGAACAGAGGTCAATACTGCCAATATGCTCACTGTTAAATAACGATATTGTTCTTACAGCGAAGCGCTGGTTTGGCTGGGATGTAGCTCTTTTTGAGAGTGCCACGAATAGTATGAGATACTTGACTGAAGGCGGTAAAAGTTGCCGGGCACGCTGGTCGCATAAAGGTGATAGGTTGGCTTTTGTTTCACACAGGGCTGACGGAAAAGGTGATATTTGGGTAATGAAAGCAGATGGCTCTCAGCAAACAAGAATCACCTTCGATGATAAAACATACGATTATTTTCCTTCATGGTCACCGGATGATAAGCAAATAGCGTATGCTTCTTCAGTTGATAAGAAGAAAGGCAACTGGGCATTATGGATTATTGACCTTGAGAGCAAGAAGAAGTGTAAGGTGTATGACAGTCCTGGACAGGATAAATTTCCTGCATGGACAAAGTAGGGATTGGGGAATTGGTAGCATGTTGATTCTTTTTAGTCATTTCTCAGAAAAAAGTTCTTACAATTCTAAAAACTTTGTACCTCTGTGTCTTGAATTTATGTTCTTTTGCGGGCGGGTTTTGCGGGAATGCCGTATGCGATGTAATAATCCGGGATATCATTTACGACGACAGCACCGGAACCTATAACGCATTCTTTTCCAATAGTAACACCATCGTTTATGATAACTCCTGCGCCAAGCCAGACATTATCACCAATTACTACGCCTGCGCCCACCGAACCTTGCGCGATAATGGGAATTTCGCTGTTTTCAATTAGTTTAGTTGTGGCTGCTATGTAGCAATT
>MFGW01000141.1:44449-44709 GCA_001780385.1 Candidatus Fischerbacteria bacterium RBG_13_37_8 | reverse complement strand
GATAACGTTATTACCTATTGAGATGGAACTGCCGGAGATAATCATACCTCCCGGACCGATATTTGTGTTCTCACCAATGATGATGGTGCCGTCATGACATGAAATCAGGCAACCTCTTCCGATGAAGACATTATCGCCAATTTTTAAATTAACCGGTTCGGGACCTCTGCCATCAAGAAGTGAAAGTTCGTCGATAACTACATTTGAACCGAGTTCAATTTTGGTGGGACAGCGCAGGCTGACATTCTTACCGAAGAAAA
>MFGW01000141.1:35892-44428 GCA_001780385.1 Candidatus Fischerbacteria bacterium RBG_13_37_8 | reverse complement strand
GCTTTTTGCGAGCCACGCAAGGGCAGACGTATAGGTCTGCCCCTACATCTTGAATCTATCATATTTTTGCATGCTTTGCAATAATTCATGCTTTTAAAAAAGTTGAACCACAGAGAACACAAAGAGGGACTGGGGACAGGGGACTGGGGAATAGGGAGAGGAGTGCTTCAATAGCTTTTCGAACTAATTAAGGGAGTCAATTGTCCAATTTTTGAGAATATTAATCAAATGCCACAAAAACACTAAAAAACACAAAAGGAATCTGAAATATTGTTTGCGGATAGTAACACAGCCACTAAGAATTTATAAAGGATGTAAGTTATTATTTTAGTGAAATTTTGTGATTTACTGTTTTTGTGGCATAGAAGGTTGACGAAAAATATAGCTATATAATAGAATAACAATTGTGGAATGAAATTTGCTCTTGGTATTAAATACAGGATATACATATTCAATGAAAAAATGTGTATAATGAGCAATATTAGATGAACAAAACATAAGAATTAAGGAATTGAACGAATTATGACGCAGACAATGCTGTTGCCGAGTAAAAGAGACCGCATAATTTATTATGCATTTGTAATAGCATTTCTTCTGCATATAATTCTTTTTTATACCGGGGTACGTTATCCTGAATTATTTGCCTCGATACTTGCACCCAATCAAGCTCTCACACTCAATCCGCAGAGCCAGCCATTGGAATTTACGTTTGTAGATGTGCCGGAAAAAAATGTTCCCATAAAACAATTAAACAGGGATGCATTAGCATCAGACAGGGATCGTATTTCTGCGGCAAAGCAGCCGGATCATTTTGATCCGCGGGCAAATAACTTGCCTGAGATGCATGGGGATTCCAAGAATTTAGTGATAGAGCGACCGCAAGTACCGCAGGTAGTACCGAAGGAAATGCCGCCGGTAGAAAAACAGGATGCTGGTGAAGAAATTGCAAAAGGAGAAGATGTTCCTGATAATGGCATGGAAATGAAAAAAGGGAAACCGGATGGTATTGACCAAAAGAAATTATCAGAGTCACTCAAAAATTTAGATAAATATATTGCGCGCAATGAATTACGCAGTAATCCTGTGTCGAGTTATGAACCTGAAATGCCTCCTGATAGTGATTTATGGTTAGATACGCAGGGTGTGGATTTAGGTCCATGGGCGCGCCAGGTGCATATACGTGTTCGGAATAATTGGATAATACCTCTTGCAGCGAAATTAGGTTTTAAAGGCAAAGTTTCAATTGATTTTGAAGTATTGAGAAATGGAACGATTAAGAATCTTTTTATTACTACTGAGTCAGGTGTAATGGCATTTAACCAGGCAGCATTGAATGCTCTTGCGATGTCTAATCCGCTTCCTCCACTACCAGCAGTTTACCCAAAACCAATCTTGAAAGGTCGTTTTTCTTTTTATTATAATGTGAGTCCAAATGAAAAGTGAGTTATTACAAGTATTTATAAGTGGCGGATACGTAATGTTTCCGCTGTTGTTGTGTTCGCTTCTCTCGATGACGATAATTCTGGAGCGTCTTATCAATTTACGGGAAAAGCGAATAATTAAACCTGCAGAACTGGAAAAATTAAGCAATCTCATTGATAATAAATTTCATGAGAAAGCACATGAGTTATGCATAGCGAATCCTAATCCGTTGACTAATATAGTGCGAGTTATTATTGAGAATAAGGATTTACCATCAGAAGCAGTCCGACAAGCTGTTGCAGATACTGCCAAGTTATCATTGCCGGATATAGAAAAATATTTGACTGCCTTATCAACGGTAGCAAGTATTTCGCCGCTTCTGGGCCTATTGGGAACGGTTACCGGCATGATGAAAGTGTTTCGTGTGATTACGACGATAGGTTTAGGAGAGCCGGCAGCGCTTTCCGGTGGAATAGCAGAAGCATTGATCACTACCGTTTTTGGATTAGCCATTGCGATACCGAGTCTTGTAATGCATAATTATTTTCAGCACAAGGCAGAGGTACTGATTGGCAAGGTAGAAGGAGTAGCGCTATCATTCATGCGACGCCTTTCTTTTAACAAGAAAAACAATGAACAATAAAGAGCAATGTCCCAATGCTTTAGCTAATAGTCCGGGGCTTTAGCCCCGGGAATAGGAAAAGGATAATTATGATATTTTATAAAAAAGGTAGAGTGCAAGCTCGTATTGATATATCACCGCTTATTGACGTGGTGCTTTCTTTGGTTATTTTCTTTATTTTATCGACTACTTTTATTCAGCGGCACGGATTAAAATTAGATCTGCCAAAGAGCAAAACAGGAGATATATCACAGGAAGCAAAGATTATGATAAACGTAGATCGGCAGGGCGGTATTTACCTTGATAAAATCAAGGTACAGGATGATGAATTACGAGGAGTGCTGGAAGATCGGTTGAAGCAAGTGACGGACAAGAAAGTTATTATCAGGGCAGATGAGAAAGTAGATTATGGGCGTGTTGTAAAAGTAATGGATATTATCAAAGAAAGTGGTGCGCAGGGATTGACGATAGCGACGACAAAGAGAGAATGAGGAAGAGAAAGGGAGCAGAGGCTTTTAATCAATGAGAAGAGAACGAACAAAAAGGTGCAGCAGAGTGGCGCTAATTTTTGCATACGCGGCCATAGTGCTGTTGTGGTTTATGATGGGGATAGCATGTAAAGCGCCGCCTAGGAAATCGCCGGTTGTCACTCCTCCTCCGGTAAAAAAAATACCGCGCAAGGCAGGAATAAAAATAAAAGAACCTATAATTCGAGTGGGGCTTGAATCAAATTTAGATTTAGTTTCATTGAAATGCAGTACAGATTTTCAAATTATACTGCAGGATAAAGGAGAGATAATCAAAGAGGGAAAGGAAGATACGGTTTATTTTGTTCCGAAGACTGGGAAAGGTTTGCAGCGATTTGCATATGCTGTGCAGATAGGAGCATTTGCGGAGCGTGTGAATGCGGAACGGCAGTTGGAGGAAATCAAGAAGAAATGCAATATATTTGCGGGACTGATAGTGGAGGAAGAGGAAGGGAAATACAAGGTAAAACTCACGGGTTTCGAGAAGAAAGAGGATGCGGAAAAGTGGAAGAAGATTTTGGAAGACAAGGGCTATTCAGTATGGATAATTTCAGAGCGTATGCAAATTTACGGAGGGCAAACAACAGGAGTACAAGAGGCAGGTATACAATTTTATGATGACAGCGGCGGCAAGAAAGGGGACAGCAGTAGTGAGATATATGTATTTCCCGAAGATGACGAAGAGAGAATTAGTTATAAAGGCAAACCTTATCGAGGGGGATTTATTATTTTTTTGAACAGGGATGGCAGACTTAATGTAATTAATATTTTAAACCTTGAGGATTATTTAAAAGGAGTTGTGCCACTTGAGATGGGTTCGTATACGTATTCAGCAATAGAAGCGCTTAAAGCACAAGCCTTAGCCGCGAGAACCTATGCGATCAGAAATATGGGACAGTATAAAGAGCAAGGATATGATATTTGCGCAACACCTGCCTGCCAGGTATATGGAGGCGCTTCTGCTGAAGATCCTTTGACAAATCAAGCTGTCGAAGAAACTAAAGGAGAAATTATTTCTTACCAAGGTATTCCTATTGTCGCCATGTATACCAGCACGTGCGGCGGACATACTGAAGATGGCGAAAATATGTTCAATCATATGCATGAACCTTATTTAAAAGGCGTGCCCTGTACCTACGAGCAGCAGAAAATATTTTCGGTTGCCTCAAAACCATCATTGCCGCCCGTGAAGAATAAAAATGGAAATAATCTCACCCCGCAATTGTTTTTTCTGAAAAAATTGGATTTTATAGAAAATGATAAGAATGCGAAATATTTTGAGGATTCAATTGAAAAGAAGGAATGGAATAGCTGGCTGAAAAAGCTCATGATTTATCTTGACATGAATCCTTCCTACACATTAAATGATACACCTAAAAATTTTATTGAAGCTGTTCTGGATATTTCTCATGCAATCAAAGCTGATGAAAAAGCACGGCTTTTATTTCCTTCTGCTGTGAATGAAACACTGATGAATTTTTCGGATGCTTCTATTGCAGACCAGGAGATAAGAAAAATCATTGCCTATTTCATATCAGTTAATTATATCAAGCCATTTTCAGATAATACATTGCATCTTTACAATAAGCCAATTCGATACAGACTGCTAGAGATAATCTATAGAATATTAGAGAGTCATCGTGTTCTTTCGAAACAAACAGGGACTGTCATGGAAGTAAAAAATAATGAGATTACATTAAAATCAGGTCCGAAAAGCAACCGCTACGAGATATCAAAGGAAGCAATGTTTGCACGTTCTTACAGTGGAGATATAGCAATTACACCTGATTTGAAACTTGGTGTAGGAGATGTAGTAAATTTCTGGGCAGAAAAAAATACTATTCATTATATAGAAGCAAATTGGTCTACACAGGGCGCATCAAGCGACCGTTCCTCCAAGTATGCGTTCTGGACACAATTTATAGAATCGGAAAAAATAGCAGAGAAAGTGAAAAGTATTAAAGATATAGGTATGCCACAGGAATTAAAGCCGGTAAAATATGGTGTTTCAGGAAGAGTAATCGAATTATTAATAAAGGGCGAGAAGGGAGAAGTTACGATAAAAGGATTGAATATTCGCATGGTATTAGGATTAAAAGAGAACTGGTTTACGATAGATAAGGTGATAGGCAATCAGCCTGGATTTTTATTTACAGGCAGGGGATGGGGACATGGTGTAGGGCTGTGCCAGGTAGGAGCTTATGGTATGGCACTACAGGGCAGTAATTATAAAGAAATTATTAAACACTTCTATTCAGGAGTAGATATATCAAAATAAGCGAGTTAGTATGAAAGCAGGCATATATCAAATGAAGCCATTGTTTGGTAAAAAAGAAGCAAATTTGCGGAAGGCTGAAACAGTCATCAGTAATTTGAAATGCGATTTAATAGCTCTACCGGAGTTATTTTCAACCGGGTATTCATTTATCAGCAAGGCAGAACTAGGAAATTATGCGGAACAAATACCCGGGGGAAATACAACTGAATTTCTTGTTGAGTTGGCGTGCAAAAATAGCTGTTACATAGCAGCAGGTTTGGCAGAGATAGAAAATGATGATTTATACAACACGGCAGTGTTTATAGGACCGCATGGATTTATCGGAAAGTATCGCAAATTGCACCTTTTTTATAAAGAGAAATTTATTTTCAAGGCAGGGAATCTTCCTTTGCAAATATTTAATATGGAAGGAATTAAAGTGAGTTTAATAATATGCTTTGATTGGATATATCCGGAGGTATGCAGAAGCGTGGCGCTGAAGGGGGCACACATAGTAATACATCCGTCGAATTTATTAAAACCGTGGGCGCAAATGGCAATGCGGATACGGAGTGTAGAAAACAGGATATTTACTATGATAGCGAACCGTGTAGGTGTGGAGAGCAGGAGCGGAGAGAGGTTAAAATTTTCAGGGAGAAGCCAGATATCAGATCCAAAGGGAGAGATTCTTCTTAGTTTTCCGAAAGCACGTGAAGCGTTTGCCTGTGTTGATATTGATCCTGCCGTGGCGAATGATAAATTGTTTACACCGCATAATCATCTCTTTAATGACCGCAAGCCATTAATGTATGATTTATGATTATAGGGAATGGGGAATAGCTTTCTTTAAAAAAGAAGAATAATGCTGAAATGTCATTTATTTAAAATTTTCTGTGTTCCTCTGTGACTTCTCTGTGAACTCTGTGGTTTTAATAAGCAAAAAAAAGGGGCGGATTACTAAATCCGCCCTTTGGTTAGTTAAAGAATTCATATTAATTGCAGGTAGTGGCATTCTGGGTAGCACAAGGAGTAGTCGCAGCGGCAGGTATTTGAACGCCGTTGGAATCTAAACCGTAGGAGCCTTCATTCGTAGTATTTTTAGGCACAACGAGGAAATAATAACTGCCGGTACTTTGTGAGGTTGAAGTGGTTGTACCTGTTATATTGCAATTTAAGTCATCATGGCTGTATGCTGTCAAAGGGAGATTGCCGCGATAGAGTTCATAGCCGGTAACGGTGCAGGTACCTCCAACTGCCGTCCATGCAAGATTGAGATTGGTGCCGGATTTTGCAACCGTCAGGTTACTGAGCACTCTTCCTGGTGGAGTGGAACCAGTGCAGGTATCGCTGTAGACGTCACATCCTTCCACGAGTACATTCGTAAGGCTTATATCATCGACGTAGACGCCTTCGCGATTTACTGAAGCGTCTGTAAAGTACTTGATTTCTATTTTAATATTCTTACCGATATAGGAATTAAGGTTGAATCCGGAATTGCCCCATGAATTACCGGTAGTATCACCGGACCAGCCGACTTCAGTTCCTGTATTGCTGCAGGTGGAACCTGCATTGAAGAATGTACCTGTTTGGTATGCTTTTCCGCTGGAAGGTGATACCAGTGTACGTGTGTTACCAGCATCGACATCGATAATATGAACATGTGCTCTATCGTACCAGGTGCCTCCGCTCTGAGGTTCAATTGCATACCAGTTTGGGATAGTAAGAGTACTGCTGGGTGCGGCAGCGTCAATTTTAACCGTTGGAGAAGTGAAGATATCGCATGAGTTATTAGCATTCTGGGATGAGTGAACGCTTCTTGTACTGCCGCCCGGATTGACACGCGTGGAACTGAGCGCCCAGGTACCGGCAACAGTCCATCCTTCCAGTCCGCCGGCAGGTTCAAATTGCCATGTCTTTGTTCCAAGTGTAGAATCTACTTCATGAGTGAAAGAAAATGTACCCTGGTCTGCTGTTGCTTGTCCAGTAGCAGTGACGGTTATGGTAAAATCTCCGGATTGCATACAGGTTGCTTTAGTGGCGCCCTGCCCGGTTGTGTATGTGAATGAAGAATTCACTGTGCCGCCAATGGGAATATTGCCGAGATTAATAGGCATAGGCGTAGTAATTGATACGAAACCAGCAGTACTTGTAATAGTAGCAGTAGAATTATTAGCTATTTGATCGCCTACGTTATTCGCGGCGAAATTAACTGTCGCAGTTTCGCAATTATCCGGATTCGCATCATTATCTCCGCCGGTTGGATTTCCTGCTAATACTGCGCTATTATCCTGGTATTGTACATGTACGCCCGGCAATGGCATATTTCCCGTCACGACGAGTGAAAATGGTTGTGGACCATTCGGAATATTGTATGCCTGAACAGTGACCGTATAGATACCAGGCGCGGGAGTAAGAAAGAGGACTTGTTCAAGGGTATTTCTGCGGTCTGCAAGGCCTCCGGTGGTCGATTGACCACCTGAAAATACATTTCCTAAATAAACGGTACTGTTGGGAGTTGTCACTCTGAGATCGATGTCGTTATTGATATGTGGATTAGCAGCAGGTGTGGAAGGATAATCAGTCCATGCCAGTGTTACTTTGAAGGGTACTGTATTTGAAAGCACGTTGAACTGGAATGTTTTGCTGGAAGTGGAGCCTGTTGGGAATCCAGGATCATCGGTTGCGTAAAGCCTGCGAGTTTCGCCGGACCAGTACATAACATTATCAAGCAATATTCTGCCCCATGCCTGGCAATTGGAAGGAATCGGTGATGAAACGCCTGTCATATTTTGAGCAGAATTTACCATTGATGCTCTCAGGAGAGCTGCTGTAGGGGTAAATCCATCGGCAGGAGTTTTTGAGCCGCTCGGATACCAACCCTCAGTGTAGTATTGCCTTATTAATGTAGTGAGACCTGCGGCAGCAGGACATGCCATGCTTGTTCCACTCATGCTTTGAGTGCTGCAATTGTACGAAGCTGCATTCTGGTCATTATTTGCTGAAATAATACTAACACCAGGAATAGTTACTTCCGGCTTCCACCTGGTATCATCTGTGGGTGCGCAACTGGTGAACGAGGCAAGCGTTTCAGCACTCGTTCCACGATTCGTAGCCCCAATCGTAGCACAACTCTTGGCCGTGCCTGGACTTCCTACACTTCCAGCTGATTGTCCTGAATTTCCCGCAGCAAAAAAGATAAGAAAAGTGGGATGATTCCACATGAATTCATCCACGTCCTGGCTTGCGGCAGTGTAATTATTCTGTACCGGTGCATTTTCATTATCACCCCATGAATTGGAATGAATTCGCGCCCCCTGGTTATACGTCTGCAGGAATATCGGATTCAGATCTACGACCGGGCATCCAATACCGGGAAGATCAGCACAATTATCCCCCGCGTAACCACCATCCTGAACGACAAATTGTGCCGCAGGTGCCATTCCATCTCCAGGATCATGTATCTTTGGATTGGCAAAATTATCACCGCCAATGATTCCTCCTACATGTGTGCCATGATCCTGCGTGTCCCATTCCGTATTTGAAATACCTCCACTGCATTCAGTTGACCAGAGAAAATCAACCGCAATTACTTTACGCTGCGTATTATCAACCGTGGTGCCTCCATTACATTCATTCCGGGGCGGTAACTGCGCTTTTACATTATCATAGAAATAACACATATCAGGATCTATTCCGGTATCAAGATAT
>MFGW01000141.1:35591-35877 GCA_001780385.1 Candidatus Fischerbacteria bacterium RBG_13_37_8 | reverse complement strand
TCTCCATAAATACCATGATCAAAGACCGGTGTAGTTTGTCCACCGGATACTCCCGACTGTCCTACCCAAATCGTCGTGTCATTGTATAATCCGATGCGTGGTTCAATATCAATCCAGAATACTTCCCGCATTTTTGCAATTTCTTCCCGAAGTGATACTACCTGGCGTGGAGTAAGTAATAAACGTATTCTCGAAAATGTTGGTTTATAAGAATACCCTTCAATTTTATTTACTCCCAAACTGAGTACCCGTTCTATCACAGGTTCAAGTTTTTCATCAGGAAACA
>MFGW01000141.1:35271-35574 GCA_001780385.1 Candidatus Fischerbacteria bacterium RBG_13_37_8 | reverse complement strand
TATTTTTCCTTATTATCAAGCTCACTTACCGCAGCTATATCCTGCGAAATTTTATAAGCGGGATGATAAAGACCAAGCCAGGATGCACCGGTTACCGATTTAATGGTTGCTAATTTATTTTTATCGAGTTTGACGAGATATCCGAAATAAGGTAAATACGTATAAATATTTTCGGTGTGTGTGACAAGTGATTCGTAGTTGCGATTGGTTATGGAACCGGGAAATTTTATAATGAAATGACTACTGCTGTAACCGTCATTTAAATTTGCTTTGAGATGCTCCGGAATGACCGGTTCTGGTCCA
>MFGW01000141.1:30478-35200 GCA_001780385.1 Candidatus Fischerbacteria bacterium RBG_13_37_8 | reverse complement strand
AACTGAAACAAATACTAATACCAATAAGAAAAAACTTGATGTTTTTAGCATACTACCCCCTTGTGGTTTTTCAAAACTAAATCTATTGCATACACTAATGTTTTAGTGTAACAAATTAATTTTCTTGCCATGCTCCATTGTAAAAGAAAATTATGCGCTTTGCAATACTATTTTAAATTTGAATTTTGATATTATTTTTCAGCAATTCATCACGCACGGTGCTTAACAGATCAACTGCTTGCTCTGCAATAAATGCAATATTGTATTTTTTGCACGTATCGAGGCAATCTCTTATTTGCTGGGTGAATATGCCGAGTCTTAGGTTAAGATCAGGGGGCGGATCAAATTGGAGGGAATCATAGATATAGCGTGATATAATTTTGCATAATTGCAACGGGATTGCGCAGAGAAAATACGCTGCTTCCAGGTCCTTGGCATATTTCGTAGCTGTTAGGAAATAATAGGAAATAGAGCCCAGGGCATCTACTTTTATTCTGCCACTTTTGGTAAGGTCTTCCTGCATTTTACCTAATTTTTCATCTCTCAATCCTTTCACTCTTGCAAGAGCATAATTCAACCTCATCTTAAGCTCGGAATCTTCCTTGCTGCCGATTTTTAGAAGAAGTTTGAAAAATTGTTCCTGGACTTTATCAAGCATATTTTCAATGGCAAATTCCACGGTTACATTTGGATCATGGTGTGCAGGCATTTCACCTCTCTTGGCATATTGTTCATATAAAAGTGCTTTTGATAATAATAATTCTGCGATGAGCAGGAAATCTGTTCCTTCAATTATTTTTTGTTCCACGTCATGCCAAATTTCATCGGTTTGTTTGAATAATGAAAAATCATCATTTTTAGCTTCAGCTTGGGTGTATTTGCATAATCCACTGTAATATTGAGCCCAATTTAATCCATCTTCATAATTAGCTGCTTTCATGCGTTGCGCAAGATCTTCTAATTTACCGAAAGCGATAGTTAATTGGCTGAAAGCTTCTTCTCGCGAAAAGAGACTATGTTTGACAAATTCAATATAAGCGCGCAATATCTCCAGGTCGAACCATTCCGGTGTAGAAGCGGTAGTTTTAGCAATAGCTTCATCGATAGTTTTTTCTGCTACCGAAAATTCAAATTTAAGTATCAGAGATTTAATGGTTTCTCTTAAATTCATTTCTAATTGCATATCGTCAACTCCTAGGTAAACAAATTAAAGGGGTCAAGGATTCGAGGATTCAAGTGCTGGAGAACAAAGCGTTCGCCAACTCCTCGTTTTCTCTATTATTCTTTTAAGGTAACATATTTTTTAATTTACTTCAATATGCAAATCCGAGTTTATTCAGTGGATTATAACTTCATTTTTCGCTATAATACATATTCAGAATTTTATTGAGAAAGAAATGAGTGAATACAAAGAAGAAATAATCATGGAGACGTATTCTCCGTGGGAAGCATCCTTGATACAAAATTTGTTGCAGAGTTATGATATACCATCCCGATTTGTGCGAGAAGTACCGGATATCCTCCCTTTTACAATCGATGGATTAGGAAAGATTCGTATTGCAGTTCCTTCAGACAAAGCTGAAGAAGCTAAAAAACTCCTGCAAGATTTCCAAAGTAAAAAAGAAACAACAGAAGAACAGAATAATATATAAGAGGCACAAAGGCACAAAGTGAAAAATGATAAATTTTCAATCAAGACAAACATGATGGTTCTAATAATGAACAAAGAACCTATTATAACCTTATTTAGGTGAAAACACTGTGAATGCAAAAAAATTACAGCAACTTTTAAAAACAAATCAGTTGACAGTCGAACAGCTTAATGATTTTATAAATAAAACAGGAATGGATAAGGCAATTGAAATACTTGTTTCCATTCTTGAAACTACAAGCAGGAAAACTTGTGATTGGATAAAAACGCTTATTCATAATATGGGACAAGATTTTCAAGATACTGTGCATAATAAAATTATTCTTGCAGAGAATATTTTCTTTCCTTTCAAAGAATTTTTTATTGAATCACTACCCAACAAAGACATTTTATTTACGGGTGATCTTATTGACGCGGTCAATAGAGCAAAAACAGAACATTATGCATTCATGAGAAGTCTTGAAGACAAAAGTTTTTCCCATGAAAAGATAATGCAATTTGTGCAAAAACCTGTGCCACTTATTGTTCTTTATTTGGAACAATATAGTGAAAAAGATATTGGAAAGCTTGAATGGTTATTGCCATATTTTGGACGATGGGATAATTTTGATAAAGCAATTCTAAGGGTATTGATAGATAGACAAGCAAAAGAATCCGTAGAGCTTCTTGACAGAATCAACACAAAAAGCATTTCTCGCGAAAAAATGAAAGAGCTGAAAAAAGCACGGCATTCTATTGGAAATGCAATGACAGCAATTCCGAAAATATCTAAAACGCGAATGAAAGAGATGGATTCAGCAATAGCAAAGCCATACAAAGCATTGATAAGTCCTTATTTTAATGGGAAATATGTAGCGCTCTATATTGCTAATTATCTTGTTAGCACTGAGGATTATGTCTTATTTTTTATCAGGATGGACAATAAAAAAATTTTTTCTTCAGATATTTTGCTTTTTCCGGAAATGACGGAAGTTCAAAAAATGCTTGATTTAACATTGATCAAGTCTGAAGGAATGTTTATGTATTGTGAACCTGAATATGCACTTTACCTTGCAGGATTATCACTTCAATGGCATCGTTCTAAAAAAGTTGCTTTACCAGAACGGCTTGAAAAATATTTGCCTGTATTATCAGTGGATTATGATATCTCAAGAAAAAATCCACTTCGTTCTGCTTATAATTACGAAGAAATGAAGAATTATCGTTTTTATGATATGTATGTTCAAAAGTTATTTGAAGAGAATAATCCATTATTAAGCTGGCTGATGCCCAAAAAAGTCCTTGCAGCTTATAGGGAAGAATCTGCATCAGGAAAAAAAAGTATTATCGAACTCCCGGGACAGCAGGAAGAGGAGAGAAAGAAACATTTAATGCAGAAATATATAAATGAATTCTGGACAGCGAAACGCAGAAAGGAATATGCTTTCAAATTGCTTCACATGAGTTATTATTTTTATCTTGTGAAGCGTGAATTATTATCACGGCTCTGTTATGCAGCAGCTATTAAAATGAAACAGATGAAGCTGAAACCATCAGAGAATCTTTTCAGCCAGATCTTTTTTCAATATTCGGTTTCTGTTTATGAAGTTTATTTGCAAAAGGAGCGCACAAAAAAGAGGATACTGTCCCCGGGAGAGGATAGCAAAGGTCTGATTATCACAAAATAACATGTTTTTTGGGGCTCTTCTTTCTATTATAGTACCAACAAGCGTTTCTCAAATGAAAATTTATTATTACTTTGTGCCCTTTGTTCCTTTGAGGGTGGACACATGGGTCCACACCTACACTTAATTCATTTTCGGGAAATGAATGATGCTTGTTTCAATAGAACGCATAATATTCAGGAATCAGGAAAATGGCTATACCGTTGCCTTAGTTGACGATATTGAGAAAAAGTGTACGGTGATTATAGCAGGGACATTTACAAAGATAGAGAAAGGAGATTTGATTCGCATAAAAGGTGAGTGGGTAATGCATCCTTCTTATGGACGGCAGTTCAAGGTCGAGCAATACCATTATGAAACTCCGAATCGCGAAAAAGATATAATCCGGTTTCTCTCATCTGGATTTATTCCGGGCATCGGTGTAAAACTTGCCAGCATCATTGTAAATCATTTAGGAACTGAAACATTACAGAAAATAGACCATGATCCTGAAATTTTATTTCATGTGCCGGGAATAGGGAAGAAAAGAGCTAAGCTCATTACAGATTCTTTGCTGGAAAAAAAAGCACTCAAGGAATTGACACTCTTTTTTGCACAGTATGAAATCCCTATCAGTCTTGCAAGTAAAATATTCAAATATTATGGCAGTAATTCAATAGAAATTATCAGAGGAAATCCCTACCGATTGGCTGAAGAGATCTGGGGGATAGGATTTGCTACTGCTGATAAAATTGCATTGCAAATAGGTTTCCAGAAAGATCATCCTGAGCGAATAAAAGCAGCGATTACCTATGAATTATTAAATTCAGCCAATGATGGACATGTGTTTCTTCCAGAATCAATATTAGTCAAGCGCGCCTGCAATCTGCTTGATATAACAGAAGAATTGTGCCGCCAATGCCTGAATGCACTCTGTGATGAGAGAAAATTAATAAGAGAACGTTTCCAAACTGATTCAATAGAAAATGACACTCTCATTTATCTGCCTTATTTATGGATGGCTGAATTTGAAGTGGCTGAATTAATTAATTCCCGTAGAGGTGATTTTCTGAAAATGCCTGTTTCTGTTGATCAAATGATAACGAATTTTCAAAAAACAAATGATATTATGCTTGATCATGAGCAGCTTACCGCTATTAAGAATTCATTAATAAATAGAATGTTTATTATTACCGGTGGTCCTGGCACAGGAAAAACTACCATATTAAAATGCCTTACCTCGATATATAACGATTTAAAGATAAAATATGCACTTGCCGCACCTACAGGAAGAGCTGCAAGACGTTTACAGGAATTGACAGATGTTCATTCACAGACTATACATAAATTGCTTGAATATGATCCCGTTGCAAATAAATTTACCAGGGAACGCAACAATATCTTAAAAGTACATTCAGTAATAATTGA
>MFGW01000141.1:23720-30450 GCA_001780385.1 Candidatus Fischerbacteria bacterium RBG_13_37_8 | reverse complement strand
TTGCATGCATTATTAAAAGCAATGCATCAAAAGGCACAATTGATAATGATTGGTGATAAAGATCAGCTTCCCAGCGTCGGTCCGGGAAATGTTTTGAATGATTTGATACGCAGCGATAAAATTCCATGCATAGTCTTGAAAGAGATTTACCGCCAGGCAAAAAATTCATTAATTATAAGAGGCGCTTATAATATAAATAATGGCGAGTTTCCATATATGGTAACTAAAAAAAATGAATCAGGAGATTTCTATTTCATACCGGAAAAAATTACACAGCGTGCAATCAATATTCTTATTAAAATTATTACTGAAAAATTTACGGTGCCTGACAACAGAAGAGTGTTGGAGAAGGTACAGGTTATTGCTCCCATGTATAAAGGCATAGCCGGGATCGATAATTTAAATGTCGTCCTGCAAAACACACTTAATCCTCTCGCTCAAGGGAAAAAACTACTGGGTGAATACAGACTGGGCGATAAAGTAATGCAAATAAAGAATAATTATGAAAAAAATGTATTCAATGGGGATATCGGATTTATAGTAAATATAGATGAAAACCTGAAAACATTAATGATTAATTTTCAAGGAAATCTTGTCCCTTATACTATTGATGCATTTGATGAAATAACACTTGCCTATGCTATAACAGCTCATAAAGCAGAAGGTAGTGAATTTGATGTGGTAATAATAATGCTGTTTAAGGAGCATTTCATAATGCTTAAAAGAAACTGGTTATATACGGCTGTAACACGCGCCCGCTCAAGATTGATTATTATAGGAGAAGAGGAAGCATTACGCATAGCAGTAAATAATGAATCGGTCTCCCGACGATACACGCTCTTGCGAGAAAGACTTACATAACACATCAAAATCGAGGTATAAGTATAGGTATAGGTTAAGGTTAGGAAAGGTTGAGGTTGAAGTTAAAGCTGTAGTTGAGGCTGAGGTTAAGGTTGAGGAAAGATCAAATAATAATTCTTCCTCTTTTTCTAAACCTAAACATCTTCTAAACCGTGATCTTAACTTCAACCTCAACCTTTCTTAACCTTAACCTTTTTTGAATACGTAAAACTTGATTTTGTGGCTGCAATGAGGTAAAATGCGCAGATGACAATGAATACGTTAACAAGCAGACAGAAAAAAAGATTGATAGACAGAGTATGGGATGGTCTGCAAAATGGCGAAACAAAAAAATCAGCAGCACTTTTAGAACAAGCTATCCAGAAATATCCTACTGATAAATGGCTTTCGTTATTCTATTGTGAAATATATAGTATTATCGGAAATGATCGTGTTGCTATTAAAAAACTAACCCTGTTGCTGAAAAGGGAACCTGCATTTTCGGAAGGATGGGCATTATTAGGAGAAATATATTCAAAAGTAAAAAAATATGGCGAAGCAACAAAAGCGTTTGAACGGGCATTATCATTAAAACCATCAGAATCAAATTGGCTTGATTCTCTTGTCTCGCTCTATTTTCGTGACAGAAAAGTAAAGAATGCACATAAGATACTACAAAATGCTTTGAAAGATAAACCTCATGACCATTGGTTTAAATTATTGTTAGCGCTGACCTATCTTTTTGATGATAAACCTGAGAAAGCTTATTTTATGGCAAAAAAAGTCATGGATGAACATCCAGGAATTTTAACCGGAAAGGCTAATCTCGGAGTGTACGCCTTGAATCTCGCAGGAACATGTAAAATGGAAAGTGAAGAATTTCAAGATGCTCTTAATTATTACAATGAAGCATTAAAAATAAATCAAAATACATTTTACAGCATTGCACAATGCTATCTTCATATGAAGAATTATAAACTTGCTCTCAGATATTGCCGGTTGGCAATATTAATGGATTCACAAGATTTTACCTACTGGGAATTGCTGGGTAAAATCTATTCTGAAATTAATGAATGGAAAAGAGCTGTTCATGCTTTTAAACAATCCATTTATCATGGCAGTGATAAAATTAATACCAGCGTTTGTCTTTGTTTATCACTTTATTATGCTGGTGATTTACAAGCAGCTTATGAAAAATGCTCATCATTGCTTGCCAGAAATCCGAACGAGAAAAATTTGCTTTATTTAAATGCTTGCATTTTTAGTAAAATGGAACAACCGGAGAAAGCATTGGATTATTTAGAGAAAGCTATTATGAATGGTTTTCCTCTTGATCAAATCGATGAAGGGGAATTTTTTGCTATTTCAGATAATCCCCGATTTCTTACAATAATGAAACCCACCTTTAACTAAAACGTCTCTGATTCTTCTTTTTTTTATTTCGCAGAATTATTTTATCGGAATTTTCAGAAACTTTATGCCTCTGCGCCCTTGTACCAGCCAAAGATGTCTTAAATTTTAAATATTTTCAGCTGGATTTTTCTGCAAAATGGTAGGCCGTGCAGGACTTGAACCCGCAACCTATGGATTAAGAGTCCATTGCTCTACCAATTGAGCTAACGGCCCAATAGTATGCGAAATTATAAAAAAGTACCCTGATAGAAAACTACGTCTTATGCTAACGAATCTCTTTTTTTGTAAGGCTCAGTGTTAATTAATTAAAAGCGTCCGCGTCCACCACCACCGCTGCGACCGGGTCCACGTCTTCCTCTATCACCACCACGACTATCATTTCGACCACCACCACTAGGGCGACGACGATCATTTGTGCGTGGACGTGCTTCATTAACATTCAAAACCCGCCCTTTTACTTCTTTGCCATTCAATGCATTCATAGCTGCTTGAGCTTCACTTGTATCCTGCATTTCAACAAAACCGAAACCTCTTGATTCCCCTGTTAATTTATCCTTGATAATGGTAACTGTCGCTACTTGTCCAAATGCTTCAAATTCCGCCCTGAGATCTGCCTCCGTTACTTCACGAGCTAAATTGCCTACATAAATGTTCATGTGCTACTCCTTATATGTTAAATGTATGCTACATGCTCAAACAACTATGCATTGATTTGAGCTATGCCGTTTATGTTAAGATAAAAAAATCCCGGGTTAAAATTCTATTATGGTAATAAATCGTACCATCATATAACTCAATAATAATTTTAACCCAGGAGGTTAACACTATATAATACCAAAAAAACAAGAAAGATGCAAACAGGTAAAATAAATTCAAATTTTGCCCTGAAAAGCATTGACTTGCTATTTTTTATATTGTATACTTATGCGTTTGAAATTAATATTTATGATAAAAAATAATTCAATAGGAGGTGTTTCATGGTTTCACAGAAACCCAACCTGTGTTTTAGCATAGTGTTATTAGTCATAATAACGCTTGTATCATGTAACAGTATGGTTTTTGCATTCAAAGTCCGCGAAGAACAAAATGCGATCGAACAGAAAGAATTCAGAGCGCAGGAATTGCAGGTAGGAGCGAAAGAAGCTCCCCTCGGCAATGTAATTAATCAATTATCCAATGCTGCCTTATGGCGACAATTCGTTGAAGCGCATAAAGATTCATATGTTTACATTGATGAATATTCAGGAAGACCGTTGAGTATAATGTACCCGTTGCCTTTCATACCGGGAACCGGTGAAGGCAATGCACTCACGCTTGATATTATTTCGCAAAAATTAGGCTACCGCGTAACAGATATTTCTGAAGATAGTATAAAAGCTTTGGCATTGCATCATGTTAAGAATTATAGGGATTTATTGAATGTTGATACAAGAGAATTAGGAGAAATAACTGCAAGTCATCCGGCTGATTATCTCTGGCATATTAACATAAGCAGGAAATATGATGAAATACCGGTGCGTGGTCCAAGAATAACACTGGTAATTAACCATGGGAATCTTGTTTTATGGGGATTGGAGAAATGGGGTGATATACGCTTAGATTCGACGCCAGCCATTACAAAAGAGCAGGCATTACCATGTGGTTTTTCTTTTATAGGTGAAGGTATGATACTTGATCGGATTATTGTAGAACCGCATCTTGAGATAATCCCAACATTACCGGCATGGAGCGGTGAAATAGGAAAAGGATATTCGCATGCTTTAGTGTGGGCATTTACTTTTACGGGAGAAGGATATCAGAATGTATGGGAAATGTTAGTCGATGCGCATAGCGGAGCAGTAGTATCGTTTCTTGACAAAAACTTGTATGTGAAGAAACGGATCCAGGGTTCAATATATCCTATCAGCAGTGATGAATGTTGTCCGGGCGGGTGTGCATTCCCGAATCTTCCGGCTGCCTATATGAATACAGGATTTGCTTCACCGAATGATTACACCAATGGAGCCGGATTTTATGAATACACCTCCGGCACTGCAACAACGACACTTGACGGCCGTTATGTAGTCATGGGAAGTGATGCCTGCGGTACGATTAATGAAACTTCAACGACGGGTGAAATAAATCTCGGTGGTGTTACCGGTGAGCATGATTGTACCGTACCTGGAGGCCATTCAACAGGCGATACCTTTGCCTCCCGGTCATGTGCGCTCGAAGTAACACTCATGAACCGTCAGGTGAGAAGCTGGTTGAATCTCGCATGGCTCGATGGTCCTATTACCTGCAACGTTAACATTGGTTCAACATGTAATGCTTATTTTTCCGGCAACACGATTAACTTTTATCGTTCCGGCGGTGGTTGCCGAAATACAGGTGAAATTGCTGCTGTTTTCGATCATGAATGGGGGCATGGTGTAGATTATAATGATGCAACACCTTCGGGGAGCAGTCCAAATGAAGCAATAGCTGATATTGCTGCCGGATTACGTTTGCATGCTTCATGTGTCGGCAGAGGATTTTTCTGGACTATGAACCGTAACTGCGGTCAATGGACGAATTGTCCGACAAATCCCGGTCCTTCGTACGGTTATAATTGCAGTGGGTACAATAGTTCCGAATGTTGTATTGATTGTACCGGCATCAGAGAAATGGATTACCTGAATCATGCAGATCCCGATCCGGATACTATTGAAAATTTTGTATGTGCTATTTGCAGCACCTCGGGAAGCTACTTTGGACCGTGTGCCCGCGAAGCTCATTGCGAAGGCATTCCGACTGCCATGGTTGGATGGGATCTTGCTGCGCGTGATTTGCAAGCTGCACCATTTAACATGGATAAACAGACAGCATTTGAATTAGCTAATAAAATAATCTGGCAGGGTCACAATAACGTCACCGACTGGTATTCCTGTACCTGTCCCAGTACCGTAGGAAATTGCGCAGCTAATAATGCTTATCCCAATTGGATAGCTGCCGATGATAATGATGGAAATGTAAATAACGGTACTCCGCATATGACAGCTATTTATGCAGCACATAACCGTCATGGAACAGCATGTAATACTCCCTCACAACAAAACAGTGGTTGCTCGGGAGGTCCTACCGGCGCTCCCACACTTTCCGTTACTGTTGATACCAGCGGCGCTCATTTAACCTGGACTGCCGTTACCGGCGCCACACAATATTATGTTTTCAAAGCAACTGGCGCACTTGGCTGTGATATTGGTAAAGTGAAAATTGCGACTGTGACTACGACAACTTATACTGACCCGGATGTCGGATGTGAACCGACGTATTATTCTGTGCTGCCAGTTGGCAGTAGCACGGCATGCATTGGACTTTTGAGCAACTGTGTCAGCTTAAGTTCATCACTCAATCCGCCAGGTACCGTCACTGCAACCCCAACCGCTGCTAACCAGGTCACCGTTAATTGGTCTGCAGTCACCGGAGCGGTCGGATACAATGTCTACCGAAGATATACGATCTGCGGTGATGTGCGTGTTCAACAAATTGCAAGTAATCTCACCAGTCTCTCATATGTTGATAATACGGTTTCAGGTGGAACAACGTATGAATTTGCAGTAACTGCTTTAAGCCAGGTAGGCCTCAGTATCTGTGAATCAGCCTACAGCAATTGGGCTTCAGCTTCACCTACAGGAATTTGCAAACTCGAACCTTGTTTTAGTGGTATCATATCTGCCGCTAATTCCGGTTCCTCTACCTGTCAAATTAATCTTACCTGGGGCTCCGCAACTACCAATTGCTCAGGCTCAACTGCTAAATTTAATATATACCGGAGCACAGATCCTGATTTTGTCCCCGGTCCAGCTAACCTTATCGCGCAATGCCTTACTACTACCTCTTATTCAGATAATAATGTCGTTTATGCAACGCCTTACTATTATGCAGTTCGCGCAGAAGATACGACCACCAATGGCTCCGGTCCATGCAATAACGGAAATCAAGATTTGAATGAGGAGAAAAAATTAGCTACGGCAGCAGGACCACCATCGGTTCAGTTCACCGATAATTTTGAAAGCTCATGGCCCGGCAACTGGACAGTCTCCGGTAATTGGCTCTGGAATACCACACAATCACATAGCCCTACACATTCAGCTTACGGAGAACGTACTCAAACTGGCTGTCATTACCTGACTCTTACGAATTTCCTCTCCGTCCCGGCTGGTTTGCCTGCTACCATGTCATTCTGGAAACGCATGGAAGCAATGAGTGGCTGGAATGGCGGTAAAATCGAAGCCTCCGCCGATGGTACTACCTGGATAAAACTTACCATTGATCCTCCCTATAACGGCACAAAAACTTTTGCGCAACCATGCATGGCAAGCGGCGAAACGTGTTTAACCGGTGATGCGCTTACATGGATGCAGCATACTGCCGATATCCCTGCATTCAGCTCACCTAACCTGAAAATTCGCTTTACCTGGGCAGTAAACTGGACTGGTACGTTCGATTACGGCTG
>MFGW01000141.1:23445-23703 GCA_001780385.1 Candidatus Fischerbacteria bacterium RBG_13_37_8 | reverse complement strand
CGTTCCTGCTCCGTCACCGGCACTACCTATACCGATACTTCTCCCACCAATAGCTATTATTACCTCGTCGTACCCTTTAATACCAGCAACGAAGGCTCCTACGGCTCTGATTCAAATGGCTCTCAACGCCCACAAGGTACTTCATCCTGCGATTCTCAAGACCTCTCCACCTGTAACTAATTCCCTTACTATTAACCGAATATAACCAGGGGGTAGCAATCCGCTACCCCCTTCTTTCCCTAGTCCCCAATCCTTATC
>MFGW01000141.1:23122-23370 GCA_001780385.1 Candidatus Fischerbacteria bacterium RBG_13_37_8 | reverse complement strand
CAAATATTTTTGGCTCCTCTTCTTTTCTTCGCGTCCTTCGCGGTTAATTTATTTCTTGCCAAAAATGCAAGAATTTTGCGACCAAAGGACTATTCCCTAATCCGCTCTTTTCAGCTATAATGTATTTACAATAGAGGTAATTAAATGAAAAGAGCACCTAAATCCTATAAGAATCTTGAATTTTTAAATTCACGCCAGGCACGCGTAGTTCGCATACTTGCCGAATATCTTGAACCGGAAAGACGATT
>MFGW01000141.1:15814-23097 GCA_001780385.1 Candidatus Fischerbacteria bacterium RBG_13_37_8 | reverse complement strand
CATTCTATTGGTCTAAATATATCCATCCCCCATGAACAATTTCCTAATGACTTCGTTACTCCTGAACTTAATTTCGAGTTTCATTATTTCTTCATGAGAAAACTCTGGTTCCTCTATCATGCAAAAGCGCTCATATTTTTTCCGGGAGGCTTCGGAACTCTTGATGAATTATTTGAAGCATTGACCCTTATACAAAATGGCAAGAAAAACCGGCATGAAATTATTATTTTATTATATGACCAGGCCTTTTGGGAAAAATTGATTGATTTCAAGAAACTCATCCAATTAAAATTTATTTCCCCAAGGGATATTGCTCTTTTTCATTATTTTTCCTCCCCCGAGGAAGGCTTAGCCTACCTCAAACCCCGACTCACCAAGATCATCCATGACTTTCATCTCCCCTGATCTGGGGGGGGGCGTACCATAACATTTGCCTACCCTGAAACGTAGCCACTGCAATCATTTCAAGCCCACATTTCAAAAATTCAGCAAAAATTGAAAGTGTTTAAAAATTCAGCAATAAGATTTCTTCCTTTTGTAGAGGATCTATATTTTTTGCTGAAATTTTGAAACTGCTCTTCAGGATGCAGCGTGGAACATCGTTTGCAGCATGTCTAATGTCGGGCTTTGATCCCAAACTTATGTTATCATTGTTGAATAATTAATTCTGGCAGAGCAATATTATGCCGGGTAATGTTGAGATTTTAAATAGAACCAATTGACTTGCTTGTTAGGGGGCTTTCCCTTCTATCTCATTTTCAGCAATCTTCTCGGATCGACCTGCTTTGCGGAACACAAAGCCGATCCAGAAATACCATACCGGGCCAACAGCAAAAGCTCCTAGAGCCACCGCTAGGTCAATCAGCAAAGAAGATCTTGATAGCGCTCCTATAAACACAAGTAAGAACAGAAAGCCGCCGGCAATGCCGATGTAACCGAGTGAAGGAGAAACCAGTTTGTAGCGCAATGCCGTGGCATTGGAGGTCAGCGCGAATATCCCCATGAGCCCAAAAGCAAGGAAGCATGGGTCGATGTGAGGCATTCCAGAAATGAGCAGTAGCGACTGTGCGCTTGGTGTGGCATTCGAAAATACCTTTGCCAGCCTAGGTGCCTCAACGCCTACATAAGCAAAGTCAATTATTGACAGCGCTGCTCCGATAATGCCCACAATTGCAGACCAAAAAAGAGGGCCGGTGAGGTATTGACGCAGCAAAGAAAGAAAAGCCACAGATACCGCAAGCGTCATCAGCGAGAGAACTGCAACAATCCAATAGTGCAGGGAGAAGATCAATGAGCTTTCAGAGAGCGACTGAAAAAACGCTGCTGTTACGCCTCCGGCACCTCTAAGTTGAGCTCGCGGGAGCAAGAAATGTGTCAATCCGATAAGAACATACAAAATGCAGACAGCAGTTGCTGCGTTCCCACCGAATCCGAGCAAGCTTGAATGTTTTATTATGGATTGCCTTTTCATAGAAAAATTTACAGGAAAATTAAATTCACAAGAAAATCAATTTTCACCATATCAAATTATAGAGGGAAAATTGAGAAATATCAACTAAAAATTGCAATGGGGCAAACCTTGAAATTAGACACTCCTGAAACGTAGTTGCTGTATGCATTTCAAGCCAGCTGTTCAAAAATTCAGTAGAGATTGAAAGTGCTCCGAATTCAGCAATAAGATTTCTCCCTTTGGCATAATGTCCGCATTTTTTGCTGAAATTTTGAAACAGTGGCTCAGAATGCAGTGTAGAGCATCGTTTGCGGCATGTCTAATGTCGGGCTTTGACCCCAGGTTTATTATGGCGCACCTGGCGGGATTCGAACCCACGGCCTTTGGCTCCGGAGGCCAACGCTCTATCCAGCTGAGCTACAGGCGCACTGGCGCGCCCGAGAGGACTTGAACCCCTGACCTGCGGATTCGAAGTCCGACGCTCTATCCATCTGAGCTACGGGCGCATTAATTTCTTTTATTGTATATATTTTCCGATTTTTTGTCAAACAGAATGTCTGGTTTTACCGGTGATGTGGATTTCGTATTTCAAAGTAAACAGAGGGGTCAACTTTAATGAGTTGTGGTTTTTGTGGGAGGGGTAATTTTTCTGTTGGGAGAGGGAATAATGCGATTAATTTATTATAAGCATAATGCATTAAAAAATGGAGATTTGAGGCATCTTCCTGGTTGTAGAGAATCAGTCCATCCAAAGCGCGGGAATCACCTTTTTGATATTTTTCCCAGAGTAAAATTGCGTGATAGCCATCTATTTTACGCAAGAATTTAGGACGGCGGATGCCAACAATTTTTTCAATAGCTTTTAATCCACCTTTCAGATGCAATCGTTGAAGGATAGGACGGAGATCTATGTGTGCACTTTTTAAGTGTAAATGTTTAAAGGTATGCAGGATAAAGGGGATGTCGAATAATTTTCCATTATAGGTAATGATGAGGGAATATTTTTCGATATCACGTGGAAAAGCATCGAGATTAATTCCTTTCACGTATGTTTTTATATTTTTGCCATTATACATACTGATAGTGCTGATAAAATCCTGTCTGCCATTTTTACCGGCTGTTTCAATATCAAGGAAGACACAATTATTCATAAATTCGGAATATATTCGCCACAGTTCTTTTGCTGGCAGAAAACGCTCAAAGAAGAGCACATCATTATTATTCAGCGCGTCGATGGATTTATTGAGAAAAATTTCCATGTTGCGATGAATATTATAGGGGAGTTTAATTTTTTCATATGAATTCAGATAGTCTTCCCATTGTAAAATACCATTGCGCCAGAGGTGTTTTTCCAGTTTTTCACCTACGGATGGAACATGTTGGAATGTATATTTCAGCATAATTTTAACTTTTGCCGTTCAGTGGCGAGGCGTTTTTTTTCATTGAGTAATTCATTAAGAATTTCAGAATCAGATATATCTTTCAAAGCTTCAATTTTTTCTTGAAGTGCAGACAGTTTTCGTTCTATATGTTGAATTTCTAATATGCGGCGTGATTTTTCAATGAGATTTTTATTTTTGTAGTCAAAATTTTCAAGGAGTATGCTGGAGAGGATATTTTTTTCTTCATCTCCGAGGGTATGCATAAGAGCATCAGGAGAGATAGGTTCATTATTTCTCAGCATAAGAATAAGCTTTTGAAATAGAGGGGTTGTCTGTAATCCATCGAAGAATGTTTCATCTTTTTCTTTCAAAACAGCTTCCAATATTTCAGTGTAGTAGATACAACCGAGGAGGAAAGCTTTTTCGGCAATATTAATATTTGTGAGTTGTTGAATCGATGAATAGTCTGCATGGGGACTGGTATCGTGTTCTTTCAGTGTTTGCAGGAGGAGATCTTCATTTATTTTTAACAGAGATGCTGCCATTTTAATATAATGTGACCTGGTAATTTGATTTTTGATAGCGCGTAGAAGAGGAATTCCTTCCAGCACAATCGATGATTTAATTTTGGGTGTAATTCTGTCATGAGGTTTAATTTTATTATGCAGGAAGAAATGAATAAAATCGTCAGCCTGTTCAATACGTTCCTGGAAGGAATCTGCACCGTATTTTCTACAGAAACTATCTGGATCTTCATTTTCATCCAGAATAATTACTTTAACAAGGAAATCATTTTCCAGGAGCATTTGAATAGCTCTATCGGCAGCTTTTTTACCTGCTTTATCTGCATCATAACATACATATACGGTAGTAGTATATCTTTTCAGCAGATGAATTTGTTGTTCCGTGAGGCTTGTGCCGAGGCTTGCCACGGCATTTTCAAAGCCGAAGGAATGAAGGGCAATAGCATCAAAATAGCCTTCGACAAGAAGTGCGAATTCTTTTTCAGCAATTTTTTTCTTTGCATTGCATAGACTGAAGAGAAAAAGACCTTTTTGGAAGATGGGAGATTCTGCAGAATTGATGTATTTCACTTCATCAGATTTAAGGGCTCTGCCGCCAAAACCAATAACATTATCATGCAGATCAATAATAGGAATCATTATTCTATTTCTGAACCTGTCATAAAAACCATCATTTTTTTCGCGTGGGACAACGAGGCTGCTTTTAATAAGCAAAGCGGGATCTGCTTTTTTTTCAAAATAACGACTCAGAAAATCCCATTCATTGGGGGAAAAGCCTATTTTAAATTTATTGATAGTATCCGTGGTAATGCCACGTTTCTGCAAGTACGAGAGAGCTTCTTTACCATCATCCGATGACAGAGTTTTTTGATAGAGTGCGCATGCTTCTTTGTGCACAGCGAGCATGGTTTCTTTTTGTTTATATGCTTCGGTTGAAACACTGTGGTCTATTTTAATACCGTATTTATCAGCAAGGAATTGCACGGCATCCATGAAGCTGAGTTTTTCCATTTCCATAATGAATTTAAAAATATCGCCGCCCTTGCCACATCCAAAGCAGTGAAACATCCCATCTTCATTCATATAAAAGGAAGGTGTTTTTTCTTTATGAAAAGGGCAGAGAGCAATGAAGCGGCTCCCTTGTGGTTTAAGTGAGATATAATGACCTGCGAGAGAGAGAGGTTGGATAATTAATTTGATTCTATCAATAATCTCTCTGTTTATCATAACTAATGTATTATACCATAGAGGAGCATTGCTGCAACCATAATGGGGAATGGGGAATAGGGACTGGGGAATGGGGACTGGGGAATAGGGAATGGGGAATATTTATATTTGAAAAAAAGGTCGATTTGTTTTATATTACATTTTACTTATGATGGAATATTATCAGGAAAATATACCGGACGAATATTTGATCTTGAAAGAAGGGCAGTTGTATGAGCGCATAGCTCGTGCAAGAGAGAAATTAGGAAAATCGTTGGTCATATTAGGGCATCATTATCAACGTGATGAAGTGATACAATTTGCTGATTATACAGGCGATTCGTATAAATTATCGAGATTAGCTTCTGAGAATACAGAGGCGAAGTATATTGTGTTTTGTGGTGTACATTTCATGGCGGAGAGTGCGAACATATTAGCGGCAGGCGGGCAGATAGTGATACTTCCGGACATAGAAGCAGGATGTTCCATGGCTGATATGGCACACATTGACCAGGTCAATGAATGTTGGGAGTATTTGAATGGGATTGCAGCAGGCAAGATAATTCCCGCTACGTATATAAATTCTTCTGCAGAGATAAAAGCATTTTGCGGCAAGCAAGGGGGGGCGGTTTGTACTTCTTCTAATGCTGCGGCAGTTTTCAAGTGGGCATTTTCGCATGCGGAGAAGCTGTTATTTTTTCCTGACGAGCATTTAGGGCGAAACACCGCTTATTATCATCTAAACATTCCATTGGATGAAATGGTGGTATGGGATCCTGTTAAAGTGAACGGGGGATTATCACGGGAAGAGATAGAGCATGCACGAATTATTTTATGGAAAGGATTTTGTTCAGTGCATATGCAATTTAATGAACAGCAGATTAAATCAGTGAGGCAAACGTATCCTGGAATAAGAGTCATTGTACATCCTGAATGCACTTTTGAAGTAGTACAGAGTGCTGATGAATCAGGTTCCACGGAGCATATAATAAAGCAGGTGAGTAATGCACTGGATGGAACGAAATGGGCAGTGGGGACTGAGATACACCTGGTGAACCGGTTAGCGAAGTGGAATCCAGGCAAATTGGTAATATGTTTAAGCAGAATTTCCTGTTTATGTGCCACAATGTTCAGAATAAGTCCGGAGAGATTGTTATGGATTTTGGAGAATTTATTACAGGGGAAGGTAGTTAACAGGATAGAAGTATCTTCGGAGGTAAGGAGTTATTCGAAGAGAGCGTTGGACAGGATGCTTTCGATAACGTAGGGGGGAGGAATGTCATTATGAGCATTCTGGCAGGAATGCGTAATAATCCTTAGTGTTTATGGTTCTTATTATCCGTAAGGGATTGTTAAGTTTGCCTACGGCAAACTCACAATGACTGGGTGGAGGGATTATTCTTCAATAATGCCTATGCTATGGCATACTTGATTTTTACCTAGTTTTTTTGCTTTGTAGAGAGCCTCGTCAGCCTCTTTAATAAAATGCTCGAGGGAATGAGAATTCTTTTCCGGGTATGAATTGATACCGGCGCTTAATGTTAGTGTAATGGTATTTTTTGCTATGGTAAAGCAATTATTTTCAAGCGAGGCTCTTATTCTTTCTGCAAGAATATATGAACCTTTGCTGTCTGTATATGGCAACACAATAACAAATTCTTCTCCGCCGTACCTGCCTATTACATCGCAGGCTCTTAATTGTTCTTTCATTAACTTGGCAACTTTTATGAGGACTTTATCGCCTGTTTGATGTCCATAATTGTCATTAATTTGCTTAAAATTATCAAGGTCAATTATGATGAGCGATAATTTTTCAGAATATCTTATGGCACGCTGGTACTCTTCTTTGAAGCGTTGCAAAAGAAAACGCCGGTTGTAGATTTTGGTAAGTTCATCAGTGATAGATAATTTATGAAGCATCGCATTTGTTTTTTTAAGTTCATCCTGGAGGATTTTAATTTTAAGGTGAATTTTAATGCGTGCGAGTAATTCTTTCTCATTGAAAGGTTTAGTAATATAATCGCTTGCTCCTTTGCCGAGGCTTTCTATTTTTGAAGAAACATCATCTTTAGAGGTAAGAACTATGACGGGGATATCATTAAGTTGAGGGTTGGCGCTTTTCATTTTAAGAAAGGCAAAGCCATCATAGCATGGCATAATAAGGTCAACGATGACCATGTCTGGAGCATAATCTAGCATATTTTTGAAGCCGCTTAAACCATCAGCAGCTTCATAGAATTCAGCGAATAATTTTTCTTCAGAAAGGGTATTTTTAATTACTTTTCTTATGTTATCAGAATCATCGACAATTAGTAATGTATATCCCTTTTTAAATACCATTGGATCTATACTCTATATTAAAGATAAGTTTTCAAGAGGAATAAGTCAACAGGTACCATGAAAGTATCACGAGTAGTAGTTATTTTTTCTTTTTTTTGATTGATTGTTCGGTGTTATTTTGAGATTTGCCGGTGAAGTATTGTTGTTGAATAATGGAGAAAATATTATTGAACAGCCAGTACAGAACGAGGCCGGATTGTGCGTTAAGAAAGATGAAAGTAAAGAATATAGGCATCATAAGCATGAGACGTTGCTGCATGGGATCAGTGGCTGAGGGGGTAATTTTTTGTTGCCAGATCATGGTAACACCCATGATAATGGGTGTAATATAATAGGGATCAGGGCGCGACAGATCTTGCAGCCAGAGAAAAAATGCCTGAC
>MFGW01000141.1:11698-15781 GCA_001780385.1 Candidatus Fischerbacteria bacterium RBG_13_37_8 | reverse complement strand
AGAATCCCCATAAAACGGGCAATTGCAGAAGCAGAGGCAGACATCCTGATGCAGGACTCACGCCATTTTTCTTGTAGAGCTCCATGACTTCCTGATTCATTTTTTGTTTTCTTGGATCATTAAAAGGAATTTTTTTGTATCTTTCTTTAATTGCCTGCATTTGAGGCTGCAATTGTCTCATTTTTTCCATGGATTGCATACTTTTATAGGTTAGCGGGTAAAATAATATACGGATAAATATAGTCAGAATAATAATAGCGAGGCCATAATTCCCTACATAGTTGTAAAGAAATTTTAATGCAGTCAGGAGTGCTTTTGCTATGAAACCAAAGAAACCATAATCGATTGCTTCAATGAGATTATTTCCAAGGGGCTCAAGAATTTCTGGAGCTTTTGGGCCAATATAAAATTTAAAATTTATAGTTCCAGGTTTATTATTTTTAAAACTGCTTATCATAAGATTATCTGTTATTTCTGGAGCTGTTTCAAAAGTAGGAAATGAATAAGTTACTTCATTTGATTTTGAGTCTGGAACGAATGCTGCCAGGAAAAAATTATTGTGAATTCCTGCCCATTGGACATTTGAAAGGGTGAATTTAGTTGCTTTAATTTTTTTTGATGCGATTTTAACTCTTGAATTATTAACCCAACTGATGCCCTGTGATTCTTTGTATCCCCAGCCGTATTCTTTTTTTTGTTTTGCAGTAATGGATTGTAAACCGGGGGTCCAAAAAACAGAGGGATTTGTTTGTTTGTTGTTGTAGAAAAATTTTCCTTCAAAATCGATCAGGTATCCTTCGTTCAGCAAGAATTTTTTTTCGAAGTAATTACCGTTCGGATCATTATAGGTGAAGGTAATTGTTTTTATTTTCCCATTTGTTTTATCCTGTAGAGTTGATTCAGAAACTTTGTATAAAGCATTGTTTTCAAGAGTTGTTACTTCCGGATCGTCAAAGGAGAGGGAAAAGGGATAGAGTTCCATTTTGCTGTATCTGGGTATCATTTCCAGGGGAGTGTCGAATTCATCGCGGTAATTCTGAAGTTTGATGCTATTGACAATAGCGCCTTTATTCGAAAAACTGACAGTAAGCGTTTTTGTGTAGATAGTAGTAATTTTTTCTTCAGTAGCTTCTATTACTGAAGTTGGTAATTCAACTTTCTCAGGTTGTGTTGGAACAGGTTCTTTTTTAGGGGGGAGTTCAACGGGAGTTTCTTTTACTTGTTTCGCTTTTTTCAGAAGCGTTTGTTTTTGTTGTTCCTTAACATATGGCTTTATAAAGAAATGATTATAAGCCATTAAAATAATAAATACTATTCCAAAAAAAATGATAAGTCTTTTATTCATATATCACCTGAGAAAATCATCTCCTCCTTTTGCAAAAGGATGACATCGAAGTAATCTTTTTATTGACAGGTAGAAACCTTTAAAAATGCCGTAGCGTGAAAAAGCTTCTTTGGCATATTGTGAACAGGAAGGATTGTAGCGACAGCACGGCGGAAGGGTTGGTGAGATAAAGTATTGATAGAATGAAATAAAGTGCACTGCAGCATGTTTGAGCAATGTTCCACAATATTGAGAAGGAACCCTCTTTTTTATTTTATATCCAATTCCTTGCATTGCTTATTTAATACGAGGTCTAAAAATTGTTGTTCGATGATTTTATATGAAACATGCAGGATAGATTGATGAGGGATAACAATTATATCCCATTTTTGTATGAGTTTATTTTTATTGTGTCTGAATGTTTCACGCAATAATCGTTTTATTTTATTTCTGGTAACAGCATTTCCTATTTTTTTGCTAATTCTAATACCTAATCTGCTAAAAGGCAGGTTATTATCAAGAATAATCAGGGTAAACAATTTACTTTTTCTACGTTTTCCTTCACTCAGGATATAATCAAAATCTCTTTTTAGAGAAATACGATTTTTTTTAGGGAAGGTAGCACTATGTTTATCCTGTTTCTTGCTCATGTAACTGAAATGCGTTTTCTGCCTTTTCTTCTGCGTCGATTTATAACATTTCTACCGCCTGGAGTTCTCATGCGTACGAGGAAACCATGTGCTTTTTTTCTTTTTCTTATATTAGGTTGGAACGTTCTTTTCATTTCTCAGCCTCTTTCTAAAATTCTAATAACTTCAGGGGATATTATAATGGTGGTGTGTAAATTTGTCAACCCGAATGGGGAATGGGGACTGGGGAATGGGGATTAGGGACTGGGGACTGGGGATTAGGGACTGGGGACTGGGGATTAGGGACTGGGGAATGGGGGCCCGCAAAGAATTTTCAACTAAATATCCCAAAAAAGGAAGAATTTCGAACCACAGAAACATGTTGTTTGCTGGAACACCAAAGAAATATTCGAAAAGAATATAACCATAATACTTTTCATTCTCACTTTTCGCGATTAGAGCAGAACATTCTTTGCGGGTCCCCATTCCCTAGTCCCCAGTCCCCAGTCCCCATTCCCCTGCCCACTGTTCCCTGATTGATTTGATGAGGCGCATGCACTATAATTGTTTTCTTACAAATATATGCAATTTTGAGGAAACCTGATGAAAGCATATGTCATATTTTTTTTATTGTTAGTTAGTGCTGGATTGGTATTAAGTGAGGAGATACAATCGCCCGAGGAATTTTTGGGTTATCAGGTGGGAGCGGACTATAAAGTAGCGAGGTGGGAGAAGATTATTGAATATTTCACTTATCTGGATCAGAAATCTGAGTGGATTCAGGTAAAAGAATTAGGCAAGAGCACTTTAGGCAATCCCTTTATCATGGCAATAATAACTGCACCTGAGAATATGCAGCAATTGGAGTTATACAAGGGGATAGCGAAAAAATTATCGGATCCACGGCTAATGAGTGAAGGAGAGGAGAAGCAGTTAATTCGGGAGGGCAAAGTAATAGTATTAATAACAGCGAATATACATTCAACCGAGATAGGTTCTGTTCAAGGATCGATGGAGCTTGCCTACAAGTTAATAATGAATGAAGTGGAGGGGATGGATACGAGAAAAGTGTTATCTGATGTAATTGTATTATTGATTCCCTCGATAAATCCTGATGGTGAGATAATAGTGGTTGATTGGTACAACAAGTGGCTTGGTACCGAAAATGAAGGAAGTGCAATGCCATGGTTGTATCATTATTATGCGGGTCATGACAATAATCGTGATTGGTACATGTTTAATTTAGAGGAAACGAAGCTTGTTTCAAGAGTATATTATCATACCTGGTATCCGCAAATAATATTGGATCAGCATCAAATGGGGACCAAGGGTGCACGCATGTTTGTTCCACCTTATCATGATCCGCCGAATCCAAATGTTCATCCACTTATTTGGCGACAGCTAGCGGTAATAGGAGCTCATATGGCGCAGGATTTGGAGCAGGAGCAAAAATCAGGTGTTGTAAATGGTGCTTATTTTACCGGATGGTGGGAAGGTGCTTCTGTGCAGACGCCCTGGTGGCACAATATAGTTGGGATTCTTACAGAAATGGCAAGTGTAAACATTGCTTCGCCTGTTTTTATAGAAAATGGAGAACTTTCCGGCTCTGATATAGGTTTGCCTGAGTACAGGCAATCGATGAATTTTCCCAATCCATGGAAAGGCGGAACATGGCGTTTGAGAGATATTGTAGAGTATCAATTAATTTCTTGTTACAGTCTGCTGACAACGATCTCTAATTACAGGGAGGATGTCTTATATAATTTTTACAAGATGGGGCAGGATGCTATTAATATGGGAATGAAACAAGCACCTTATGCTTTTATAATACCGACAGAACAGAAAGATAGCGCTTCATTATCCAAAATGATAGAAGTGCTCATGTTAGGTGGTATTGAAGTGCATAAGGCTACTGAGAATTTTATTGCTGACGGCATGGTGTTTCCCCTTGGCAGTTATATAATTTTTCTTGCACAACCTTACGGAAGGTATGCAAAAGATCTCCTAGAAATTCAAAAATATCCGAATATACGTAAATATAAGGATGGTCCTGTAATAAGTCCTTATGATGTTACAGGATGGACGCTTGGATTGCAAATGGGAATTGATGTCAGCCAGATTGAAAATAAT
>MFGW01000141.1:11383-11525 GCA_001780385.1 Candidatus Fischerbacteria bacterium RBG_13_37_8 | reverse complement strand
TCAGGAGAAAGATTATAAAGCGGGAACTTTTATCATACAAGTTCATGAGAATGATTTAGTAAAGCTACAGGCAGCAGCAGCGAGAAATAATCTTTCCCTGTTTTCATTAAATGTGAGACCGGAAGTAGCAGTAAAAAAAATA
>MFGW01000141.1:7623-11185 GCA_001780385.1 Candidatus Fischerbacteria bacterium RBG_13_37_8 | reverse complement strand
GTGAGGAATTTTATTGTCCGGGTTCGCTGCTCAGGGTGAAAATACGGAATAATCATCCGATAGGTTATGGCATGCCGGAGGAGGCAGCAATTCTTTTTAATTCCAGCATGATATATCAGACCGAGGTGCCCTATGGAAAATATGGCAGGCAGGTTGTTGCTGTCTATCCTGAAGAGCATGTGTTATTAAGCGGATGGTTGCTGGGTGAAGATAAATTATACAGGAAGGCGGCCCTGGTAGATATAAAAGTGGGGAAAGGCAAGATGCTTTTTTATGGTTTCAGGGTGCAACATAGAGCCCAGACATACGGAACTTTCAAATTATTATTTAATGGATTATATTATAGTACTGCTGTTGATTCACAATTACCAGAATAAATTCAGTAAAATTTCAGAAGAAAAAGGGCGAACACAAGGTTCGCCTCTACAATATATCCGAAGCAAGGAAAACGAGGAAATGGAAAACGTTTCGTTCGACAGCACTTGAATCCTCGAATCCTTGATTCCTTTTATTCATTTACACAGGAGAACCAAATATGATAGGTGATCTTAAAACAATGCCGCTTGAAGAAATTCTTCAATGGCTGGGTAATGGGAAAAGAACAGGAACGTTAAGGGTGAGCAACAATTATATAACGAAGAAGATATTTTTTCGTGAAGGATTTGTAATATCAGCAAGTTCTTCGGATCCAAGAGATTACCTGGGACAGTTTCTTTTAAGCAGAAATTGGATAACAGAAACTCAACTGGTAAAAGCAATAGAGATGCAGGAATCCAAGAAGATGTTGTTGGGGAAAATATTAGTTGAATTGAAAATTCTTAATGAAAAACAGGTGAAAGAAGCTCTGTGTGCCAAAACGCTGGAAACAATATTTTCACTTTTTATATGGGAAGAGGGGCGATTTGAATTTGATTCTGAGGAGCTTCAGGGGTATCAATTAATTGCCATAGAGGAGAATATTGACAAACTTATTCTTGAAGGAATTAAGAGAAAAAATGATTGGCATAGATTTCTTAAAACATTTAAATCTTCAACAGCTGTTGTTCAAAAGGTAACTGGTAAAGCTCTTCCTGGTTCTATTAAGGATAAGATTTTAGTTAAAAATTTATGGCGGCAATTAGACGGAGAACGATCGATCCAGGAAATTGCACTTCACCTGCATAGCTCAGAGTATGAAATATGCAATTACACACAGATTTTTTATGATATGCAGTTAATCAGCATTGTGAAAATAAAAACGACAAAAGAAGAAGAATTTGCATTACCGATACAAATGGTTCTTGCATTGGCCCAAAAGAAACTTCAGGAAGGAAGAGTAGAAGAAGCACTTAATATTTTTAATTATATTATCAAAAAACAACCGGAAATAGATGCCAGCGTGATTGAGTTGCGTGATCTTGCGGAGAGGAAATACATCAAGCAGATAAAAGATACTATTTTAAAACCCGACCTTGTACCGCATTTGTTAATTTCTCTGGATGAAGCTTCTGTTTTAAATCTTACTCCTGAGGAATCGTTTCTCCTTACAAGAATAGACGGGAGTTGGTCTGTAAAAGATATATTATGTGTAGTTCCTTTTAATGAAAGCATTGCGATAAAATATTTGAAGAATTTATTACAGAGAGGATTTATTGATTTATCTGAATAAACAAAATAACCTGGAGGATATGCATGTCTGAAATTATTTCATTCGATTATTTTAGTAAATTAGACATTAGAATAGCAAAAATAGTGGAAGCAGAGAATATTCCAAAATCGCGGAAGTTAGTTAAGCTTACGGTTGACATTGGCACGGAAAAGAGGACATTGGTAGCAGGCATAGCCGACACTTATATTGCAGCAGAACTTGTAGGGCGGCTGGTGCCGGTGTTATTAAATCTTCAGCCAATAACACTTATGGGTGTGCAATCAAATGGGATGATCCTTGCTGCTGATGATAATGGAAAAGCAGTATTGTTAGCCGTGGAAAAGGAAGTGCCACCAGGAACCAAAATAAAATAATGTTCTGGTCTTGTTATTGAGTAAAAAATCGCAGTAAATTTTGGAAGTTGGTAATTTAAAGGATGAAGTTTTCTATCATAAAATCAATTGCACAAAAAGATATACTTCTTGAATACCGTTCACGCGAAGCACTCAACTCGGTGATTTTCTTTTCATTACTTGTGCTTGCGATAGCCAGTTTTGCTTTAGAGCCAGGTTCGGAGGCGATAAAAGAGTTGTCCGGTGGTGTGCTTTGGATTTCTTATTTTTTTTCAGGCATGATTATTCTAAATCGTTCTTTTGCGCTGGAACAGGATGAAAATGCCATACAATCATTGCTGCTTGCGCCTATTAAAAAAAGTCATATATTTTGGGGCAAGTTTGTCACTAATTTCATTTATATAGTATTTATTGAAATTATTATTTTTTTAATTTTTGTCATTTTTTTTAATCTTCAATTTCATACCAAGATGATTGTATTATGGCTTTATATAATATTGATAGATGCAGGGTTTATAAGTGTAGGAACTCTATTTGCTGCGATGTTAATACGAAGTAAAACGCGAGAAATGTTATTGCCGATATTACTATTTCCAGTTTCTATACCACTTGTAATAGCCTCAGTCAAGGCGACGAGCTATTTAATACAGAATGTTTCTTATGTGTATATAATTCCCTATTTTAAGATTATCATTGCTTTTGATTTAATCTATATGTTTGCGGTTTCTTTGCTTGCAGAGTTTGTTATTGGAGAATAGCCGGTAGTGAGCATAAGTATTCAGTTCTCTTCGGAAAACTGATAAACATAAAAAGATTTCGGTTAAGGAACAAGCAGCTGAAAAGTCAGTTTTAACCTTAACCTTCATTTCTCTTTCGATAATGGGGGAAACTGTATACGTGCCAGAAAGGCATTTGATATTTTACGTGATTTTTGCTATTTTATGTATAGGATGATGGTTTATTTTGTATAAAAGTAAACCTGGAGTTGCAGATGGTTTTTTTGAATTATTCAACGATGCAGATGGCAGCAAAGATAGTGTACTATGGTCCAGGTTTATGCGGGAAGACAACGAATCTTCAATATATTTATCGAAAAACTACACCTTCCTCCAGGGGGGAGATTGTAAGCTTAGAAACAGAAACTGATCGTACTTTATTTTTTGATTTATTACCAATAGATGTAGGTACTGTTTCTGGCTTCAAGACGAGGTTTCAGCTTTATACTGTCCCGGGTCAGGTATTTTATAACAGCACGCGAAAATTAGTTTTAAGAAGTGTTGACGGGATCGTGTTTGTTGCAGATTCTCAGGTGCCAATGATGGATGCAAATATTGAAAGTTTAATGAATTTGAAAGAGAACCTGGTGGAACAGAATCTTGTTATGGAAGAGATTCCATTGGTATTTCAATACAACAAGCGAGACCTTAAAAATATAGTAACGGTAGAGGACCTTAATAAAAATCTTAATCCAAGAAATTGCCTTCATTATGAAGCTTCTGCTATATATGGGAAGGGAGTTTTTGAAACCTTGAAGGGGATCTCAAAAGCTACGTTGATTGCGATAAGAAAAAAAGCATTGCAG
>MFGW01000141.1:3938-7604 GCA_001780385.1 Candidatus Fischerbacteria bacterium RBG_13_37_8 | reverse complement strand
CAACAGTGACGTTAACCACACCCTCTCCTCCTCCTGCGCAACAATCAAAAAGCATGTCGCCTTCTGAATTTCTTGATCAATTAACTGCGACGCAAAAATCCCCGATAAGCAAACCTACCTTTATAAGCAAGCAAGATTTGGATAAAGAAAAATTGGAATTTGCTGAAGTGCCCAATGATAGAGTTGAAAAATCGAAGATATCGGTAAAAAAAATACCCTTACGTTCAATGGAAGAAATTGAGAATCAGCTTTTTAGTTTACGGGAAGAATCAACTAAAATACAATTACCGCAAATGGAGGAGAAACAAGTTGAAGGACCATCGCTTGATTCTTTATTGAAACCTCTGAATGAAGTAGAAGAGGAAGAACAAGTCTCCAAGAAACTTCGGATCAAAATTGATGCCGATGATCTTAAAAAAATCACCAAACTATCCCTCGATATTTCCCTCCTTGGCGAAAATATCAGGAAAAATTTTTCCAACGCGCTTTCGGTTATGCTGCGCAGCAGTTCTCAAAATCCCAAAAAATTGAAATTGGAACTGGATATTGAAATTACCAAAAAAGAATAAGAGCAGACACTGTTATTTTCTTTTTTTGCAGCAATCTTTATATCATCAAGCCCATGGAATAGGTGTGTAGACAGCAGGTATTATGATTAATAAAGCATTACTAATGGGAGCTAGCGGTAAAGGAAATTATGGTGATGAATTACTTGCCTGGACTACCGTTAATCTTCTTAAATCAGTTAATCCTGACATAGAGGGAATCGTCTTAAGCTATAATCCGATTATAAGCGGAGATTTTTTTCTTCATGAGCATTTTGAGTATGCAAGCTATTATCATTATTTCCCATCATTGAAATATCCCAGGAGCTTTTTATTTTTTAGATCCATTAAAAAATTTAAGGAGTATGATGTAGCAATATTTCCGGGAGGGGGATTTCTTTATGATTATTCTTTGTCCGCACTTTTATCCTGGTATCGCAGGTTTCTTGCCCTGAATAAAATAAAAGTGCCTATTGTATTATTGGGTGTTGGTATAGGGCCTTTAAGAACCTCTATGAGCAGATTTCTTGCTGGAAAAATATTAAATTTATGCAAGCTGGTCATAGTGCGTGATAAAATGTCTTATGATGTATCAAAAGCAGTCAGTCCTCATTCCCCAGGGATACAACTTGGCGCGGACCTTAATATTTTTTTTAGCAGGTTTGCCGAGTTTGCCGTTGAGAAAAAATCTAAGTCAAAACGCTGTGTAGTGATGCCGCGTGTATGGCCTTATCAATATACAAGAAAATATGTGGATAGCACAGTACAATCTTTTGCAAAACTTATAAGTATTGCACGGGATTATTTTTCATTAGATTCGGTTGAATTTGTGCCTATGCATAGATTTGATGATGCTGCCTTATGTCAAAAGATATCATCGAAGATTTTTGTTAATAATGCGGTATATAAAATACGCAATTTCAAAGATTTGCTGTCTCCGCTCTCAATGACGAACATGGTGATAGCCATGAGATATCATGGTTTGCTTCTTTCATTGCTGGCTCACAAACCAATGGTCGCTATAGCATATGATGAAAAAATAACTTCATTGATGAATGAGTTCAACAGGAAGGAGAATACAATCAGTTGGGATGATTTTAATAATCTTAATGAAGAAGCCATAATAAAGTGTTTTGAAACTGTACGGAAGGACAAGCTAAAAGATGTTCCTGACCTGATTGCGGAGAAGCAAAATAGAATGATGGCACATGTCAAGGAGTTGTTTTAAATTCTTTGTGATAATATGTTACGAATAATTGATAAATTTGTGCAATGAGGGTATTTTTCTTTTTTATTTCTTCAAGATGACATGCGATTATTTCTTTGTCTCCACGTATCAGCGGACCTGAAAGAACTTCATTGTTGTGTTCGTGGATAATATTCTGAAGAGTTTTTTGCATCATGGGAACGAACAGGTTTTTGAATTGTTTTTTGGAAATACCTGCATAACCAGCAATCTGCTGGCTCATATGAACTAGCAGCACGAAAAAATTAGAAGCCATTACGGCAGAGGCATGGTACAGTATTTTTCCTTCTGCTGGAAGTACAAAAGGATGACAATGAAGCTTACGGCATAATAATTTTGCTTTTTTTATTGCACTATCATCACCTTCCAGGATACAAAAGATATTGTTCCATGGTGAGAGGGAATGTTCTGGTTTTGGGAAAGTCTGCAAGGGATGAAATGAAGCAGCAATACCGCTTGCTTTTCTTATTGAATTGAGCGCTTGTGAAGTTTTTGAGCCGCTGGTATGAAAAAATATTTTATCGGGTAACGGAATAAGACTTTTGACAATACGAGCAGCTATTTTTTCAATCGATTTATCAGGTACGCAGATAAAAATTATGTTGGCGTGATTAATTAATGCGGGTAATGACGGGAGAAAAAATGATTCAGGAATAAATCGTTTATTAATTTTATCTGAGTAGATAAATGTTTTATATCCCAGGAGATAAAAAGCGGAGGATAATGAGGTTCCTACTCTGCCATAGCCAATAATTCCAATAATATCTTTTTTATTCTTCATGAGACTCTTTTCCTCTGTATTCTCAGTTATCTCTTCTACTTAAGTTTTCAGCAAATTATTTGCTTTGTGCCTCTGTGTCTAGCCAAAGGCATTTGAAATTTCAAATATCTCTAGCTTGTTTTCATTCTGATTGATTACCGGTTTTCAGGAGTGTCGGGCGCGGAGAGAGGGAATTTCTCAATTGCTCCAGGGAATTGATAGAATGATCAATAAAATATTGGGTCAATTGTTTTACCAGTTTAGAACATATAAGTGGATCGATAAAGTTTTGTGTGCCAACCTGTACAGCGGTTGCTCCTGCTATGATAAATTCTATGATGTCATTCATAGAGGAAATGCCGCCCATCCCGACAACTGGAATTGAAACGGTATTTGCAACGTAATATACCATTCTGAGTGCTACGGGTTTTATGCAGGGACCGGAAAGCCCACCGAATCCGAAACCGGTTCTTGGTTTCTTTTTGCTGATATCAATAGAAAGAGCTAAAAGTGTATTAATAAGTGAAAGAGCATCGGAACCTGCATCTTCAGCTGCTTTTGCTATTTCAGCTATATTGCAGTCATTTGGTGTTAATTTTGTCATGATGGGGATTGTTGCATATTTTTTAATTTCTTTTATTAAATCATAGGTGAAACGTGGATTTGTCCCAAAAAGAATTCCTCCCTTTCTCACGTTTGGACAGGATATATTGAGTTCAATAATGTCAACTTGTCCGGTAGTATTGATAACATCAATAATATTCAAAAATTCTTCAATTGAGCTTCCAAAAATGCTAACAATGACTACGGTATCATATTTTTTTAATTCAGGAAGCAGTTCTTTGAGAAAATGTTGAATGCCTACATTTTCAAGTCCGATAGCATTTATCATACCTCCTTCCACTTCTGCAATGCGCGGAGGAAGCGAACCGGCTTTAGGTTGCCAGGACAAGCTTTTTGTAACTATAGCGCCTAGCTCGGATAAATTATAAAAAGGAGCAAATTCCAATCCATACCCGAAAGTGCCGCTTGCAGGCATGATAGGATTTTTTAATGTTACATTGCCAATCTTAACTGATAAATCTATTGCCATTTTTCCCACTCTATTTCATTAA
>MFGW01000141.1:1514-3916 GCA_001780385.1 Candidatus Fischerbacteria bacterium RBG_13_37_8 | reverse complement strand
ACATGCCATTTTATATGAATTTCCTTTTACCGGAACTGCACAGCCACGGCATACACCGAATCCACACGCCATCAATGTCTCCACGGATATTTCGATATGCATGATACTACTTTTGTGTTCCCTGAAAAGCGCTTGCAGCATCGGAAAAGGCCCGCATGCATATACTCGTTTTTCCTTGTTATCCCGTTCTAATAATGATGTCAGTAATTCAGTGATTTTTCCTTTATAACCGAGACTGCCATCTTCAGTAGCATACATTATTTGACTTGCATATGTTTGTAATTCGGGCACATCAATCAGTTCCCTGGATGCTGCAGCTCCATACAAAAAAGTATGGGACACAGAATTTTTATGAAATATTTTGGAGAGAAAATAAAGAGGAACAATACCTATGCCACCAGCAATTATAAAGATGTCTTCACTGCCTTTTTGGGGAATACTGAATGAATTACCCAGAGGACCTAAATATGAAATTTTTGAACCGGGAATTGCTTGCTGAAGCAATTCGGTAATACGTCCTACTTTTTTGATCACAAATTCCAGACGATCATCTGAATAGCGAAATATGCTGAAGGCCCTCCTCCAACTGAAAAACTGCGGAACAGGCTCAGGCAATAGCATCGCAAAATTGCCCGGAAACCATAATGAGCAGTCATTCCTTTGAATGGTAAGTTTAAAAACGTTGTGAGCTATCGGTATGTTTTCAATTACTTCTGTCTGACAATAATGCATGCTTAGAAATGCTTCTTTGTGAAAATAAGTAATAGCATTATAAAATATATTATGCCTATTGCAATGAGCAGATCAATAATAAAAAATATAATATCCGCATATATTTCCGGCATGTTTAATTTTTTCATTAGTTTATGCTTGAATTTGTTGATATGACGTGATATTTTTCTTCTAAGAGTATCTTTTTGCGGTCCTGTATCTATGTCAGGAGGCAGAATAATATCGTTTGAATCCTTTTCCATATCAACTATTTTTTGGGCAGGAGAGATATAGGGAAGCTTATCCTTTGGCAATCGTATTTGCTTTTTTTCGTGGTCATCTTTACTTGTTTTCTTTTTGCTCACTTTTCTTGCCTCTTATTATGTAGCGTTTGTTTTAAAAAGCAGGTTGCATAGAGCACAATCTTTGCCGTGTGAAAAGCAATAAGCAATAAGCAGATGAGGAATTCTAAGTACTACCTGGTTTGATTTCAGTTCACGGTGCAATTGTTCAATACTTTTTTCCAAAATGGGATGATAGATATTTTCTCCCATTTGAATCATGCCCTTGAGAATAAAATTTCTTTTATGAATTTCAGGATGAGGTACGGTTAGTTGCTCGCTTCTAATTGTTTCATTATTATAGAAAAGAATATCAAGATCCAATATTCTGGGTCCTTTCGGAACCGTGTGAGTTCTCCCGGTTTTTTTCTCGATTCCTTTTAAAAGAGTCAGCAAATCATATGGTAGCATATTTGCACATATCTTTAAAATAAGATTAATAAACCATCTTTGTTTTTTTATATCCAGGGGTTCAGTATAGTAAAATGGAGACATACAGCGATAAGTAATTAAAGGATGAAAAAGTAATTCTCCCAGTCCTTTATGAAGATTAAGAAATCTTTTACCGAGATTGCTACCAAAACTCACATAAACATTTTCCATCATTATAGTCTATTATATCTTTATGGGAATTATTTTTCAATCCACGGGGAAAAACAGTATCTATTGCTGGCACGAGCTGCCTTGAAAAGACCAATTGTCGATAGTTCAGATAAATTGACAACTCCTCTCAAGCGTGTTTGTTGTCAATGCACCTTTTGCGGACAAAAATGGTATATCGCTGCTCGAAGAATTCGTCGCTTCTAACGATTATTGAATATCAAAAAAGGAGAACCTTTTATCTGGGAATGCCATTACTGCCATGAAGACGTGGTTATTCCTGGACCTTACAAAAATATCTATGGACAACTGGTTCGTATTGATCCCAAAAAGCTCAAATTGGGTACGAAAGTCGCGCATTTTTGACCATTATTCCATCATTCCATTACCCCTTATAATGGACATGCTCGATGAGAATCCTACTAAAGCTATACTTTGAAGAAATTCCGAGACGTTTAAATTAGTGAGTCAAGGATTCTAGGATTCAAGTGATGGTGAATGAAATGTTCTCAAAAGAGTCAACAAATAAATTTTTGTGCTGATAATACTATTACTATTGCGAAAGGAAGGTATATGATTTATGATCACTGAAATTATTAATATTGCATATAATAGTGCAATTCAAGAGGTATTTTCTCTTGAGAAAGTATTAGGGAAAATTGTTCTGCACGTCAATAATCAAATGTCACTTTCTGCTTGTGGAATTGCCTATTATGAGGAGGAGGATAAAATGAAAATAATTCACTGTAC
>MFGW01000141.1:0-1481 GCA_001780385.1 Candidatus Fischerbacteria bacterium RBG_13_37_8 | reverse complement strand
GGATTTGCCTTTGGCGGTAAAGGAGTATCTTGATTTGAGCAAAAAAGGACAGGTTTTTGAAACAAGAAGAAACGGATATTGCACTAATGGATGGGAAGTTAATATAGTAATATATTCGCTTGGTAAAATAAGTGACAGACAGGGTATCCTGTGGTTAGAAAAAGATAAAGAAGCGTGTTCCTTTTTTGAGGATGAGTTGGAACTAGGAAATACGCTTGCATTTATTGCTTCTCTTCTCATTAAATTCAAAGGAGTTGTTGTAGATAGAGCTGTTCCGGAAACTGTATGCGAGGAATCTTTGCAGAAGGAAGGTGCTGTAGTATTTAAAAGTGCACTTATGCACGAAGTAATAAAGAAAGCATATCATTTTTCCTGCTATGATGTACCGGTACTTATAACTGGGGAAACAGGCACAGGAAAAGAAGAAATTGCAAGAATGATTCATAAGAAATCACCGAGAAAACAAGAGCCGTTTGTTGTGGTAAATTGTGGTGCAATACCAGAAACATTATTTGAAAGTGAATTGTTTGGACATAAAAAAGGAGCTTTTACAACTGCTTTGTTTGAAAGACCTGGTTTGCTCAAGCAAGCAGATGAAGGAACTTTATTTTTCGATGAGATTGCTGACCTGGCAATTGCCAATCAGGTAAAATTATTGCGGGTAATTGAGAATCATGAATATCGCCCGGTCGGTGGGAATAATGTAATAATGACAAAAAGCAGATTTGTATTTGCCGCAAATAAATCCCTGGAAATTTTAAGAAGGGATAATTTATTTCGCGAAGATCTATTTTACAGGATAGGTGTTGCAAAAATTCATGTGCCCCCATTAAGAGAACGAAAGGAAGATATATCGTTGCTTTTCAAATATTTCATAAAGAAATATTGCACTGAAATGGGTACTCCAGAATTATATATAAAAAACTCACTTTTGCATTGTATTGAAGAATATTCCTGGCCTGGAAACGTGAGAGAGTTATCAAATATAGCAAGGCAAATTATTTTATGGCACAAATCACAGTCGCATATTGATATGAATGATTTGCCCGAGTATATGAAAAATTCAACTTATAATAAAGTAATAACATTTCCAGATTCATGGCAGGATGCAAAGAATACCTTTTCAAGAGAATACGTTCTTAGGATATTAGAACAATGCAAGTATAATAAAACAAAGGCATCCTCAATATTGAAAATAAGCAGATGGGGATTGAGGAAGCTTTTGAAGCGACTGGATATTGCAGGATAAGTTAGGGACTGGGGACTAGGGACTGGGGACTGGGGACTGGAGATTAGGGACTGGGGACTGGAGATTAGGGACTGGGGACTGGGGACTGGGGACTAGGGACTGGGGACTGGGGACCTGTAAATAACTTTCTACTCATAATCGCGAAAAGGCAAGAAAACTAAAAGACAAAAATATATGCTTTACTAGAACATTAAAGATGTACTCGAAAAAAATATTTCTTCGATATTCCTCA
>MFGW01000140.1:24609-27366 GCA_001780385.1 Candidatus Fischerbacteria bacterium RBG_13_37_8 | reverse complement strand
ATCGAGAAAAAATCGACTAAATAGGAAAATGGCTTTTCACCATAAAAATCGGAGAGAAGAAGAAAAACAAGTATAAGTATTATCACTGCATATTCAGCAAAGGTCGTCATCAAGGTGTGAATTACCTGAGGGAGAAGAGAATTGCAGGTTTATTGGAACAGTCGGTCGAAACGCTTGCACAGTCTGTATCTCAAGGCAGACTATGAAGAAAAGGCAAAAATGCTGAAAATGATAGCTTCGAACTTTTTGTTGAATAGTGAAAAACTTGAGCCAGTCTATCGAAAACCATTTGCTTTACTTGCAAGAAATGATGAGTGTACAAAATGGCTCCCCGATTTGGACAGAATTCGCAACTTTTTCTACGGGACAATAGAAGCACAAAGTTTCTTCATGTCAATCCAGAATTTTCATGTATAGATGCTGAAGCTTAAATGGAAACTGAGAAAGGTTACGAAGCCGAATTATAATGAAAATAAATACTGAGCAAATGAGTTAAAAAAAAAATGATATCTTTAGCCTTTGAGGAGTCAATAAAAGAAACCAATCTTTTATAACTTTTGATTTCATAGATAAGGTATGCCCCAACAAAATTTCATCATATTATTTAGACACAAAAAATAAAGTGAGGTTCCTGAGGTTATCTTTTTTTGATAGGTGGCACTTTGGGAAAGAGGGACAATGGTGGCAGTTCTTGCTTTGTTTTGAATTCCTCATCTCCGATTGCAGATCGTACCTCTACAATCCGTGGATTCTCCTCCCTGTCTGATTCGCGACGGCAAAATACTGCTCCATTGCTTAAATAAAGCCACGTTGCTCTTGATGTAAGAATTTTAGGTTCAAAATAGCATTCTTCAAATAATAGACCATCATCATCATATTTTCTAAATGTGATTGCGCCTCTTTATGGTGAAGGTGGGTGGTACATTCATTTTTGGTACATAAAAGATGTCGTTCAGATAGGTGAAATAGGTTTATGGATATCTTAAAAGGCTCGTACCCATTAATTGCTCATAAAAGAATCAGTATGCATTACCTCTCGGCAAAATATTTACGATAGCAATTATTTTCTCTTCCTCAAGAATGGTGAAAATTACTCTTATTTTGCCAATTCTCATTCGGTAGAATCCCTTCAGATCCCCAATCAATGGTCGTACCTGATTATGCTGAAGGGGAGAATCAAGATTTGATAATTCATTCAACTTGACTTTTACTGCTTTCCATCGATTTTTATCAATCCTCTTATAATATTTTTCTGCTTGTGCTGATATTTTAATCGTCCAGGTCATCAATATCCTTGCCGCCACCCTTTTTTATTTCCTGATAACCTTGCTGACATTCAGCAACAAATCCAGGTATGCCAATAAGTTCAAGTGTCTCTCGATGCCTTTCTATATATTCATCAATAAGCTCTTCAACAATTTTGCTCATTGATCTGCTTTCATATCCCGCAATAGCACGAAGAAGCCGTAATTTCTCATCAGGTAATCTTAATGTCGTTGCAGTCATAATATCACCTCAATAATAATATTATACTATTATGCAATCTCTGTCAAACATGGCTATTTTACAAGCAATAGAAACAATAAAACATATCTCAGTATGGCATATCATTGTAAATTGGTATTTGAATAATGGTTCGGATTCTTCATTTTAGTACATTTTACTTTAGCTATAATATCATTATATAATAGCAACTGGTGGCAACATGAGGGTTAAATCTGCAAAAAGATATAGGAAACCAGCTTATCCTGAAAGAGAACTCTACGCTTTGCGACCGGACTTGCTTGGTGCATCTATTCTTTCACGATGGATGAAAAGTAAAGCAGTCATGTCTGCGTTGATCGCATTTATTTTGAGTGGCACAAAGGCTGATTGTCTTGCCAATCAAGCTGATACAGCTCCCATTTCAGATAAAACGGAGATACAAGATAAAGAAAAAGCGCCTGAACCTCTAACACAGGAAGCAGAAGTCAAGATTGCTCCCATCTTTATTCACGGTGATGGCGCAGGTTCAACCGGATGCATTGCAATTTCTGCACCTGTCTTCCTGCCGGAAACAGAGGCTGTTGAGATTATTTTTAACGAGCTAAAGAAAGCACGCCTTGACTTTGATAAAAGAGATATTGCATTACCAGACTGCTATATTGAAGGTGTAAATGAAAAGAAAGTGGAGAGAAAGGAGTAAAAATCAGACAAAGTAGTACCATAATATAAAGAGGAGGTTAAATAATTGAAGAGAAAGGATTTATTGGGAAATGAGGGAAAGGGAGAGGGGAGGCATGAGAGTCTGGGAATAATTTTACGGGGTATTGAACGGGCCACAGGTCAAGATATTTGAGAATTACGTTTTTTACCTTTGTGCATAGAAGAAGTATAGATAATGGATTTAGATAAATCCGAATTATAGGCACCAATTTTGAAACTTGTCTTAAGCGGGGAATAGCAGCGGCAGCGAAAGCAAATGAGATGCTTAACCGGATGACAGGTCAGTTGATTCAATAAATACTTTAATTACATCTGTTCCATGGATCAGGATTTCCATCATCTGCTGGTAATTATCCAGACCTTTGATAGGATGTGTCAGGTTATTTTCCCTGTTGTTTTTATTGTTGGTTGCCGGATTTCTTTTTGAGGAGTATCTGTATAGCGAGGTTGCAGCAATTTTGCGATAAGACCTGTCCAACCAGTTTGATGTGAAGCACCGATGCCTGCACCCGTATCACCATTAAAATATTCATAAAATAAGTTATAATCACG
>MFGW01000140.1:22439-24500 GCA_001780385.1 Candidatus Fischerbacteria bacterium RBG_13_37_8 | reverse complement strand
TCGTTAAGTGTCATGAAGTTCCCCGAACCTGTTGGACATTCAATCTTGAAATCATCACCATAGTAGTGGTGAAGTTTTTGAAGTGACTCGATAATGAGAAAGTTAACAGGAAACCATATTGGACCGCGCCAGTTGGAGTTGCCGCCGAATAATGCGATATTCGATTCAGCAGGCTGATATTCAACCGTGAAGGTATTGTCATGTGTTTGGAACACATACGGATTATCAAGATGATAACGTGACAGTGACCTGATGCCGTATCCTGAGAGAAATTCTGATTCATCCAGCATGCGTTTCAGGACGAGTTTCAAGCGTTGTCCATGAAGGATTGAAAGCAATCTGCGTTCACCGTGACCCGGTTCATTCCAGTGTGAAACCAGCTTTGAAAGGTCGGGACGGTAGTTCAGGAACCATTCAAGTCTGTGTTTAAATCGCACTTAATTTTTTCGAGTACAGAAGTATGCATTCTAGAATCGTAAGGAATCGCTTTGCTTAGTAGAAATTACAGAAAATAGAATTATTTTTGAAATAAATTAAATTTTTCAGGTAAATGGAAAGCAATATTCATAAAATAGCAATCTGTCTATTTTATACAAGATTATTTATATTTGGATGGTTAATGCTTGACATTATTTTTTTCTTTTGATATAAATAAAGATGGATATATGTTGTGAGTGAAAATTGCTTGATTTTAGAATTTTGCCTCAAAATATAGAAGTAGGGTAATGATTGTAGCTAAAAATCTGAACAAGCTTCGGCAAAAAAATAAAATTTGCAGTTTGGATTTTAGGAGGTTTAAGGTGTGTATAATAAGTATCTACAAAAATTTTATAATTTTCCAGCCTTTTTGCAAATTCTTCTATAGGAATCAATTTTATATTGTTCTTGCGTTTACAACAGTATTGATGTTATTAAGCAACAGTACAGTTTTTCCTGGTCCTACCAATAACTTCAAGCCGCATAGTGCATTTGCTGAATATGGTGCAATAGCATGTAGTCTTACCTTTCAAACACCGCTTAAAGTAGAGGGTAATGCTAGAATAGAAGCAATAGATCTCTCAATTCCTGACTTATTATTTGGAGGAAATATTCGTTCAAATAGTTCCGTAATAGTATCCGGGAATGGATATGTGAATGGTAATGCAACATCAGCTCCCGATTACTTGGTGGAGGTAAAAGGCAACGGAGTAGTGATGGGATCAACCCAAGCAGCTAACGAATTGCTAAACTGTTCTGTTGAAAATTTAGATGAATTGGTAGAATATGTCAAAGTCAATAATGATAATTTTGATATACTGTTAACTGATAAAGGTAGGTTTCCATGGGGATGCGATGAAATAGAAGATGAAGAAGATCACTGGCATTTTTGCCTTAGGGAAGATGAAACCATTACAATTCCTTCAGGAATTTATTGGTTTAATTCATGGCGCCAACAAGATAATAGCAAATTAATAGTGCAAGGCTACGTGAGAATATTAATAACGGGAGACATCATTTTAAAACATAACAGCGAAATCAATTCAGGAGGAAATCCATATGATGTTCTTGTTTTTAGTGTGCCCGATATCAGTTCTCCTATAAATATAAGCGATAATGTAAAAGTGAATGGATTGTTATATAGTCCTAATGAAAAAGTGCATCAATCTGGTAAAAGCATAATTGAAGGTGGAGTTCTGGCTCAAGAATTTTATGCCTCAGGTCAGAGCATTCTCAATCGTCATATTGATAAAGCAATTCCTGTTATTAATCCTGTCATTTCAGATGGAAATTGTCTGGGAAAGAATGCTGTTTTGGAAATTGCAACCTTGAGCGATTTGCAGTCTGGTATTGATCCAGAGAGCGTGAAAGTAAGCGTTGGGGGATTATTGCAGCCTGTTAAAATAGAATCTTATGATAGTTTTTTGCATAATGTTAAAATCTATGCAGAATTTTCTAATCTCGAACAACTCGGCGAGACAATTCAACCATTGTTGATTGAAGTAAATGATCGAGCGCTTAATACTGCATCCTTGCAATTTAATAACATGGTTATTGATCTTACTCCGCCTTTTTTGCAAATAA
>MFGW01000140.1:16694-22422 GCA_001780385.1 Candidatus Fischerbacteria bacterium RBG_13_37_8 | reverse complement strand
AGTACAATTGAACATCCTAATGTTTATGTATGGGGAACAACTTGGGACAATTTAGTCACTCTTTGTGGAGAACCAGTTGTCACTGTGAATGGAAGTATAGCGAGTCCTTCAAATGGAAATTGGTATATTACTATTCCGTTAACTCCTGATGAAAATGAAATTATGGTAGAAGCTCGAGATGGATCAGGAATTACTACTACTATTGCTGCAACTGTCTATATGAATGTTGGGCCACCTCCCATAGTTGGTGTGCAAAATGGCGTATATTACAATACTCCATTGGCGATTCAGCTTACAGACGAATCAGCAGGTCAATGGCTTCAATTGCGTCTTAATGGGGAGCCTTACGAACCTAATAGCCCAATTAATGAAGATGGACATTATATATTAGATTTCAAAGGAGATGGCATCAATGTTTATGATTTTACATACTCGCCAATTCTGTTTGCAATTGATACTATTCCACCAACTATTATAGTTAATAATCCTCCAAATAGACTTCCTTATGTTGATGTTTTTGATGCAAACGTCGATCCTAGTGAGTTGCATGTTTTTCTGGATGGAGCACCTTACGATCCTTCAAAACCTCAATCTCCAGGAATCCATACAATGCAGGTGACCACTAAAGATCTTGCAGGAAATGTTACCGAATTGTCTCAGGAGTTTAGATTTCCAGATCCTGTATGTGATCATAGAGTAGAAATTCGATGGAAACCTGCTGCTAGTGATAAAATTTTAACTGCAATGCACTATTATGCGTGGTATGCGCATTCAAATTCATGTTATTATGACTCTAATGGAAATCCCAAGCCAAACACAAAATGGTGTAATTGCATTTGGCATCCTAAGCCGTGTAATCCTTCTACATGGAAAGGGAATTATAGTAGCTCAAGTCCGACTGTTGTCCAAGCTCAGATAGATCAAATGGTATCTAAAGGAGGCGTAGACATAGTTTCGATAGAGTGGACTGGTCAGCTAGATGAAACAAACAATATAATAAATGTTGTAATTCCTGCAATTGAAATCGTTGATAATCAGCCAAATTTGGAGGTCAAATTTGTTATATTGTACGATGTGACAGTTAGATTGGGTCCTGATGTTGATTTTCGAGATGCACAAACAATACAAAAATTTAAAAATGATTTTGATGTATTTGCATCAAATGCTAATTATTTCAAACATCCTAAATATTTCAAGATAAAGAATAAGCCTGTCATATATATCTACAATACTCGTTTAATTAAAGACAATCAGCAGAACTCTAATATTGAAAGTGCCTTCAGTTATATTATCAATTCTGCTAAACAAAACGGTTTTAACGATTTATTTATTGTAGCGGATCATCTAATGTGGGATACTGTTTGGGGTACTGATTGGGAAAAACTTAGGAAGATGAAACCTAGTGCAGCGACAACATTTACCGGTGTAGATATTACAGAAAATGTTCCCCAAGGTCCTGCATGTACTTATCATCCTGTGAAAGTATGGGCAGACAAGTTGGATGGATTATATGATAAAGCAACGCAATCAAGCCATTTAGGTAGCTTTATTGATCGCCCTGCGGATTTGGATCCGGGTATTTTTATTCAATATGATGATACAGGATTAGATACTGCTGCTTGTGAATATAATCGGGAAACGGTTCAACATTACCATTTATGTAACGATAATGATCTGAATTATATGATTCAGAATGCAGGAAAATGGAGGAAAAATTTAGCTGAATGGGTTTTAATACTAGAGGATTGCTCTGAAAGAACATATTCTCCGAGTGATTATACATCAATTATTTGGACTTACAGCTATAATGAATGGTTTGAAGGATCTGGATTTGAAAAAGTGAATAAAACAGCTACAACTCCCGGTTGCGATGCTAAGTACCCTTACAATTTTGGGACTGATCCACTTACAATATTAAAAACTATTCTTAGCCAATAATTTAGACAATGAGAATTATCATCTTGCTTTCGATAATAGCCATTCTTGTTGCATGTAACGATGACATTGTAACTAATCCATCACTGGATTTTCCAAGGGGTACTCCCAATGCTAAAGCATTTGACAACCTGCAATTAGTTCGCTCTTTAGAAAAGAAGCAACGGCAGAACACGTTGCTGATTATTATTTCAACAGCAGGAGCAAATCAAGAAGGTTCTGTTATAGAAGGATCTGCTTGGAGCTATTTCTTTGGTGTTCTTGAAAATAATGTTGAAAGGACTTTTATTTGGAAGGTATGGGCAGATGGTATAGTGGAATATGTAGGTCTAGCTCCGTATCATAGACCTTATAATATTATAGAGTTAGGTCCAGTACTTAAAATTAATAGTGATGCAGCTATTAAGATAGCACGTCATTATGGAGCAAAGGAATATTTTAACAAGTACCCGAATGCAGCAATTACGATGAATTACATATGGAAGTACAGCCAAGCTATTGTCACTGTATCTCTATATGATCCTTATGAACTGGGTGAATGCGAACCAGAATGGTTGATAAAATCGGACACAGGTGAGCTTTTGCATACTAATGTAGAAAATTGCATATAGAAAATGAAAATTATTAAGTAATTATAATTATTCCTTTTTCCTCTCATAAAAATATACTTTCATGCTATGTTTCAAGTATCTTGGCTTGAACTAGAAGATATTTCAAAAGGTGTTGATATATACTTCACTATTGTTTTTATTGGATCAAACCGATGCATTGGAATAGATCAAGTGCATGGCATAATATATAAATTAGATAGTATCTTCCATAAATATCAAACTAAGCATATGCATCATAAATGCTTTTTCCTTTTGATGATTTTATTTAATTACCAAACTGAGTAATATTAGGAGCAGTGGATATTATATAGCCATTACACTACAGTATTTTTCCTAGTCTTGATATTTCGGAATTAATATTAGGCAGAGGTTGCTCAAGATATTCGAAAAAAACACAAACTCAACGGAGATGTCTTCGAATGGAAACGTATCCACTTCAACATTAAAATGCACCTATTTAATACATTTTCTCCTCCTTACTATTATTTTAGTACACTTTCCGTTTTTGAAGTTTTCTCAAAGAAATTAGCCAATTGAAAGTCGGAATCCAAATATTTATTTGCAAAGACAGTCAAAAAGCAAGGATCAGCACTGTGTGCTAAGAAATGCTCATTTATATCCATAAGTTTTTGGCCCAAATGTTATATGATTTCTGGCACGAAGTGCTAGCAAAAAATATTATGTACATATGAATGAGAAAAATAATTTATGATATTGATATCATAATATATTAGAATAATATTATTAAGTACAAATTAAGTGCCGAAATACTCAAAAGTTGATGACACGGAAATAAAATTGAAAATTTTTTCTAATCTCGTTGATATTCTCCTATCTTTAATCTAAAATCGATATACAATGAAAAATAATATTTCTGTATTCGCAAAAAAAATAAGCTCTAACCTTGTAATATTATCTGCTTTATGGATGATTATTAATTTGATATACGTCTATGCGATTCTCAATGGAACTAAATCTTATAGAATTGAAAGTGCTTCATATATTTTTGCTCTCATTCTTTTGCTAAGGCTGGCTTCTGGAAGTCACCAGACAACATCCGATATTAACAAAGAAGAACCAATAAAATATAGAAAGCTAGTTTGGTATTTTTTCCCCATAATAATCTGGTTCCTCATTTATGTACCATACATAAATAATCCTTTTTTAAGTGATGATTATGTATTCATTGCAAGATATTCTTCAACTCCTGTTGCTCAGTACGAAGGAGCATTCTTCAGGCCCGTATTCGGCTTGATTTTTTACATCATGCTTAAGATATTTGGAACATCTTCGTTTCCTTTTCATCTTTTGAACTTTATTCTCCATATTTCTTGCTCAATCTTAGTGTTACGAATCTCAAGATATTTTCTAATTGGATTTAAGAATACCTATATCGTGTATATTGTTTTCCTTTTTAATCCTATCCAACCCGAAACCGTTGTATGGATATCTGGTCTTCAGGAATTGCTGTGGGTGTTTTTTTTCTTAAGCGCTTTTTATCTGTATATAGTGGAACCGGTCTTAGATGCTAAAAAATGTGCTTTTATTGTTTTGTTTATTGCGCTGTCGCTCCTATCCAAAGAAACAGCAATTATATTCATTCTTGTTTTCTTTGTATCGGATTTGTTCTTCTACAAATTGAAGTCAGAGCGGTTTCCAATAAAAATCCATATTATTAATTTCTTTATTGCAGCTACTTATATAGCTATCCGTACTATCATTGTAGGAATTCCTTTGGATTATTTCAGCTCGTTAAATTTGTTTTTTATCAAGTCCACAATTAGCCAACCATTTAAAATATTTCTTTTCCCATGGAACCAATCTTACATAGGTGAGTATGTATATATAAAGCTTCTTATATCATTTTTTTTTATTTTTATTATATTAATTCACTTTTTAAAGAATAATAAAGAATTTACACTATTTCTGTGTTTCTCATTCATTTTATTATATGCCGGGATAATTCCTTTGTATAAAATGTTTTACGTTGCCCCGGATCTTCAAGGCAGCAGATATCTTTATTTTTCTGCGTTTGGTTGGGGTCTGTTGCTCTCTGTTTTGTTAATCAAAATAATTAAGCACAAATTATTATTTCATGTAATTTGCCTTGTGCTGATTTTTGCATTAGGGTATTTTATGTTTAGGAACCTCCAGCCCTGGCGGACAGCTGGAGAAATTATTAAATCGCTCCCTGCTAATATAAAGCAAGAATATGCTCCTGATAATTACTACGGAGCATATATATTGAGGAACGGTGCCAATGAATTTGTACAATTAAGAAAATATGGAAACACATCAGGAGATATTATTGATAAGAAATAGCCGCCTTTCAAATATCAATGGCATAAATTGAAGCAACTTAATAGCTATTTTGGATTATATTGAAACATAGCAATTTGTTTTCGCCTTTAAAATTTTCTTTTGAATCAAAATTTGCTACGTTAGAATAATATTGCCAATCCATAAAAAGAAAGATTTTCTTGGATTAAAAATAGGCAAGTGAAAGTAATATTAAGGATAAATGCTAGTACGCATATTATTAATTTCTACTATGAAAAACTATAAAAGGAACTTTCCTGATATATTATTACGCGTACCGCCATATCATTTTTTTTGCAGAATGACCAACACATATTCGCCTCTATAGCAAACATAGTTCATGCTAATGCACAGAAAAAATAATAAATTTCTTCCCCTCTATTGGCGTTTATCTTCTATGCGTCTCCCCTTTTTTTATGCAATCACTACGCTTTCACAAAATTTTCACCACAAAATACTTTTCCTGCCGCAATTCAACCAGCAGTCCAGCTAGCTGCTAACCACAAGGTTTCGGATTCGAATCCAGCTTGTTAATCTGTATTTTATATGATATATAATTCATTGGCTGATTGATAAAATAGTCGCACCTAATTTGCATGGAGAACCATTTCTGAAATTCATCCCTGCCTCCCAGCCACTATCTAATTGCTATGAAAGCATGATCTGTAACAGCATTTCAGGAATTCTAATTAAGAAACTATTTTAGGTTCATTCGTAAGTTGATTTCCCTGAATTCTTACTATGGAATTGTCATATCATAAAAAGGATTTTTCAATAATTATAGTTGGTTGGGTTTCTTTGACGATTTCAGCTAAAATATCGTAGATCTTATTAGTAATTCCAAGATAGGCATTGTAAATAAG
>MFGW01000140.1:16216-16421 GCA_001780385.1 Candidatus Fischerbacteria bacterium RBG_13_37_8 | reverse complement strand
ATGCATATAGGAGGTATAGATGATGGAATTAGAATTTTCGATGTAAGTGATTTTATTAGTGGAGAAAGAAGGGTGAATAATATATTGAGCGAGATTGGAGAGAGCCTGGTCGTGGTCATGAGGCATGCAGACATCGGTATGAACAGAGAAGCCGCTATGGTGCCATGAGTGCATTTTATCAATGAGTCCCTCTGAGATACGTTGA
>MFGW01000140.1:12028-16108 GCA_001780385.1 Candidatus Fischerbacteria bacterium RBG_13_37_8 | reverse complement strand
GTAACGAGGCAATGAATATGAGGATGCCAGGTGAGGAGATCACCGAAAGTTTGAATAGAGAGGATGAAGCCTGGGATAAAGGATTTATGAGGGAAGATGGCGCGAAATAGTTCAAAGATAGTTTCGGCAGCACATTGAGCCAGGAGAGCGAGTAGAGATCTATCACGATAGAAGAGTCTGCGCAAAACCTTAGGGATAGTAAAAACGCACTGTCTGTGAGGGACATTATGGCAGATGAGATGAAATCTTTCTTCAAATCAGCTCAGCAATTATATCATATAAAATGCTATTTGATGGGAAACTATACCACTTAAAATAAACTAGAATCCTTTCCCCTGCAATTGGATATCTGCAACATTTCCAAGTTATTTTTACGCAAGCGCTTAGTACGAGAGAAGTTTTTCTCGCCGAACGATAGCTTGTACAGCAAGTATCATCTTTGCAGATGCTATATCAGCCCCTACTGTCAAAATCATCCTGCGGATTACAATGTGTCCCATCTTACTTTTATTTCTGGCTTTCCTTTTTCTTATGACAACCGGATGATTGGCTCATTAACTCTTTATTTTAGCCAATAAAAGAAAAATTATGCATGTTTGCTATTAGTGTTTTCTGTTCTGAATAGCTTAATTATTCTAATGGGATTAAGGGACCGTGCTCTTTCGATTCGTCAGTAAGCGATGTTTTTTGAGTACTGTGATAGCAGGCACCGATATTCTGATAAGCTCAGAAAAATATGACGGGAATAATCTTTTCTAAGCAATTGATAATTCTTTCTTAGCTCTGTTTACTTCTTCTTGTATTTCCTCAATGGTCATTTCTTTCCATTCTATCTCAAGGAGATAGCGAATATAATGAATTTCCTGCAGAGCCGGATTTCCAGGAAATTCCTTTTTTGATTTTTCAAGCGCTATCTTCTTTTTCTTCTCAGTTGGAATGCTTTTAGGCATTCTATTCCTCCTCAAAAAAATCCTCTGGCGTCATGATTAAAGGCACCGGCAAACCAAGATCCATATTTATTCTTCTTACCATGGAAATGGTGCCTGGTTTGATGAGGTGACGCAAATTCCATGTGACAAGAAAATCCATTCCTCCTAATGATGAAATAGCAATATGCAATGCATCTGCTTGCGAAAAGGTTTAATTTCAATAGGAAAAGTCGTAGCCGGATATAATTCCCATGTAAACTAAGTTCCGGACTGCATCCTGAATGCTTGTGGTCAAAAATTGTAAATACCTGTACCCGCTCCTTGGTTATTTCTCCTTCTTGGATAGTTTGTTTAATTTCTCATCAAAGCTGAATATTCCAAAATTAATGCTCTTGGCTTTAGCACACAATATGCAATCTACTATTGAAAGATTTGAAGATGAAAAAATATCCAACGCATGATTTAGTTCATCCTTATCCTCATTAACGATACCTCTGTAAAGCATAAATTCCTTAAGCTTATCTGATATCTCCATTCTTGGCACCTTATAAAATTTAATCAAAACATATACAATTTCCGTAAAAACACATTCAAGAACCACTGCTCTTTCTTCCCCTGTTCTCACTTTTTCAAAATAATGAAAAGCTTCTTGAAATAATTCTTTATTATCATGTAAAAAATAGCTCAGAATAGTATTTGTATCAGGTAGTTTTTTCATCTGCCACTTCACTCCATATTTTTTCTCTGACTTTATCTAAAGGAATATATTTCTTCACATAATTCTTTAAGGAACCTGCCACGCTCTTAACTGGTTTTATTATCACTTTGCCTTTTACGACTTCAAACTGGATCACATCACCATCCAATAATTTCCTGATTTTTTTTGGTATGGTAACTTGTCCTTTCCTGGTAATTTTTGCTGTAGTCACGAAATACTCCTTTCATAATATTATTTCCTTACTTATATAAATAGTAATGCATTTTTAATAATTTGTCAATAGGCGCATAGAATTACGAGGTAAATAAGCAGATAGTTTTACGAGTTTTGACCAAGAGATCTGAAAAGGGGAAGGCGGGATTATTATATCAATTGATAGGATGTGTCAGGAGCCTGGAAAGCCATCCCGGATAGTGCAGCTCTGCTTGAGAAAAACTCTTAATACCATTTTCGAAATATTCACGATTTGCATTGACAGTTCCTACCATAACTTTATTGCCAAGAACAAATCCGAGATTAATTTTATCGGCAGGTACTTCAACTGTTCGACCACCTCCTGTCACACTGGAAAGTATGAGCACACCGTTTTTCCCGAGCACATTCATTGCTTCAAATGCAAGGGGTGAATATCCCATTGCTTCAAAGATGATATCAAAGGGACCATGCTCTTTCGATTCGTCAGTAAGTGATGTGTTTTAAGTACTGTGATAGCAGGCGCCAATATTTTTGATAAGCTCAGAATTTATATATCGTCCTGGTCTCCTTCCGAATGTACAAACTTTAAGACCTCGCAATTGCAGCAGACACGTTGCAAGTAATCCAATTGTTCCGGCGCCAAGAACGGCAGCACGCTGTGGATTCCACACACGCAACCGGCGCTGTATTTCATATGCCTGGTATATTCCCTTTTCAATTACACTGGTGGGTTCTAACAAGACGCCTATGTGTTTTAATCCGGCTGGTACCTTCCTGAATCTCCTGCAATCGTTTTTTTTCTTTTCTAAAGCTCATAATTCCTTCATCATGAAGTTATTTCTGAAAGTCATACCTTTCCCGTATAGTACCATTCTCCAACTTGAGCACACCTCGCGGACAAACTGCTGCACAAATACCACACCCTACACACGATGCTCGTATGATGTTCTGACTGCGTTGTGCATACCAGCGCACATCAATCCCCATCTCACAATAGGTAGAGCAATTGCCGCATGACATGCATTGATCACCATTCGTGGTGATACGAAAACGGGAAAAATATTTCTGGATAATGCCCAGGATTGCTGCCAGTGGACAGCCAAATCTACACCAGACACGGTTTCCCATGAGTGGGTAAAATCCTACGCCTACCACTCCTGCCCAAATTGCTCCTATCAGAAATCCATAAGTTCTTGCGAAGGAGCGTGAAAATGAACCTAACACCGCACCACTTGTCAGAGAGTTGATCCATAATAATAAAGTCGTAACAATAACAAAAACCAGTACCGAATGAATCGAATACCGTTCGAATTGCCATGCCCTGAGCCGTTTGCTGGAAAGCTGACGAAATGGATCACCCAAGGTTTCTGCTAATCCTCCACAACCACACACCCATGAGCAATACCAGCGCTTGCCAAAGAGATAGGTAAGAAGTGGTACTGCGATAAAACTGGCTGCGATGGTCCAAAAAACCATGAAATATCCTAATCCACCACTCTTGAACAATGAATGAATTTTTGCCGGGAATAAATAATCATATTTTAATGGCCACAGGTATGAAAAATAATATTCCGGCTGGTTGAGTAGAACTAAGAATGCAGGTATCAGAAATGCAAAGCATAGTTGAAAAAACATTAATGATGATGTTCTTATAATTTGATAGCGGTTATGTCGGTATTTGATCAGCATCCGGATACCCATTATAAGAATAGCAAAAGTATAGAGTGTGCCGTAGAAAAACCAATGATCGGCTGGTTTATTCCTGATTGCCATGCTCAAGGGATCGCACAATGCTATCCAGTTCTCAATGAATTGTGGAAACCAGTACAGTACTATATAAAACCAGGTGAGCACGATTGCGATAATCCAGCCCGGAAAGCCGCCGCTCATTAACGGGGTCTTAAAGAGGTTGTTGTGCCGGATACCTGCTGGCGCTTCACGGTATTGTTGATAAAAGTAAAGTAATGCTCCGGCTGTTACTGTTCCAAAACAGAGAAAAAATAATGGCAGGGGAGAAGCAATCTTAATTCCTACATGAACAAGAAAAAATATGAAGGCGCCAACGGCTATGAGAAACATGCTGATTTTCTTATAGCGCTGAATGTGAGCATGCTTTCCGTAAATTCTAGCCGGTTCTATGTCTTTTTTGATTTGAATTGATTCGTTCAATGTTGTTCCTTGCTATAAAAATGAGAAGAGAGATTTCTTATTCTTCAAGTACACTATGTGATTGGGATG
>MFGW01000140.1:11441-12012 GCA_001780385.1 Candidatus Fischerbacteria bacterium RBG_13_37_8 | reverse complement strand
TTTATAATTGCTGGTTCCAGATGACTGAATAGTTCCGGATCAAAATTAGCTTCTTTCAGGTGCTCCAGTACGTATTCAACCGCTCTCTTCTCAGCTATCCACTTTTCAAATACACGGTGTTTTAGCCTGAAGCCAAAACTATTCACACCAATGATATCACGGTCTTTTTTATCAAATACCAGGCGAAGGGAATGTTTATGATCAGCATGTTCCCAGTAAAAAGATTCTTCACCTTCCACTGGCACATTGCTGACCATTCCATAGGTGTGCCATTCCAGGTCAAGGAATTTTGCTGAATTGTACCAAATCCCCCGGTTATACGGCGTGCGTTCCCCGAGAATTGTTTTCGCTAATGCCTCCCCCTGCATCTTTCCCGTGTACCAGAGTTGTTCAATATTGTTTCTTCCGCCAGCAGTGTTTTTAATTTCTGCACAATCCCCGGCTGCATATACACCTGCTATATTTGTCTCAAGATAATCATTTACTAGTACTCCGCACTTCGTTTCAATCTGTGAATTTTTGCATACATCTATATTCGGATGAACACCAGGAGTCAGTCCGACTAACTGAG
>MFGW01000140.1:11197-11329 GCA_001780385.1 Candidatus Fischerbacteria bacterium RBG_13_37_8 | reverse complement strand
TCGTAAGGCTTGGTGTTTTCAAATGTCATGTGTCGCATGTAAATATACATCAGGGCTGGTCTGGAATAAAAATACCTGCTTTCATTGGAGATGATCGTGATGTTCATGTCGCTCTGCTTGCGAACATGTCTG
>MFGW01000140.1:4802-11183 GCA_001780385.1 Candidatus Fischerbacteria bacterium RBG_13_37_8 | reverse complement strand
GGTGATGCCATTGCCAATGATGACAAGATGTTGCATGAAAGCCTCGAAATATTTTTAATTGCAGCCTGTTGCTTAGCAGAAACAAGCTTAGTATACGGGTAATGTTTCATAAATGCAAATGAGTACATCCTTAACGAGCACGCAGAAGGCGTGCGAAGCAATCCATGACGGACGTACTGTCATTAAAGGGGATTCCAGGGCATAAGCGCTCAAATAAGATTGTGCTAAGGAAAGTACCTATTCATATTCATGAAAATCTTTTTTAATATAGTAAGGATATGGCTGAAATGTTTTTTATTTATAATTTTCTTTGTTTCTTTGCGTTCCTCTGTGCTCTCTGTGGTTTTTCCTTTTGGATTCCGACTTGTTCGGGATAGGGAATTAGTTGGTGTAATTAGAGAGTAAGAGGAGTCTTTCTGAAAACTTAATTTTTTGTAGATTGTAAAATGGGATCGGAGTATGATGTCATGCTAAATTAACCAAGAGACACATTATTATTTTATGGATTCTGTTTTTCTTTTTTCGTCAAGCAGGGGAGATATTAGCATGTGGAGGATGAAACAGTTAGTCCGGCTTATGCGGTTATAATCTTTTTCTACTTTTTGCCATTCGATATACTGTTTTCCGCCATCAGAATCAAAATTGAAATCATCTCTGGCACAGATACCCCATCCGGTAAGGTAATACAGATAAGATTCAGCATGAGGAGAAGTCCAGCTTGAGACTGTTGCTGATTGAGGGGACCAATACTTGATTTTTCTATACTGTGCTACTGTGAGTATGGTGGCTTTTCCGAGTACTTTTTCTGCCGAGTAGGTAAGTTCTTCAATCATGGAAACATCGATTGTATAAATAAACAATAAGGCTTGTTGCAGGGTGCAGGTCTTCTGCTTGTCATCCTCATAAAACATATATTCAGCTTTCCAGAGAGGTCCGGTGATTGTGGTTTTATGGCACCATCTTTCTTCCAGGGTACCGGAGGGGATGTTTCGATGAATCAGTTCATAATCAGTATGATTCGCCTTCTCCCATTCTTCGAGTGTAATGTCTTGTTGCGCAAGAAGCACAAGTTGCCTGAACTCGTCAGCTAGTTCATATTTCATGGGATCTTTGTATGAATGCAGTGGATCATTCTCACAACCTTGCTGCATATTTTCCTCCCAGTTGACTAATTTTAAAAAAAGGATTATTATTAAAAGTTATATTTTATGATAGACAAAAATATCTTGAATAGCAGGCATCAGTAAAAAAAAAAGTTAAGCGTAACTTCAATAAGATAGTGCAGAAGAAGTGTATGGTAATATATTTTAAGATCAAGAAAATGCAATGCCACAGGAGTGGTGTTTTTCAAATCTCATTAAATGAGATAATACCTATAAGGAGGTTATATGAAGACTAATTTCAAAACTAATGTTTTGAGCTTATTTACAGCAATGACTGTGATAATAATAGTACTGTTGTTTTCGCTGGCAAGCACAAGTTATGCAGAAAAAAGACAAACGAACATAACAGACACTAAACCATGGTCGATAGAACAAGCTGATCCACTGGATGGTATTGACTGTTCAAAAATGGTACAGCTTGGAATCGAGAAGCAGGAGAACATGCGAGCATCGAGAATAAGGGTGCATTGTGGTTTAGAAGCGCCGAACAGTATGTACTGGAATGAAGAGTTCAAAGAGAAAGATCCATTTTTTGAAAGTCTTAATTCACTTTTTGCGATAGGTGGAATTGATGTTAATGTTATTACCGGCACGACGGATCCGTATCCGACGGTAACGCAATCAGAGAGCACGGTATGGGGTCATGGGGACACCATTTTTATGGCTTATAATACCAGTCCATCCGCCACGGGAGGAGCAGGAGGCTACGGAAATGGTTCCTATTCAACCGATAACGGAGTGACATGGACGCGTCTTGTACCCAGTCCATTTGCCACGGGACATGGAACGAACTACGGTGATCCGATGGTTGTGTATAATGAGGCACTTAGCAAATGGTACACGGTTTGGTTAGCGACCGGATGCGGCGGACAGGGCATGGGCGTTTGGGAATCGAACGATGCGATAACGTGGACAGTAGGAGCATGTGCACATAGTGGCGGTTCGGATGATCGTGAATCATTGTGGGTAGACAATAATCCTGGAAGTCCTTACTACGGTAGAATGTACGTATCGTGGAACGATTTTGCAGCCAGTCAGTACATTTATGTTGTGTACTCGGATAATGGTACAGCATGGTCTGCACCTGTTCAGGTAACTACTAGTTTTATTCGGAACGTGCAGATAACTGGCAGTCCTGGAGCTGACGGGACGGTCTTTATAGCTGGAATGAATGAAAGTGGCGGAGGTTGTGCAACTGCACGTATTAATATTATGTACCGTTCTACGAATGGTGGAGCATCATGGACCCAGGTATATACTGGACCATCGTTTACGGGACCCGGCAATGTGTCATGCGGATATTTTTGTGCAGTAACGCCCATCTGGCGGCACATGGGCTGGGGTCAACCTGCTGTAGGTCCGGCGAATACTGTTCACTTAAATTATTCTGGAGCTGGCACAGGTGGTGACTTAGCTGATATTTTATATGTACGTTCCACCGATAATGGAAACACGTGGTCAGCGCCGATCAGATTAAATCAGGATACAACTACTTATGAGCAATGGATGCCGTCGATGGTAGCGACATCCTCGGGACAGGTACTTGCGTCCTGGTATGACCGGCGCAATTCAGGAGGCACTGGAAACTACGAGCGCTGGGGTAGAATTTCCAACAATGGTGGTTTGACATGGCAATCCGATGACGTGATCAGCGATGTGATTACACCGCAGCCACTACAGCCTGATCCAGCTATTCAGGCGTGTTATTGCGGAGATTATGACTATCATTCAGCGAGTGGAACGAAGGCACTGGTATCGTGGTGTGATGGACGTGACCCAATTAGCGGCAATCCTCAACAAGACATGTTCTTCGACCAGATTCAGTTATGCGCTGTGATACCAAATGCTCCAACTGGAACAACAGCAACTGCTACAGCTCCTAATCAGATAACAGTGACCTGGAATCCGGTTTCCGGAGCTGATTGCTATAATGTATACAGAAGCGTTGGTGCTTGTCCGGGAAGTGCTTTCTCAATTATAAGTACCTGTCAGGCAGGAACAACCTACTTAGATAACACGGTTTCTGGTGGTTTAACCTATTCTTACAAAACAACAGCAGTTGATTTACCGGATAATTGCGAATCAGCCTTTTCAGTCTGTGATGATGCACTTGCAACAGGAAACTGCACATTATCACCAAATTTTGGCAGTTTGTCATCAGCTTCAAGTCCAGGAACAAGCAATTGCCAAATTGACCTTGCATGGAATGCAGGCAGCTCGAATTGTCCAGCCGGACCAAATCTCACTTATCATATCTACAGAAGTACAAATCCTCTTTTTACTCCTGATAATACTAATCGAATTGCACAGTGTGTTGCTGGAACTTCCTATTCAGATATGGGAGTCACCTATGGTACAGTATATTATTATATAGTGCGAGCTGAAGATTCCACTATTACCGGTACAGGTCCTTGCAACAATGGAAATATTGATACGAACCTCGACAGGGAAAATGCAGCTCCAGTTGGTCCAACAACAATTGTATTTTCGGATAATTTTGAATCTGGAATTAGCAATTGGACTGTTTCAGCAAACTGGCAGTGGGTTACCACTCAAGCACATAGTCCCACGCATTCAGCATGGTCGAACAATTTGAATTACCAAGCATGCAATACATTGACAAAGACAGCTCTTATTGCATTACCTGCCGGTTCAAATCCAGTACTTCATTTCTGGACGTATTATGTTATTGAAAATGGATTCGATAATGGAATAGTACATGGTTCAAGTGATGGAACTACCTTCAGCAAATTAACAATGACACCGAATTATCCTGGAGCTTCATACAACTACACTGACCAGGCTTGTCTTGGTACAAATCCTCAGCCAACCTTTACCGGTTCTGGTGCTACCTGGACTGAATACACTTCTGACCTGAGTGCTTTTGCAGGTGGGAATTTCACCGTGAGATTCACTTATCAAACTGATTACTCGGTAACAAGCGGTGGTTGGTGGATTGATGATGTGAGTGTAGATTATGGTTCATCATGTACTACTGTTTCAGGACCTCCAGGAAGAGTTATGAATAGTTTGACTGTTGCCAAATCAGGTTCGAATTTTGCCCTCAATTGGACAGCCCCCGGTGGTACCTGCCAAACAACCGGATATGGTCTCTATCGCGGCACACTCCCCTTGTCAACCTATAGTCATGCAGCAATTGATTGCACCATCACAGCTAATAATACTACCACACCTCAACAATCAGGCAGTAATTATTACCTGATCGTTCCTTTGAATACAACTAATGAAGGTTCCTATGGTACAGATTCTTCCAGTGCTCAAATACCGCAAGGCAGCAGCCCTTGCCACGCACAATCACTCACCGTTTGCAACTAACTACAATAAATAGAAATATATAGCAGCAGGGAAGTTATCTTCCCTGCTGTTTTTTTTTGTTTGAGATACGAGGCAGTTTCATATTTATAATTCTGCCCACTTTTCCCTATCCCGACTTGTTCGGGGTAGGGAAAGGGAAATATTTGGTTGATAAATTTTCGGTTTCTTAATAAAAAGAAATGATTTATAGTATGATAATACATGAAATAATATATAAGGAGCAATTGGTTATGAATCAAGTAATGCCGGATGAAGATTTAATGTACCAGGCACTGGCGAATAAGGATGCCAGTTTTGAAGGAATATTTTATGTGGGAGTGAAAACTACGGGTATATTCTGCCGTCCTGCATGCACCGCAAAAACACCGCAAAAACAAAATGTCGAATTTTTTCCTACGGCACGCGAAGCAGTGCTGAATGGTTACAGACCTTGCAAGCTATGCAATCCATTGGGCTATAAGGGAGACATGCCGGATTGGCTTCAACCACTTCTAAAAGAATTACAGGATAATCCGGATACAAAAGTAAAAGATAGAGATCTGAAGCGACGTGGAATTGATCCGAACCGCGTGAGAAGATGGTTCAAGAAAAATCATAATATGACATTTCAAACATACCTCAGGACATTAAGAATCAGCAATGCTTTTGGCAGGATCAAGCATGGGGATAAAGTTATTGATGCGGCATTTGAATCGGGCTATGACTCATTAAGTGGTTTCACCGATGCCTTCAAAAAATCTACCGGCTTTTCACCAAATAAAAGCAAACACCAGCAACTAATAAAGGTAACACGCATTTTAACACCGCTTGGACCAATGCTTGCCGGTGCGACAGATCAGGGAATTTGTCTCCTGGAATTTATTGACCGGAGAATGATCGAAACACAAATACAAAGATTGAAAAAATTGCTCAAAGCAGAATTAATACCCGGTTCCAACAAGCATTTTGACGAACTACATAAACAACTCAATGAGTATTTCAGGGGAGAAAGAAAAGAGTTTACAGTACCTTTGGTATTAATGGGTACGGACTTTCAAAAAAGGGCATGGCGTGCACTTCTGGAAATACCTTATGGCGCAACACGTTCATACAAGGAGCAGGCAGAAAGCATAGCGCATCCAACGGCTGTTCGTGCCGTAGCGCGAGCCAATGGTGACAATAGAATTAGCATAATTATTCCCTGCCACCGCGTTATTGGTTCCAATGGTGAACTGGTAGGATACGGTGGCAGTCTATGGAGAAAATGCTATCTTCTGAATCTTGAAAAAAAGATGACTATCACCTATTCTGAAAAAAAATAACCACGAAGAGCACGAAGGACACGAAGAAAAAAATGCATCTCCTTCGTGAGCTTCGTGGTTTATGCTTTTTAAAAATAGATGACAGTCCCCTATTTTTTGTTAAAGTGACAAAAATTGTCGCTCGAGTGACAATTTTTGTCACTTTTTAAAATTGCTTTTTTAGAAAAGTACACTCCATGCGTGTCTAAAAAGGCATGATAGTTGCTTAGATATATTAGAAGGAAGGCACTATGAGTACGCTGAGAGTATTAAATAATAAGCAAATAATCTTGAAACGATTGATAAATTGCATAAGAAACATGCAAAATAATTCGCCCTCCAAGTTGCAGCACAATTCCGCTACGAGAATAAAATTCAAGCGCAACTTTTTCTCCGGATTCACCCTCATAGAATTGCTCATCACCGTTGCTATTATTGGTATTATAGCAGCTATTGCAATTCCAAATTTGATGAATGCTTTGGATAAAGCGCGACAGAAAAGAACAATGGCAGACCTTAGAACATGGGGTGTAGGTTTAGGATCGTATTTTGTTGATCATGCTTTTTATCCATTTGGTGCGGAAGGAGAAATTATTCCTAAT
>MFGW01000140.1:0-4782 GCA_001780385.1 Candidatus Fischerbacteria bacterium RBG_13_37_8 | reverse complement strand
TGCCGATGAGAAAGAATTAGCTCCTCCACCCCATAAAGACGGCTGGAATTTCAATTTTTATTACTGGCCTGGCGGCAGTTCAATAAATGAAGCTCAATACTATACTATTGGTTCATTTGGCAAAGGTCATCAACTTGACAGTACGATAGTCACCCGGTATAAATGTTTTCAATGCGATATACGTATTCGAAGCGGTCAATTCTATCTTTATCCAGTAGGTGCTCAAAGCAATGGCCCCAATAATAACTGTGATCCTGCTAACTGTATATAATACCTGGCTCAATAGTCACCGGCATCGTTTCATTATATGTTCAAAGTTCAAAGTTCAAGGTTCATGGAGGCTTCGCATTATTTATTCTGCCCCCTGCTCCCTGTCCCCTTTTTCACTATTTCCTCCCGGCAACTGCTTCATATTGCTGTCTGACAAATTCCTGGCCGTATTGCCGTTCCAACGAACGGATGATGAAATGACCGCGTGCCATGGATTGAAAATGTTTGATAAAGAGAAGATTAATTGTTGCGCCGCCCACTGCACCGATAATAGGTACCATTGCCGCTGCAACTTTTTCTGTAACCACCAGATCAAACCGTGCTGCTATTCTTGCAATGAGCCGCACGATTACCGGTGCACCCTCTTCGATTAAGCCCTTCCTGGCTATGAATTCACTTGCTTCAGATATCGCCTTTGCCAGCGCTGTGCGAATTCCATAATAGGCAGTTTCCACCGCATCATCGGTCGGTTTACGACCACCTAAAGCAAATACGTAGAGACAGGACAGTTGTGTATCTACAGATGAGATGTTTTCTCCTTCGCTTCTTGCAATATCTGCGATGGAACGCATTATAAGAACAGTGGAGATCGGCAGATCAATAATAAGACCCGGCAGACCAAAAAAACCGCCTACACCCCCCGAGAGCGCCACACTGCTTTTATGCCACCACGTTGAAGCTGGCCCTCTATAACGGTGGCTCATGGTAGATACAGCAAATATAATTGCCTTTTTGATAGCGGCAGTGGTTGCCTTTGAAATGGTTGCTCCCGCACTGTCGGGAAGTTTCTTGATTGCCCATTCAACAGGCATTCCAATAAAATTGGTGATGCGTGCTGCCCAGCTTGGATTTTCCAATAAATCCACAGCTAGTTCAAGACGTTTTCTATCTTCAGGTTTCATTATCCTCTCGAGAAGGTCTGTATTATTTTGTGTCACAATATTTCACCTTTGGCAAGTTTTTAAAATCATCATCTTTCGTCCAGATCCAGGCATCATATTTTTTAGCAGTCGCATAAATTATGCTATCTGCCATAGGAATTTTATATGATTCGCTGATTTTCGCGGCAGCTAATGCAATATCCTCATCAAAAGGTACCACATGGAAACGCTTCAATTGTGCAATTACCTGCAGAGCGATGTCTTCATTTTTCTCATCCAGTATTTTTTTAAAAACTTCATAGATTATAATAGTAGGGACTATGATATCATCTGGATTGGATTTCGTGATGGCATCCGCGAAGAAAGGTGCATGAGGACCATCAGCAAAATATTCCAGCCATCCACTTGAATCTATAATATTCATATGCGCTCCACCTTTTCCCGTTCAATAGTCGTATTCATATTTTTAAGGCAGCCTTTCATTTTTTTAATATCTTTTTCAATGATCATTTCAATTCTATTTTCGTAAGGTATAACGATCAGTATTTCACCTGGCTTCAGTTTCAATTTCTTACGGACGTCTTTCGGGATGACCACCTGGAATTTTGACGATATCGTTACAGGGATCATAAAATATTCTCCTTATCGATAGCATATTCACTTACTATTATAATAATTCAGGAGGAAAAATGCAAGGGGAGGGAATAGGCGCTTCGTCGGGGAATTCTTGCATTTATGGCAAGAAAATTATTTCTTTTGCCAACATACCGGCGAGTTTATTGAGTTTATAGGGTTTATTGAGTTCCAACTTGTTCGGGATAGGGAGTGGGGAATGGGGAATGAACATGCTTGATGATAATCTTACTACAGCAACAACCTTAAGGGAATTTTTAGACGTTACATTGTCGACGCGCATTTTTTCATTGGTTTGCTTGACATAGGTAATTTTTTTATATTATAATGAATAATTGAGGTCAAAGAAGCAGAAATAGCAAAAGTTATTTACTAATGGAAATAACGATGAGAAGTAAGAAAGAGCAAGAGAAAAAAATATTGTAGGAGGTGCTACAATGTCAAAAGCACAAAGCTTTTTCCTTCCTTCCTTCCTTCCTTCCTTCTGTTAATTTTGGTATTTGCATTTCCGATGATTCTTTAGCAAAAGCCGTAGTGAATAATCAGGAAAGATTTTTATCGATTTGGCAAGACAATAGAGCAGGAGATAATTATGATATCTTTGGAATTATAATGGATTCCAATGGCAATGCTCTCACGAATTCTTTTATGATTACACAAGCGCCTCATGTTCAAAGGCATCCCAGAGCGGCTTTTAATCCATATTCAGATGAATTTGTGATAGTTTGGGAGGATCAGCGTTCATATTACATCATGGAATCAAGTGACATTTTTGAGGCAGTTGTAGATGTGGATGGAAATATTCAAGTTGCCCCGCATATAATATATCATGATACAGGGCCATTTAAAACGTGGAATAGGCCATTTATTGCTTCTGCTGATGTATATCCATATAAATTATTGACAGTATTTTCAGTTAAGCATGATTTTGATGGAGGAATAAAAGGATTATGTTTGAATTCTGGAGGAATCGTAGAAAATGAAATAGACATAGCAGGCAAGAATGGAAATGCTTCGGTTTCATGGAATGGAGAGAATTTTTTTGTCGTATATGACGGTACATATTCAGGGATGTTGAACTATTCAATAATTGATCAGGATTGTGCAGTTATTGCAAACGGAGAGCTAACAATAGGGAGTTTACCTTATGTAATATATAATGATGTACTGGATTTGCAATTCATAGTATTTCAGAAAAGTACTCCCACAGGTGATAGCAGTTATATATATGGGATATTTACCACAAAAGATGGTGCTATAGTGAATCCCCCAGGGATAATAGCAATTGATGAAAGAAATGGTTATTGGGACATGAGACCATTTGCGTGTTCTAAGGGAGATGAAATTTTCGTGACGTGGGATTATGATGAGTTTGGCTTAACAGTTCCTATTTTTCCAGGGCAGAATTCATACTATTCGAAAGTGTATGTTGATGGAACAGTGATTCCACTGGCACCAGAGCGAGTAGCAGAGGACGTAACGTATCATGCGTACGGTTCATGCGAGTCAATGCAGAACGGGTATATAGTAGTAAGTGAGAAATATGTTGAGGAGATGGAAGATACGGTGAGAGTGGTAGTGAATATTATCGAGGATTTGGCGATTAATTCGATTGACCCAGCGAGTGGATGTGCCAACGGTGGATTTAATGTAACGATAAGCGGAACGGGATTCAAAGATGGCGCATCGGTGTTTTTTGGCATGGCAGAATCGCCGGAGGTTGATGTGCAGGATTGTCATACGATAATAGCGAAGGTGCCGGAATATGCTGAATACGAAATAGTGGATGTGAGAGTGGTGAATCCGACAGGTGAAGAAGCAGTACTTCCTGGTGCATTTAGTTATGGTTCGCTGGTGAGGATAGATACGATAAGTCCGTTGTCGAGTCCGTTAACCGGAGGAGCTCATGTCACGATAACGGGGAGTGATTTTACGGCATTGTCAATGATTAGATTACGTGCAGAATTGAAGAATGGCGATATATGGGAAGCGCCGGTGACGCCGGTTTACCAACCGCCGGATACACTGAGATTTTACACACCGGCGGCGCCGGAGGTGCTTGTAGCTGAGCTGTGCGTGATAAATCCGGATTGTGGTGAAGTATGCGTACCGGAGGCGATTGGTTATTATGATGCAGGTACAGGAGATTTGCCTTTCAGTCCGCACGTTGGGATAACGTCTGGTAATACGCCGGTGACATTCTGTGGTCCAGATAAGTGGTCAGCTTCTGTATGTGCAGTAAAATTTGGCGGACAGTTTGCGACGAAATTGGTGAAGCAAGGTGAGAAGCTCATAGCGACAACACCGACACATCCTGAGCAAGATGTTGTTGTTGAGATATGCCGTTGTGAGCCGGGAATGGTATGTTATCCATTAACTACGCAGTATGAGTATGCGACGTTTTCTTATGTTGCGGGCTCAAAGTCGTATTTAGAGGTAGTAGATACATTTAAAGATAAGCGAGTAGATTTTATGACGTATGTGCCGGGGGATCAATCGCAGATAGAATTTGATGCACCGGTGACCTCGACATCATTCAGTCGGAAGAAAGTGATACCGGGACGGTATGCTTATGTAGCAATGAAAACACCGCAAGAGCTGAAAGTGTTAAAAGTAGATACGGGCACTTCTGCGATAGATCGTGAGTTTACCATAACAGATCCTTTTGTATATGCCGGGGATGTAGCGGTAGCAGAATATATTCCGGCGCCGGGAATAAATTTTCCAGAGCCGGATTATGCATTGATAGTAGCGGCGAATCATGTTCAGATAGGCGGTTATTTTGGTGGTGTGCTCATTTTGGATCCGGATACGATGACGCTTGTGCAGGCATTATCGATACCGGAGTTATCATTGGGTCAGATATTGAATGTAGCGGTAGATAGAGAGCGTGTGTTTTTGAGCAGTTTGACCGGACCCATATCCGGACCGCAAGGGCAGTTGCTGGTAACATTGAGCTACAGTGCGTTGACAGGGCAATGGGTGGCAGAATGCGCAA
>MFGW01000139.1:11192-11436 GCA_001780385.1 Candidatus Fischerbacteria bacterium RBG_13_37_8 | reverse complement strand
ATCATATTCCAAAACTCACTATATTTATCTTCCTTTCCCATTGCGACCAGAGTCCCTGCACTCATTGCAGCATTAAGTATAATAACTCTGAATCTATCTGAATAGCTTCTGCAAACTCTAATTATATTAGCAGCGGCTTCTGGAGATCCGCCAGGGGTATGCAGTAATAAATCAAGATTGCCATTGTGAAATTCAATTGACCGCAATACATTTTCTATGATCTCACCATCTGCGTGTTCTATAG
>MFGW01000139.1:7715-11109 GCA_001780385.1 Candidatus Fischerbacteria bacterium RBG_13_37_8 | reverse complement strand
TGCACAATAGGTGCATTAGACATTTCATCCATCAGATCAAAAATGAATCCTCTGTTGCTCATTAAATCCTCCTATCTGCTTTTATATAGCCGATGCTTCTTTGTTCGGTAAATGCATAAGGAAGTGCACGTCTTGCTCCTCCCCAACTTGAAATCACAATTTGTGACTTCAAGATTTAATTTTACCTGGTAATTAATGTTTAGGTATTTGATCATCATTGGTCATCATTTTCCTTCTTGAGCATCTTGAGATACCCTTCGATTCTTTTTTCGTTTTCTGCAAGCTTATGATTAATTTTGAGAAGCTCTTCCCATTCTTTATCTACATCTATGTCTTCAACCTCATCCTCTGGAAATACATAGCGGGTCACATTGAGATTATAGTCATATTCTTTTATCGTATCTAATTCTACAATCTTAGAGAATCCTTCTTTTTCTTTGTATTCACGATATGCCTCTACAATATTATTTATATTCGTTTCTCCAAGGCGGTTAAGCTTCCGCACTTCCGGGTGCTGCTCATATTCGCGGCTCGCATTAATGAATAGAATTTTCCCTGTTCTTGCCTTGGGTTTATTCTTATTGAGAATAATTATTGCGCCCGGTGCACCGGTATTATAGAAGAGCTTTTCCGGAAGGAGTATGATAGCTTCAATAAGATTATCATTAATGATCCCGGTTCGAATTACTTTTTCTTTACCGCTTCTGAACAGGCATCCATTATCTATAACAATGCCTACTCTTCCCTCTTGCTCATCCGCAGATGCGATCATATGCTGAAGCCATGCGCCATCTGCTGACTGATTGGGCGAAAAACCGTAGCGGAATCTCTGCTTCCAGAATTCGCCTTTCTTTAATATTTCTTCACCATACCCATCCTGATTCCATGGTGGATTCGCAATCACGATAGTAAATGTTTTTATCCCTTCGCCTTCACTGAATTTAGGATAAAGAAGTGTGTCGCCATGTGATAATTGTGCATTTCTGATCTCATGTATATAGAGATTCATCTTAGAAAGTGCGAGCGTTTTATAATTCGCTTCCTGTCCACACAGAAAAAGCTTATCTGCTCCCTCCTTACCATACTCATTCTCAACATGTTGATAGGAGGTAATGAGCATTCCACCGGAACCGGCTGCCGGGTCATACACACTTTGCCCTGGTTTGGGATCCAGAATCTCTACGAGCAGTTTTATCACTTCACGAGGTGTATACACTTCACCTTCTTTTGCCTTTTGCGGTGCAAAATAGCGCAATATCCATTCATAGGCATCTCCCAGCATATCTGAAGAAATTTGATGAAGCGATTTGGTGCTGAATAATTCTACAAGCTGTCTTAATATTTCCACATTTTCTCTATTGGTTGTGAATTGGACAAAATCAACATTCTCAAAAACATCACGTAACTCAAGGTTCTTTTCTGAGAGAGCTTTCAATGCCATTGAAAAATTCTCAGGCAAACGTGCTGGGTCTTTTCTTATAGCATCCCAGAGTAATTCTTCCGGAACATCGAAATCATGATATATAACATTTTTAGCTTCATTTTGAGCTTCTTCATCCTTAAGGCCATCTTCCAGAGCTTCTTTATATGCATTCTCCCATTCTTGTTGCCATTTCTCACTGATTCGTTTATAAAAAAGAAGAAACAAAATAAAAGCATAATCAACGCGCGTCCGAATAAGATCAGCGGCAGCTTTTAACAGACTTTCAAGATCGCTCCGCGTAAATTTATTGCTATTTGCTGATATGATTTCCGCCATCACTTTATCGGCGCTTTCCATTGTATAAATGCGTTTTCGTGCATCATCGGGATGAAACTCAGCTTTCAGCCAGCCCTTTTTTCTCAGCTCTGATAGAATAACATTAGTTTGTTCATCGCTTGATTGCATTTTTTCTTTAAGCAAAGCAGCAGCTTCTTCAAACGAAAACGATTTTCCTTGAAAAGCTTCCCAGAGAAATTGGCGTCTTTTTTCCAGCCACTTTTGCATCATAACTTATCTCCATATATATTATTGTATAACTTTAATCATATTCACTTATATAATAATATTATTTAGAAAGAAAGTCAAGAGCAAATTTTGTTCCGTGCCTCTTCCTTGACTCAGTTGTCGCATTGCCCTTTCATCAATAGGATGATTCGTTGCCGCATAAATCGACAGATACTGCTTTATAAGCAATATAACTGGAGGTTAATGGATCAGCAAAAGTGGTACCTGTCGGGAATCCAAGAGATGTCCATGCACTTGGAAAAGGATCAGAATAGTTTGTTGTGCCGTAAATTCTGTAACTAGCAAGATCAGAACAATTAACTTCAGTCCATAAGAGCATTGCATCATTTCCGGATTTATTCACAAGGAGTGTATTTCCTAAATCAGGGCATGGTGAAGTATCTATAGTATCAGCGGCAGAGACTCCGGTTGTTGTAGTAGAAAATTCGCATCCATTAACGTACTCCACAGAGTAGTTGTAGCTCATTTCATTTGATCCGGTAGTATCTATATAAATGGTAGTGGCATATGCAAGTCCGGAGGCAATTGGTGTACTATCACGAAGCACATTATAGGTTCGGGTGCCAATTTCACTGTCACCCCAATCATCCGGGTCCTGTGCCCATGTAATTATAACGCCGGTATCCTCGCAGGTATCTAAATCTGCGGCAGTATTTTCAACTACTCCCTGCGGATCATTGCACTGAATGCCTGCGCAATATCTTCCGCCGTTATTAAGAAGACTTTCGTTATATCCACCCCAGACAATCATTTCAGTTTCTTTCCAGATTGCGGTGTGCCATCGCCTTGCCATAGGTGCATCGACGTTAGAAGTAGCAGTCCAGGAATTATCGGTTGGATTATATCTTCCGCCGGTAGATAGATGACTTCCGTTAAACCCTCCCCAGATAATCATTTCAGTATCTGTTGCTATTGCAGTGTGCTGTTGTCTTGCAGCAGGCACACCGGACGTAGAAGTAGCAATCCAGGTATTATCGGTTGGATTATAGCGTCCGCCGGTATTCGCATAGGTTCCGCTATTTCCACCCCAGATGATCATTACAGTGCCAACCCAGACTGCCGTGTGCCGTTGTCTTGCAGCAGGGACACCGGACGTTGAGGTAGCAGTCCAGGTATCAGTGGTTGGATTATAGCGTCCGCCGGTATTTAAATTACTTCCATTATAGCCGCCCCAGACAATCATGTATGTTCCTGTCCAGACTGCGGTGTGGTAGTACCGTGCCGCAGGAGGACTGGCTAATGAGGTAGCAGTCCAGGTATCAGTGGTTGGATTATAGCGTCCGCCGGTATTTAAAGAGCTTCCGCTATACCCACCCCAGACAACCATTTCCGTACCTGTCCAGACTGCCGCGTGATAGCGCCTTATCGCAGGTACATCAGTTGTAG
>MFGW01000139.1:4594-7695 GCA_001780385.1 Candidatus Fischerbacteria bacterium RBG_13_37_8 | reverse complement strand
GTGGTTGGATTATAGCGTCCGCCGGTATTTAAATAACTTCCGTTGTAGCCGCCCCAGATAACCATTTCCGTTCCCGTCCAGACTGCGGTATGATCAGCCCGTCCCGCAGGAACACTGGTAGTTGAAGTAGTAATCCAGGAATCAGTGGCAGGATTATATCGTCCGCCAGTATTAAAATAGACTGAGCTTATTCCGGAACCACCCCAGATGATCATTTCCGTTCCCGTCCAGACTGCTGTGTGATAGTCTCTTGTTGAAGGAGTATTTGTTGTAGAGGTAGCAATCCAGGAATTCGTAGTTGGATTATATCGTGCGCCAGTATTCACATAAGTTTCATTGCTATTTCCACCCCAGATAATCATCTCTGTTTCTGTCCAGACTGCAGTTTGTCTGTATCTTGCCGAGGGAGCATCGGTAGTAGAAGTAGCAATCCAGGTATTGGTGCTGGGCGTATACCGTCCGCCGGTGTTAAAATTGGTTGTGCCAAAACCACCCCATATAATCATTTCCGTTCCCGTCCAGACTGCCGTGTGGAAGTATCGTGCTGCAGGTGCACTGGTAGTGGACGTAGCAACCCAGGTATCAGCGCCGGGGGTATAACGTCCGCCGGTATTTAGATAATCTGCACCGAGCCCACCCCAGATGATCATTTCAGTACCTGTCCATATTGCAGTGTGGACGTATCGTGCTGCAGGTGCACTGGTAGTGGACGTAGCAACCCAGGTATCAGCGCCGGGGGGATAACGTCCGCCGGTGTTTACATAACCGCCGCTGGCATTATACCCGCCCCAGATTATCATTTCAGTATTTGACCAGATTGCGCTGTGAAAGTACCGTGCCGTGGGAACATTGGTTGTAGACGTAGCGACCCAGGTATCAGTGCCGGGAGTATAACGTCCGCCGGTATTAAAATAGCTTCCGCCATATCCGCCCCAGATTATCATTTCAGTTCCGGTCCAGACTGCCGTGTGAGAATACCTTGCCGCAGGCACATCTGTTAAAGAGGTGGCAATCCAGGAATCATTTGTCGGGTTATACCGTCCGCCGGTATTTATCTGGCCGCTGCCGCCATCCCCACCCCAGACGATCATTTCCGTTCCGGTCCAGACTGCTGTGTGATAACGCCTTGCCACAGCGGTGTTTGTTGTAGTAATATCAGACCAGGAATCTGTGGTTGGATTATAACGTCCGCCAGTATTAAAAATGCCAGCGCCTTCTCCACCCCAGATGATCATTTCCGTTCCGGTCCAGACTGCGGTATGAAACTGCCTTGGTGCAGGAGTACCAACGTATGTGGAATCCCAGGTATCATTTGTACAGGAGTCGTATCGTATAGCTGGTAATGTATATAAATATGGAGGTTCACTAATCAGCAGGCTCTGACTTGATTGTACCTTCTGCCACCATTCGTCAAAAAAAACTTTTCTCCATTCAACAATCGCAACTTTGATTCTGTCAGATTGTTCATGTAGTACTGCTGCTATATAAAAACGATGCTCATCCTCCTGGAGCTTGCTGATCTTATCGATTGGCATGGTGCTGACTGCATCCCGATCATCTGTGATACTGTCTCTTTCTGGAGTTTTTACGCTCAAAGCATCAAGAAATTGATTCCTTACGTGAATCCATTCTTCTTCCGTAAGTAATATCGTGCCCTGATTTTTATATAGAAGGTTATCTTTTTCTTCTGAAGCGGTTAATTTTACCAATTCTATTTCTGAGTAGTTACCGCTCATTAAGTTCATCTGTGCTGCTTCAGAAAACCGCATTAAATCTACTTGAGCCCTTTTCTTTAATTCTTGATGAAACCGATCATCAAATGCATACCAGTTTCGCACAAATCTATCAACAAGTGCAGGTCGTGCCAGACATTCCGCAATAAGATGCGGGTCATCATGTAATGCAGAGAAAATGTCTTTTAAAACGGCAGGTCGCTTTGTGTTTTTTGCCATACGGTCTATTTCAGATTGAAGTTGCGCACCGGTTATCGGCCGTTTCCACAACATCTCCAAAGCATTAGATTTCTTGAGCGCATCTTCTGCTTTTGCCCTGATCTGAGCCTCAGATATAATTGTGTCTAAAGAAGGTTTTGGCTGTGGATTCTGTATTGGCCATATTCGATGTAACCAGTATACCTCTTCGATTGCGCGTTGGCATTGCGCTCTTTCTTCAAATGAAAGATTAAATGAAGAACTACTGTTTTGCAGAGATGCATAAACAAGATTCTCCTTGGTATGCACCTTACCAGCATAAGCGGCATTGCAGAAAAACAGCAGTGCGATTATAAAAAATAAGCTCGGGATTCTCTTGCGATTATATAATATTTTTCTCATAAGGATCTCCTTTTATAATTTCTTCTCATTATCAATAAATTTTCATTGTAAGATATTATAGATGAGAGACAAAACGATTGCAATCTGTCTTAAGGCTAAGGTAAAAAATAGTGCATTCATGATAATAGGGGGAGAAAAGCTGTACCATCATGAAATTTCACATCATTTTTCCTCGATTTCTTAATAACTACGGGAACAATTGGACCTACATTATAGGATCTAAATTCAGCACTAAAGAGAAAAAAGTAATAAAAATGCATAGATCCTACAGCATCTGTCAAATTGAATATGCCCTTAACTTCATATTGCATAATGTGCTTTTTATTCAATGCTCCTCCCTTCGAAGTCTCGGAAAAGATGTAGTCTCTTCGTTGACAAGGTGTGAGGGATTGCTATATAAGAGCAGACGCATAGGTCTGCCCCTACAGCATAGCTCGCAAAAAATGTGTTTTTTTAATTGACAAGCAGGTAAGTTAATTCTACAATTAGATTTTGGAGGAAACCATGAAAAGTATGGTTCGAGAGTATGCAATGAAGATAATATTCTCTATTATTTTGGGTTTATTAATCATAGTAATGAATAGGGTAAATCTTCATGCAGTGGTACCAGTGTCACAAAAAGCGGATCAAGGAAAGATTAAGGTTGGTAGTGCACGGCAGGCAGAATTACTTTCGGAACTGGATCTTGTCAATCGATTCAACATGGGTTATCCCCTTATCAATATCTATTATGGAAATGAATATACCTTCCAAAATAATGCCTGGATG
>MFGW01000139.1:3176-4573 GCA_001780385.1 Candidatus Fischerbacteria bacterium RBG_13_37_8 | reverse complement strand
ACAGGATGGAGAGTGATGTGGGATATTCGTGCGGGGCGGCCAAATTTGATTGAAGGGAAAGGAATACCTTTCTATGCAGGCAAAGGAAATAGATTGGCAAAAGATTATGAAATTCTTACCATTGAATATCTTGAAAAAAAGATTGCTGATTTTATTTATTCGAATAGAGATTTATTAAGAATAGATCTTGCAGCATTCCAATTAAACAAAGAGGGGAGCCATATTTTTGATAATGGCCGCTATGCAGTAATTCAATATGATTATTATATGAGCGATTTTGAGAATGCACTCAGGGTAGAGGGAGGACGTGTTTTCTTCCGTTTCAACAGTGGAAATTTAATTCAATTTGGAAGCATGGGGATAAGTGATGCAAAAATTTCATTGGTGCCATCAATCAGTCAGCAGCAGGCTGAGGATAATGTGATTCTGGCATTCAGTGAAGAGGAAACTTCCAGGACGGTTGAAAAGATCAAGAGCACAGAATTAATAATAGTTCCAGAACTATCAGAGGGGACCGATACCTATACTGCTTACGATGGAAATGAAGGAGAAGGTATAACCTACCGGCTTATATATTCGGTGATATTCGAGTGGGGCAATGATTATGAAGTTTATGAAGCATGGATAGATGCTCACGCAGGCAAGGTCTTGTTCTATAAAACGCTCACGCTGACCGGTAGTGTAAAAGGAAGTATCGCCTTTCGTCCCTCGAGTAGAAAAACTAAATTATTTCCCTATTGTTCAGTGGAGAACAACAGCAGTAAACAGACCAACTATTGGGGTTATTACAACTATTCAAGCAGTCCATCTGCAAATGCGACCAGTGTTCTAGGCGGAGCTTATGTTACGGTGAATGATGAGTGCGGGGACATCAGCCTGACGGTATCGGCTTTTCCGGGGGATTTGAATTTCGGTTCATCAGCGAGTACCGATTGTGATACACCCGGAACTGGTGGTTTGGGCAATACCAATGCCGCACGCAGTGCATTCTGGCATGCAACGCAAATGCGCACCATGGCGAAATATTATCTTCCGGGAATTACCTGGCTTGATAATCTATTAGAGTGTTCGACCGACAGAACCGATCCTCAATGGCCGTGCAATGCATTTTGGAACGGTGTATCTTTGAATTTTGAAGTAGAAACTATTTCATGCAACAACACTGGTGAAGTTGGTGGAGTTATCTATCATGAATGGGGACATGGGATTGACAGTAATGATGGTGGTCCTGCTAAAATTCCAGCGAATGATGCGGCTTCGGGGGAAGCGATTGGAGATTTCATGTGCGTATTAATGGTTCGCGATGCATGCATAGGGCAAGAATTCTTTAAATATGACGAATGTTTTAATTGTCCTGTTGATTGTCTCGGAGTACGGTATATTGCTATGCGATTTGA
>MFGW01000139.1:0-3080 GCA_001780385.1 Candidatus Fischerbacteria bacterium RBG_13_37_8 | reverse complement strand
TGTGGGTTATGCTGGCATTATGGGTTTGTGAGGCGTATATTTCTGGAGGAGCATTATGGGATGTTGCATATAATATCGCGCAGGCGCGGGGAGATGCAGGATGGACAATCACTGAGCGGTTATGGTTTGAATCATTGTCCTCGATAGGGTCAGCATTTCAAATTACAGCAGGCGGTCAGTGCAACCCGGATGCATCCATTGATGGATGCGCGGCATCGAACTGGTATACCGTAATGATTGGAGTGGATGATGATAACGGGAATCCAACTGATGGCACGCCTAACGGTTCACGTATTTGGAATGCATTTGATGGGCATGGAATAGCATGCGGCGCAAATTCGGGAAATCATGATATCTGCCAGCAGCCGGAAAAACCGGTTCTCTCGGTTGCGGGTTCAGATGAACAATTAGCATTCAGTTGGACTCCGGTTGACCATGCAACCGGCTACAGGATCTTTGTGAATGTAAATGGAGCAGCGATTAATTGTAATGCGGAGGGTTGGATACCGGTTGTCGATACCGATAATGTCAATTATTATAAAGAGACAGAAGTACCAAACGCTTTTAGTTATGGATTTGCAGTACAGGCAATCAATGGGAATGACACGTGCGTTTCAGATCTTTCTGATTGTGTTTTTGGTGGTCCGGCAGCAAATTCCAAGGTAAATCTTACAGGAAAAAAATCTCTGGGTTGGGATAACGTCCTCGTCCCTTCGGATAATCCCTGTGATAGCAATCAATGCACCCGCAGCGCATCTTTGAGCGCCAATGGCAGCAGCAGCAAAATTAATTTTAAAGTAATAAATGATCCCCGCCGCAAGCAGCGGGGTATTTAGAGGAAAATATTCGCTCACACGAAGATATTACGCCGCAAGCGGCGGGGAATTCAACCCTTAACGAATTAAATAATTCTACTTTCGATGCAGGCGCTCATACGCACCGGTTCTATGTAGATGATGTTGAAATACTCTCATGGGATAAAACATCTCTTGCGGGAAACGCTACGGCAGGTTTTACCAATCAATCAGTGAGTCTCAGCGGTGGACGCCATATGCTAAAATTATTCATTGATGCTGATAATGAGCTTGATGAAAGCGTTGAAACGGATAATACGTATATTACCTTGGCGGTTTATGAACCATATGATCTTGATGCCGATCCGGATCACATGATAAGCCATTCACCTCCGCCGGACAGAAATCCTGAAGGGTACACTAATTATTCCTGTGACGGGTACCAATTCTCGGTACAACCGACAAGCGGGCAGAACTACTGGGGAGCAATTGGATTGCTTTCCACTTCGTCCACCTCTAATTATAATCTCCGACTGCATGACGATTATACCGGCTCGACTCATGGATTTGAAGATTGGATCATTCGATCCAATTCAGGAGGCGATGGAGAGATTGAAATAATCGGAATAAACAGGAGGCAATCAGGCGTTGCGACATGGTGGACTGGTGTAGTACAGGCAAGCAATACTCCTTACACAAGTACCTATTCAATTCATAGGGCACTTTCCGGAAGTCCCCTAAATGTGCCCAATTCTGGTACCTCCGGCAGCATCCCTGCGAGCGCAATAGTTGCGATAAAAGAAATTTATATCGATTCATCCGATATCGGCAGTTACTGGAGATTTTTGGTTACGCCTTCCGGTGGCGACATAGGCCTGGCAATGATCAATCGCACCGAACAATATTTCTCATTGAATTCTGCAATAACGGGGACATGGGTGAATAATGCAGGTACTGATAGTCTTGAATATTTTGATTTCAAACCCACCGCGAGCGGATACTATGGTCTATTGATCTATAAACCGGATTCATCTGAGCTCATTCATACAATCAATCTTAATCTTATTATTGAACTTTCGCCTTCGAATCTTACTTCATTTGCACAGACAGGCTGGACAGCGCCGATCGTTGCGCGCAGCTCGACCGGATGCACCCTCAACAGTTGCCTGGTTACCGCCACCTTACCGGGAGGAACCGGAACTACCTATGTCAATTCCACCAACATTAATGAAGGACCGCTGGATATAAATACCGGTTTCCAGATCCGCTATCTGCTCGATGATACCACTCTTGAAGAAGGCACCTTTACTTCCCTGGATGCGGATGCAATTGCGCTGGATTATAATAATCCGCTTGCCCAACCGATTAAAGGTGGAAGACATACACTGGGAATGTTTATTGATGCAAATGATAATTATAACGAAAGCAATGAGACTGATAATACCTATTATGCGCAGTATGTATGGTCGCCCAAACTGTTGAGCGATAATATCCCCTACAGCAGCTCAGCCCCGCCTGACAGGGATACAGCCGGAGCTATTGATTTTAATTGCGATGGGTATGCATTTGTGGTAGAAAATGATGGAGATGAAAAATATTGGGGAGCAGTAGGCATTTTGCCTTCAACCGGTACTGCAAATTATGACCTGCGCTTGCATGATGATTACACGGGCGCAACGCAGGGTTTCGAGACAGTCCTGAAATCATCTAATTCATCGACCGCCGGCGGCGTTGACATTATCGGTGCAAATAGAAATATTTCCTCTACGATAAACTGGTTCGCAGGTGTAATCCAGGGAAGCACTACTCCTTCGACTTCCACTTACACAATCTGCAAAGATGCTTCCGGATTTAAAGTGCCGCTCCCGGTAACGGGTAGAGTTGGATCAATTCCCACCAACGGTATCGTTTCAATTGAAGAGATATTGATAGAAAGTACTGATGAAAATAGAGTATTCAGATTCATGGTCACTCCCAGCGGCGGAGACATTGGTATTGCATTGATAGATTATTCAGTAGAATATTTCCGGCTTGGCGATGCGATTCCGGGCACGAAAGTTGACTCCGGCGGAACCAACGTTGCTGAGCAATTTGATTTTATTCCGACTCATTACGGTTATTATGCGCTGCTTATCTATAAACCGGATTATTCAGAACTTGCAAATAATAGAACATAGCGTCGCAAGGCGACGCAATTGGGTTAATGGAATGGTGGAATGATGGAATAATGGGCTCAGAAGTGGATGTTGGTTGAACAAAGTTCATATATCTATTGATAAAGGCATT
>MFGW01000138.1:21889-31298 GCA_001780385.1 Candidatus Fischerbacteria bacterium RBG_13_37_8 | reverse complement strand
TCTCATCAAGATTCAAGCGTGACTCAGCTTTACATAATAATTATAGCTTTTCAAGGAATTGCAATAGTGAATCATTAGCCCTATAGCGAATATATTTTGAAGCAGGAGGGTCAAGTTTTTTTAAAATACTCTCTTTCATTACGATATCAGCCTGTAGATAAATATGTGTTGTTAAGGGACTTTCATGTCCAAGCCATAAAGCTATTAAACTAATATCAATACCGGATTGCAATAAATGCATAGCAGTGGTATGCCTCAGGATATGCGGACAAACTTTTTTGTTTTTTAATGAAGGGCAATTTCGTTCTGCGATATTTTTTGCGAGTCGAAGGCGGTATTTTACACCCTGCCGGGTCAAAGGGTTTCCCTGATTATTGGGAAAAAGGTAATTATCGTGGTTACTACCCAAGTATTTTATCCATGTTTTAATCATATGTGCTGTAGATTTCCATAATGGAATAATTCTTTCTTTTCTTCCTTTTCCTTGTATTCTGGCATACGAATTCTTGCCGATCGAGACATGGCTAATCCTCAATGCTATAATTTCTGATACTCTTGCTCCAATATTATAAAATGTCATAAACATTGTACGATCTCTCATTCCACTCCAGGAGGATGAATCAGGAGCATTAATAATAGATTCTATTTCTTCTTTCGTAAGATGAAGAACTTGCAGGCGATTAGAACGCTTCATAGGGATGGCAAGTACTTTTTGAATTATTTCCATAGATTCAGGTTGAATGAAAGATGCATAACGAAATAATGAACGAATAGCGGATAGTCTTGCATTTCTGCTTGTAATGGAATTATTCCGTTCCTTCTCAAGATAATTCAGGAATTTTAGAATTACTGATGCATCAATATCAGCTATTGTTAAACAGCTAGGCGCTTTTTTATTTTGACAATAGAGATAATGAAGTAGCAATCGAATAGTATCACGATAGGAAGATATTGTTTGAGGACTTACGTTTTTTTGATTTATCAATCTGTTAAGGAAAAAGTCCTGCACTATTTTAGCGAAAGATAGATTAGACATTATGCACCTCCATAGCAAAATTTTCAAAGCGTAATGCAACAATAGCCATAAGTTCAGGAATAGCGGTGAGATACCAATATGTATCGGATACATTTACATGTCCAAGATAAGTGGAAAGATACGGTACTTTTTTGTGTACATCTTCATCTTTGCGATACCATTCAAGGTATTTTCGCACCACAAATGTATGGCGCAGGTCATGAATTCTTGGACCTCGATCTCCGATTTTACTGCGCCATCCAAGCTTAAATACAATATCTCTAAAAGTCATCAATACTTTATGATATTTTAAAGAAGTGCCTTTTTCTGTGAGAAAAAAAGCATCTGTCCCGGGCATAGGGTACCTCATATTCCTTTTGTTTATATAGGATTGTAGCGCTTTTATCGTTGTTGAATGTACAGGTATTATTCTTGATTTATGATATTTGGTCTGTACAATAGTGATTATTCCGGAGCTTAAATTAATATCATAGTTTGACAGACGAAGACATTCTGAGATACGCATTCCAGTGGAGGTTAGTAAGCCAAAAAGTGTGCTGTAGGTATGCGGACGAAGGCCATTTAAAGGAGTAAGATTTCCTGCAGCTTTCATAAGAGCAACAATTTCTTCTGGAGAATAGATGTGTGGGGTAATACGCCGATAGGACGGACCTAATATTCCTTCTGGCGGAATTTGTGTTTCTGGAATGAACAGCTTCATATGCTTGGCAAAGCGCCTAATAATATCCAGCCGACGAGCGCATGAGATAGGGTGGCAATCTGGAGATAATTTAGCCCATTATAAAGCCAGTTCAATAGTGATTGGTCCTTTATGACCTTGCGCGTCTGCATATTGAGCAAATTTGCAGAGTTGATAACCCTCGATACGCAATGCAAATCCTAATTGCCTACGGTATCTAAGGTAATCTTCTGCAGCTTCAAGAAGTGTTTTATATTTCATGATTACACCTCCGGCCATGACAGCGTTACTTGATCAAGTTGTTTTAGATTAACTTTAGTATAAATGAAAGTAGTATCTATGCTGCAATGATCTAATATATCAGCTATCTCTTTTAACCGAGCGCCTTTTTGCAATAATTGGGTAGCAAGAGTATGTCGTAGCATATGAGTTCCATTTGATGGTACTTCTAGCTTGCAATGCTTGAATGCTTCTCTGATAGCTGCTTGTAAGCCTCTTTCAGGTAATGGCTTTCCTTTAGGCAGAGCATGAGTCACGAATATGCGACGTTCTTCTGTATAAGGCCGTCCTTTCTGAAGATATAAAGCAACAATATCCCCTATTTCTTTTGTTAGTGGTAAATACAATGTGCGTCGGGACTTATTTTTCTTAATCGTAATTGTTGCTTCTCGCCAATTAATATCTTCAATAGTAATCTGAACTGCTTCATGAGAACGTAATCCTAACCGAGCCATTAAAAGAGCCATTGCTTTATTACGCAGGCCGATGGGACTGGATACATTAAATGACGATAATAAAATTTCGAATTGATCTCCGGTAAGATATTTAGGAATTGTTGAAAGCCTTCTGTAGGCAACTGAAGGTACGGCATCATGGAGAGGATGTAGTATGCGATTTGTCATTAATAAAAATCGAAAAAATGCTCTCAGTGATGTTGATAATACCTTGCTGGTTTTTGGCTTATATCTTTTAGCTTTATTACATACATATTCCCTTACTTCATCTATGGTTAATTGCTGGAATTCAATCATATCATTTTCATACTGTTGTTGGAGAAACTTTTTAATATGCCTCGAATATAAATGCATAGTGCTTGCCATAACTCCATTAACATTTTCTAAATATGTCCTGAATTCGCACATTATTTTATCCGCGCAAGAAAGAGAATGAGATTTTTCAGGAGGAACTATTATATTAACTTCTTGAAGCATCTTTAAAAAATGCTTCAATGCAATGCTACATATTCGGATTGGTTTTCCTTTAGGAATGGGACAACAACATTTTTTGAAATGATCATACAAGAATACGTTTACTGTATCTGTATTAATGGTACATAGAGCAATATTCTCTGCATTGAGCCAATAGCAAAAATGATTGATGACTCGCAAGTAATCATTTAAACTGCGATTTGAATATCCGTTTTTGTTTAAATACTCAGAAAAGCCCTCTATAGATGATCTGAAAGATGTGTTTTCTATGCTGTTCACTACTATAGGCTTTTTGACATGTTTTTCTATCATGGTATCCTCCTTTCCAGCCTTATTGACTGGCAAAGATTACCATATCACAATTAAGTGAATTGCTAAGAAAACATACTATATTTGAAAAATATTCAATTAAGAAAAAACAATAATTATTATGTAAAGCTGAGTCGCGCATTAATCTTGATGAGATCTATCTTTATGCAGCCTTACTTTACATAATAAAGAACTTCACATAATGCATAGGATTTTATCCGCAGTACAAGGATGCATTGCGGATAAAATGTGTTGGACTAAGCCGCTGAGCGGGAAAATATAATTTGCTATGGGGATTGAAAAAATATGCTTTAATGAGTAAGGGGGCCAGATAAGTTTAATGAAGGAATTATTTTAAGAGAAGGAAATAAGATAAGGTTGATTTGTCTGGCAACAGATGAATTTTTGAACAGATTGTATATGGGATTTATTTCTATTTTTAGTGAGGGTATGCTTTCGAGGGTAGACCAGTACTGGAAGTTGTTATAAAGCGCCAAGGTAATACATTTTATTTTAAAGGGATGAAAGCACATAATCATGATGAATCGAAAAAATCAGGTTGGGCATAAAAAGAGGCAAAAGCAGGGGGAAGCTGAGCGATAATGCTCATAGTTCCTTTTTTGCACAGAGGACATTGGTTCAGGTCTATGCCTGTTAATTCAATTAAAAATTCTCTGGTTTTCATTTCAGTTTGTGGCATTGATTCAGGTGGGATATGAAGAAATTGTCTGCAGAGAAAGAGCGAATGCTTTTTGCTGCGATTGGCAAGGAATCCGAAATGTCTGATGCGAACAAAGGAGTCAGGTAAAACATGGAGCAGGAAACGGCGCATGAATTCATCTGCATCAAGAGTCATAACTTTTAACTTATTGTCATGTTTACGGTCTTTGTACTGAAAGCTTACCATTCGATCCTGAACTGAGATTATCCGGTTATTCGATATAGCAACTCGATGCGTGTATCTGCCGAGATAGTCAAGAACGTGGCAAGGCTCTACAAAAGGTTTTTTTGAGTAAACAATCCAATCTTTTTTCCAAAGTTTGCGGATTAATCGTTCAAATTCATTGGCATTTGCAAGATGCGCTATTTTACCTGGGAAAATGAGATTGCCATCTGTAAATGCCTGTTTTAGATAATAAATGAATTTTCCTCTGAACTTTTTGGAAAGCGCCTTTACAGGAAAAAGGTAGTTTTTGCGAAGAGGAATCCATTGTGCGTCATCGAGAGAGAGCATGCCACCGGCTATGAGGCAATGCAGATGAAAGTGGTCCGTGAGAGTTTGATCCCATGTATGCAAGATAGCAATAAATCCAATCCTGCCACCTTCGTTGGCGGCAAATTCCTGGAGCGTCTCAGCAACAGCGCGAAACAGAATATTAAAGATAGTCTTCTTGTTGCGTAATACAATGAGATTGAGTTCATGAGGCAGAGTAAAGACCGTGTGGAAGTAAGAGACCGGCAGTAACTCCTTCTTTCTATCTTGAATCCATTTTGCTTTAGGCAAACTCTGGCATTTTGGGCAGTGACGGTTGCGGCATGAGTTATAAGATATTCTTTCATGTCCGCAATGATCGCACTTTTCTATGTGACCTCCAAGATAAGCTGTTCTGCAGATCTCGATAGCATGCATTACTTTAAGATGAAGCAATGGCAGAGAATGATTCTCGCGGTAGCTCTTTGCGTGCATGCGAAATATATCGGCAAGTTCACACTGGGTTCTATTTTGTTGAGCCTCTGCCTCCTCTTGTTGGCTACAGCAGATAAGCTTCATCGCTACCCTACTGCAATAACCTACCGTCAGGCAGGTCCAATAAATCCAATGGACTGATGATTGTCCCCATGTGCTTGCTGGTCACATGTAAATATCGCATAGTGCTACGAATCGAACTGTGTCCCATCATCAGTTGTATGGTGCGTAAATCCACGCCTGCTTCGAGCATATGGGTAGCAAAAGCATGACGAAGGCTATGAATCCCACCTTCTTTGGTTATGCCAGCTTTACTTTTTGCCTTATGATAAATTAAAAGAGCCGATTGCCTGCATAAGGGCTCATTTAATTTCGTGCCGGGAAATAAATATACTGGTGGCCTTTGTATTTTCCAATAATCCCGCAATTGAACAAGCAACTTTCTGGATAAAATAGTATAGCGATCCTTTCGCCCCTTCCCTTGTTTAACTCGTATCGTCATCCGTTGACTATCTATATCTTTTACTTGCAGATTGACTACCTCGCTTACTCGAAGCCCTCCAGCATATGTTGTCATTAGCAGCGTGCGATGCTTTGGATTCTCCAAGGCGCTCAAAATACGCTCTACTTCCTCTTTGCTAAGAATCTCCGGCAGCTTGCTCTCTACCTTTCTTGGAGGAATCCATAGTCTCATTTCTTGGATGCCCAAAAGCTGAACATAGAAAAATCGAAGCGCTGAAACCACTACATTGCAGCTACTCCAGGAAAGCTTCTGCGTATCCCAAAGCTGCAGTAGATATGCTTGTACTTTCTCTTTGCTTATCTTATCCGGCGCTTCTTTATAGAATCGCGCCATTGCCGCTATTGCCATCACATAGCTATCCTGTGTGCGCTCAGAAAATCCTCGCAGTTTCATCGCATTAATCATTTTTTGTCGTAAAATAGTCATTAGTACCTCCTTTGGTTAATATTGTGAATACCCGTGAACATGCCGTAGGTATTCTGTTAATCCACTAATAAATTACCGATGACTATTTCTAATGGCAATAATGAGCCAAGCTGTCTCATTAGCATTTTTCAAAAAAAAGTTTGTTAGAGGTAAGAATAATTTTTTATAGGAAGGCCGTATGCTAAGAAAACTACCGCGAAGCGGTTTAGTTCAATTAGTGTTATGTTTATGTATACTTAAGGGAGTTACTATTATGTACAATATCGATTATCTGGCTAAAACAACCGGGTCAATCCGTAGAACGATCCGCTACTACATCCAACGTGGACTCCTGAAACCACCACTCAGCGGCGGTCGCGGCGCTTACTACACGGATGAACACCTTGAACAGCTCAAGAAAATATTGCAATGGACTGAACAGGGTGTGCCCCTCATTCACATAAAAGAAATGCTTGAGGGAAAAGCAATACCGGTTAGTATTGATCGTGAGGAAGAAGTACTGACAACAATCTGGGAAAAATTTAACATAACTCCAGGCATTGAGTTATTGTTTGCACAAAACAAGCTCGACAGCCGGGAATTAAAACAAATTCAGGATTTTATCATAAACCTAAAAAAAGGAGGACGCCAAGTCAATAAGCATGATTAGACAGGCAGGTTTTTATATTTCTCCAGCGATTCCCGACGAGGAGCCTCGCTGCGTTACACTCAAAGATGTGCAGGTAGAAGTAGAGATAAAGGATGTAGCGGCTCACACCACTTTGATTCAGCAGTACAAAAATATGGAGCAAAATGCTGTAGAGGTTGTGTACTGCTTCCCGCTGGAAGAAAGTGCGGCGGTATGTGGTTTTGAAATAGAGACTGATGGGAGGACAATCAAAGGAGTTGCGGAGGAGCGTGAAAAAGCATTCAAAATCTATGATAAAGCGATCCAGGACGGTGATGCTGCATATTTATTAGACCAGGAAGCACAGGATATTCTGATCATTTCGGTTGGCAATATCAAACACGGACAGGAGGTGACAGTTCGCATATTTTATGTATCAGAATTGCCGGTAGTGGATGGCGTTATACGATTACAGATACCAACCACGGTAAGTCCGCGTTATGTGCCAGCCACGGAAGATCCTGTCAAAGCTGACCGAATCACTCCTCCTTATACGACAGGCGTCCCTTACAAGTTTGGAATAAACGTTCGCATTTTATCAAAGCAAGTAATTGAGATCACCTCACCCTCTCATGCCATTAATGTAAGCCATAAAGGTTCCTATACCATTGTGACATTAGCTGAAGGGCACACTAACTTAGACAGGGACTTCATTGCAGAGATAGCTACTGCACAATCAGAGGAGCCGGTGTGCATCATAGCCGCGCATGAAAATGGGCAGAAAGCGGCGCTTGTGCGTTTTTATCCATCATTTGATAATTTTGCAGAAAAATTTGATATCAAATCCGAAGTAATATTTGTGCTTGATTGTTCCGGTTCGATGGAAGGTTCATCGATACGCAAAGCGACAGAAGCACGCAAGCGCATGCGGATTTTCACATTTGGCATAGGGTATGGCGCCAGTCATCATCTCACTAAGGGAGTAGCACGCGCCACAGGCGGGGTATGTGAGATGATTCAACCCGGCGAGAAGATACAGCCGAAGGTATTGCGGCAATTTGCCCGGTTAAACCAGCCCTTCATCAGCAATATAAAGCTTGAATTCACCGGCGCAGATGTTGAATTACCAGCCGAGTATCCGCCGCTTTTTGAAGGTGACAGCTACACCGTAATGGTAAAAGTTAATGATGCAAAGCTGATAAAATAGATTTAGCGAAGCCAATAACCACCAAACCAGATGACGAATGGTACCTGCAATTGCTCAACACACAGCAGGCAGAGGGTTATTTCACCGGCGGCGACATTATTGCCAAACAACCAAAGGTAAAACAATATGCGAATACTTTAATATATAAAACATGTGGTGCTTTATTTTCTTTGCTGATTAGGTATATAATTTTCATATGAATTTGAATACTCATGCAACAGAATCAACAGTGATGACAGATTTTCCAAAGCTGTACTGTCCTTTTCTACGGCAGACTTTTCAAGTTGATAAGGAAGATTATAAACAGCATGGAAGAAAATATGGCATGCGCAATGCTGAGCTATACCTTGTCATCAATAAAGTTAATCCCGGTTATGAATGGGTATTTGAAGACGAGGATACTTTTGCTGTGGAAAAGCTTAATGGCACGAATGTTAAATTAAAAACAGAACATGGAAGACTTATCGCGCTTCAGAATAGAAAAAATATAATTGATCCACTTCAGATCATTGGTGGAAAAAATCATATCATCGAAGGCATATTCCGTTCCATAAATAAAGGATATGTCAAAGCTGATGGGGAACAGGCGGGAGAATGCATAGGACCTAAAATCCAGGGCAATCCATACAAGCTCGACTTCCACGAGTGGTATCCTTTTGAAAAAGCTATCAGCGACCTTCGCTATAGGTCTTTCCATGAGCATGAACGCATCTTCGAAAACTGGAGCGACTGGTTCAAAGACTGGCTGCATTCACGCTATTATCAGAAAATCGCATCAAAAAAAGGAATCGATGATAAAGTGTTTGCAGAGGGAATTGTTTTTTATAATCTCAAGCGAAAAGCCGGGAACGAGACCTGGATGGCAAAACTGAGGCGCGATATGTTTGACTGGTTTTATCCGGATATTGCAATTCATGAATATGATAAGCAGGGCTATCCGGAAATAGAAGACCAGGAAAAGTTTGATTAAAGCATTCTTGATGATGAACAAAAAAATGCAGAATAACCTTATGGCACATAAGGGACAGGAATAATAATCGTGAAAAATAATTAAGGATTATTTTATAGCCATTAAATACTGTAAATCATCAAGATCCTTTGTAAAGTAATTACTTTTCATTTGCAGCTTCTTTTACATCTGGAACATTTTCCCCATAGAATCTTTCTTTCAGGTTCTTGGCAATTTTTTGTCTTTCTTCATGCGTGGCATTAATCTGTTGCAGTATTTCTGATTTTTCTGCTTCTTTGAAATTTTTCAATTTTTTTACTACAGGTTTCATTTTTACTGGTTTTATTATAAAAAAAAGTATAATGATAGTCAAGGATCAGAAGGCAAGAAGAGGATGAAAAGGAGCTATCTCCGAAATAGAGTAACTACAGGTCTCCAGGATGAGGAGCTACAGGTCTCCAGGATGAGGAGCTACAGGTCTCCAGGATGAGGAGCTACAGGTCTCCAGGATGAGGAGCTACAGGTCTCCAGGCCTGTAGCTCCATATAAATGCATAATCCCCTACCCGAGAACAATATCCTTTTTCAACTGGATTATTCATTATATAATCCCATTTAGAACTAAAATCATCCTCATCTCTTATTATTCTATCCCAACTTTCTATCTCCCATAAACTTCCTCTTCTTTTCAATGCTATATTAATCTTGCGTGATGCATAGCTTTTTATACTGCAAAGAATATCTGATAGATCATAATAGGCACCATTTGAGTCTCTCAA
>MFGW01000138.1:21587-21829 GCA_001780385.1 Candidatus Fischerbacteria bacterium RBG_13_37_8 | reverse complement strand
TTTATTATGCCAATATTTAAAAGCATTCAATACAATCTGTTTTGAGTTATCATCGAGTTCTATTCGCGTTATATTATTTGTAGAGCATGAATTAATAATTGTGCTAAATGTTATAAAATAAATTTTGCCTCCAATCTGGAGATGTGGTAATTTTCTTTCCTTATAGGATAATTTTGATTTTATTATCATTATAATTTGTCTATTTATTATTATCGTATGAAATGAATGATTTGTTGTTGCTA
>MFGW01000138.1:20724-21521 GCA_001780385.1 Candidatus Fischerbacteria bacterium RBG_13_37_8 | reverse complement strand
TCCTCATTGCTTTGCATTATTTTAAATTAAGGCATAGAATAACTAAGTTGAAAATATTGAATAACTCATTTATCAAAAAAGCGAGCAGGCTTATTGGGAGTAGAAGACGAGCAGAAGTCCAATAGAAATGAACAGGTATTAAACAAATGAATCTTAAGGTATTGGGATTTTTTCCATTGCTGGCTGTTGTTATCGGATCAATGGTAGGTTCCGGCATTTTCAATTCACCTGCTGACCTGGGCAACAGGGCAAATCCCGGATGGATTGTCATAGCATGGGTAATAACCGGCTTCGGTTTCTTTGCATTGGTGCGCGTATTTCAATACCTTGCGGATAAAAGACCGGATCTCTCCGGCGGTATTTACACGTATGCACGTGAAGCGGGGGGTGAATTTGCCGGTTTCAATTCCGCATACGGATATTGGTGGAGCATCCTATTCGCAAATCTTGCCTATTTTTTTGCCATACCGAAGATCCTCAGCGAGTATATTCCGGTTCTTGCATCCAATAAATGGACTGCCTTTCTCCTGGCAAGTGTTTTGCTCTGGAGCTATCATCTGCTGATCATGGCTGGCATCAAAACTGCCGGCATTACCAATGGCATTATCACCATTATCAAGCTCCTCCCACTAGTATTTGTCGTATTCGTTGCCTTGTTTTATTTTAAGTTCACCTTTATTAGCGATCCGTTTGCACAAACATTGAATACAACCGGTATGCCTGCTGACTTCTGGCATCAGGTAGGCGGCAGTTTTAATGTCATGGTATTTGCATTTCTTGGCGTAGAAGCAGCCGTG
>MFGW01000138.1:17376-20706 GCA_001780385.1 Candidatus Fischerbacteria bacterium RBG_13_37_8 | reverse complement strand
TGCCCTGCTCTCATGGCTCTTGCTCGCAGCAGAAACACCCTTCATTTCCGCCGCCCAGGATGGCGCTTTCCCAAAAGCATTTGCGCGATGCAATAGCCGCGCTACGCCAGTATTTGCACTGACCGTATCCAATATTATCACACAGCTCGTCCTGCTCCTGCTCTATGCTTTCTCAGCTACACCGGATATCAGCGCCAGAGGCAACACTCCCCTTCTGCAAAACCTGTATTTTGGTGCCATCAGCATCTCTGTCATATGCTCACTGGTACCTTATCTGTATTCATCCATCCTGGCAATTCGTTTGACTCGCCAGGATAAAATCATCGGTGTTATCCCGTATGCAGTATTGAGCTTCGCTTTCTTCATCATCGTATTCATCGCCATGGCTGAATACTTAGCTCTCGCAGTTATTGTTTATCTCACGGGAATCATCTTTCGTATCTTTGTACACCGTGAGCGCAAAGAAAAATTCCCCATGAATGAAGTCCTCTTCTATGCGGTCATGCTATTTATAAGCCTTGCCGTAATTTTGTTTATTTCTCATTAGGCGATTCGTGCTTTCTTGGCAATGCGGGGCCAAAAACCAAAAATGAATATCGGCAACCAAATGCATATTATCTCACTTGCCATAACACGTATTCCCTGGCAACTTAGAAATTTGCGAATACTGATAGGCGCCACCTCTATTGGCGTAAAGGGAAAGAAATAACGTGTCGTATCAAACGGCGACAGTAAAGCTATGCCATAACCTCCACTGGTAAATGCATCAGTTATGCTGTGACTTGCTCCCAAAATCGAGAAAAAAAGCATATATCTCCACCACTTCCGTGAAAAAAGTACATGCTCCCTGAAAAACAGCAACGCACATATAAATGCAAACAATAAAGCAAAAAATAATGAATGAAAAAATCCACGGTGTCCCCAAAATGAATTGTATTCAATGCCTAAACGAAATCCTACGACATCTGCATCAGCAATTACCGAGCATAGCACCGTAATTATCCAAAATTTAACAGGTTCGCGTTTCTTCTGAAATAATAAGCCTCCTGATCCAGCTATGATAGTATGTGTCATTATCGTCGGCATATATCAAATTATATGCAATTTGAAAACCAAATGTCCAGAAATTTGCGCCAGGATAATAATAGAAAGGTATAGGTAGAGGTAGAAATAGAGGCAGAGGTAGAGGAGGAGGTTAAATCGAGTTTTTGTTCGATTTTCTATCTTTGAATGTAATGTGAGAGAAAACCGACCAATAGTTTTCTTCTTGACATCCTGATAGTATGAGATATATTTAAATAATAAAATTATGCTAGGGCGAACATAAGGTTCACCACTACAATATATTCGGAGCAAGGATTGCAGAGAATGTGTGAGCACCTCACTCGTAAGCACTTGACCCCTTGAATCCTCGAATCCTTGACCCCTTTTTATTATTAAGGAGGAAAATCACATCATGACCAATATTTCTAATGACGAAAAAATGCTGAAGAAAAAACGAATTCTTAAGGATATTATCATGCAGTTGCATAAAGGTTTATCACTGGAAGCAGCGAAAGATAGATTTGAAAAAGAAATCGGTGAAATCACCGCTGCTGAAATTGCTGCTTTAGAACAAGCGCTTATTGAGGAAGGCACCTCTCCTGATGAAATCAAAAAATTTTGCAATGTTCATGCACTGCTTTTCGAATCATCTCTGAAAAATATTATGCAGAAAGAAGAATCACCAGCACATCCTGTAACACTTTTCAAACTGGAAAACAGAGAAATAGAAAAAAGATTACAAACTGTGGAAGAAATGATACAAAAACCTTCAACTGATTTTTCAGCACTTGCAGACAAGCTTACTGATTTGCGAAACATCGAAAAACATTATGTCAAAAAAGAACAAGTCCTGTTTCCCTACCTCGAGAAAGCCGGTTTCATGGGTCCCTCAAAAGTAATGTGGGGCAAAGATAATGAAATACGTGATCTCCTGCGTCAATCCATCAGTGCAATTACTGAAAAAAAATCAAAAGAAGAAACCACAAAAACGATTGCGTCATTTATAGAAGAAGCAAAAGGCATGATTTTTAAAGAAGAAAATATTCTATTCCCAACCGCAATAGAAAAACTTACCGCTGATGATTGGGTCTCTATTTTAAAAGAAAGTATTGATCTTGGATTCATTTATATCAGCATTCCACAGGATATTAACCGGATGATTTTTGATTTAAAGGTATCAATTGAAGAGGTACCTAAAATAACAGAAGACGGGATGATTTCATTTCCGACGGGAACGGTTGCAGTCAAAGATTTAATGTTTCTGCTTAATGCATTGCCGGTGGATATAAGCTTTGTCGATCGTAATGACAAGGTAGCGTATTTTTCAGATAACAAAGAGCGAATATTTGTAAGGACAAAATCAGTTCTCAACCGCGAAGTAAGATTATGTCATCCGCCCAATAGTGTTGATAAAGTGGAAGAAATACTGAAGAATTTTAAACAAGGGAAAAAAGACTCTTATGATTTCTGGATTAATTTTAACGACAGAGTAATCTTGATACGATATTTTGCCGTACGTGATAAATATAGAAATTACCTGGGCACATTAGAAATCACGCAAGATATAACGGATATAAAGAACCTGCAGGGGGAGAAAAGATTGCTCGATGGATAATGAATGACGGTACAAATTTGTAAACATGTGAACGCCTGTCCCCCATCAATTAATTTCCGCGTAACAGTTCTACATGCCATAAATGTAGCGGTAACATTATCTTGAAATGAGCATAACAAAATTCAATACATTCAGCAGTATAGAATTCAGCAGGAATCTTCATTTCGATATAAGTATACAATCCGCTGTGAAGTAGCAACTCTGCACCTTTGATGTTTGCATCATATCCTGCTGGGATTTTCTTGTAGGTTTTTCCTCCAATCTCATACTCCCCTGCTGCCTGTATCTTTCGCATTATGTTCAATAACGCTTTTCGTTTCGTATCATCAGCTATTGTCCTGCGATACTTGCTGAGCACTGGTTTTGTCATCATGTATATTCCTGCTGCCAGCATCAATTTTGGTGGATCGAGATGAAAATACAATCCTGAACTTTCCATTTTTGAATAAGGTGCTTGCCAAAAATATATCCCGAGATTTGTTTTGTAGGGAGATTTATCCGTGCTGAAACGTGTATCTCTGTTTATTCTGAACAGGGACTTGTTGGTGCGTGGAATAGCAATAATATCCCTTGAAAGCGTCTTCAGTCTGCTGCCCATTTCTACAATAAATGCTTCTGCTGGTTTTTTTACATATTGTTCATATTCCTTCCTGTGATGCTCAAACCATGCC
>MFGW01000138.1:13846-17369 GCA_001780385.1 Candidatus Fischerbacteria bacterium RBG_13_37_8 | reverse complement strand
TATTTGCTTTCAATTCCCGGAAAAATTTTACACATTCTTTCGGGAATCCTGCAAATACATGTCCATCGTTCATTTCGTTTACCTCCAATTGGGGACAGGCGTTTACAAATTTGTAAATTTGTAAATGCCTGTCCCCTTCCTTGCTTTTGAATATTCGCTATAGTAACATGATTGCTATATGAAAACAAGCGCTACGTTGCTTATTTTTTTGATATGCGTTTGGCTGGGAACAGTTGCGGCTGAGCAAACTGCTGTTGATTTCACTAAAGCGGATGAGCTGTTCGATAAGGGATTGTATGGTCAGGCACTGGATGCTTATACAGAACTATCAAAAACTGCCGCTGGAGAGGAACAACTAAAAGCACTCTACCGCATGTCGGAATCTGCTGCATTGCTCTTCCGGCTGGAACAGGCTGTCCACATTCTGGATACAATACAAAAACCAAATGATCCTCTCTGGCAGGCTCGTATATCTTTGGCAAAAGCAGTACTTTACGAAACCATTATTAAAAAATACAGACGCGGCTTCGCTAGCTGGTACGATTCTGAACAAGCTGACATTGAAGAAATGACGGCCGAACAGATGCACGCTGAAATTAATAAAATGTATGATGAGCTATGGCAAAAACGAATGATACTTGTTCAACATGATTTAAAACAAGAAGCATACTTTTTCGATATTGCCGAAATCGATGAGCAATTATATCCAACATATTGGGATTTTGTTGTACATTACTGGCTGCATTATCTTCATGAAAATGCATGGCGCGACGAGGATTATCCTTTACCGCAAGCGATGGGATTTATCCGTGAAGAATACCCTGCTGGTGATTTCAAAGAATCTATTTCGACCATTGAACCCATAGAGCACCGGATTGCGATCATATTGGAAGATGCAGTAAATTTGAACAATGAAAAACGTATCGAAGCGTCTGAAATGTGGAAATTAAAACGTCTTCTCATATCATTTGATCATCCATACAGGATGCAATGGAGTAAAGAGCATAAAGAAGAACTACTTGCAGCAATTGATCTATTGACTAAGTGGAAGAACAGTTTTCAGTCTGATGAAGCAAAAGCTAAATTTGCATATCATGCTGCTAAAATTCTCAATGAAGCCGAACGATTTGATGAAGCTCTTCAGTTATGTGATTCGGTTATTCAAAGTTGGCAGAAAACGTATGCTTTTTCAGACTGCCTGAAGCTTAATGCTGAAATTAAATTGCCTATCATAGAACTAAAAGTTCTTACAGCGCCGCCACTCAGCAGCAATGTTGAAATCATCACGCGAAATCTAAACGAAGTGCACTTCCGTCTCTATAATCATTTCATTATAAGTAATATAAATCCCCGTGAAAATACGGAAGACTATTACAAAATATTAGAGAAAATAATGCAATCAGTCGAACCGGTTGCAGAGTGGTCAATGAATATTGATGTAAAAAATGCGCCGGATCCTTACCATTATATAACATCTGCCGTTCATATTCCTGTTAGCGAAGAGAAAGAATACTTTCTATTTGCATCAAATCACAAAGCATTCAAATTAGGTGAGTCCGTCATTTCAAAAGCAAGAGCTCATTTAACAAAATTAGTAATGATAGGCACTCCTGCGTTTGAAAATAAAGAATTGAATTTGATATATCAACCTGGTGGATCAAGAAAAAAGAAAGTAAATGCATTTTCATTTTATGTATTTGATGGGAATTCTGGCAAGGGGATTGAGAAAGCTGATGTAGATGTTGAACTTAGTTCTGAACGTTTTTCTGATGATGACCATCTCCGGACATCAAGCAAATTTGATTCCTTTCAGACAGATAAAGAAGGAATAGCTCGAGTTCCTGTAATCATTGACACAAAAAAACTGCAGAACAATCTCTTTACATATAAAGCAGAAGCTCATGCTCATTATGGCAAAAGCTATATTGAACTGGATGATAGAATAGAAGTATTTTCACCTTTTACGGGAATTGAAGTTGCCATAGATTTAGATAAGCCAATATACCGACCGGGTCAAAAAATCAAAGCAAAATTCACTGCTTTTAAACGGGATGCAGGTGGATTCATTACTTATGGCGGAAAAGCGCCAATAATTGTTGAAATGCTGGATACACATGATCAGGTGCTTACCAGGCAAACATTGCGTATTAATGCCATGGGAACTGCATCTACTGAGCTGGCTATACCCGCTGAGACTCGTCTCGGGTACTATGTAATAAGAGCATATGTCAAAGGTTTTAAAATAGCAAAAATTGAAAAGCGAGTAAGCATTGAAGAATATAAGAAGCCCGAATTTGAGGTGATACTCGCAGAGGGCGAAGGAATTTGGCAACTTGGAAAGAGCGCAACGGTTGAGGGAGCTGTGCTCTATTATTTTGGTGGACCGGTGCCTCAGGCATTGTTGCAAGTGAAAATTACCCGCAATCCATATTTACCTTCCTTTTATTGGTGGTGCTCACCGTGGTACAGGGATAGTTATGATTATGATGAAATATATAATACATCATTAAAGACGGATGAGAATGGGCATTTCGTATTCTCATTTATGCCGGAAGCTCCCCGAAAGAAGAGTTCAGAAAATATTCCCTATGAGTTTGAAGTAGAAATAGAGGCAATGGATTCATCTGGCAGAACAATTACAGGTACAAAAACCTACATAGCCGACCGATTCGCATATCAATTCAGTATCGCACTGAATTCAGCTTTTCAATATGCACACACGCCTTTTATAATTAAATCGCAACTTTTAAATCTCAATAGTCAGATGGTAGCTGGAAAAGCTGCTTATGTTATAAATGCATTAGAAGAAAATCCTCCTGTTGAAGAAGAGTTAAATATTTTTCACTGGGATTATAATGGAGAGAAGACGCTCGAGGACAGGTATAAAAATATCCTGGATGGTAAAGAAATCACCAGTGGTGAAATAATCTATGATGGAAAAGAGCCGTCTCCTCTGCATATCAATGGCTTAGAACCTGGAGTGTACAGATTAAAACTGAGCACAGAAGATCCATGGGGAGGTGTTAAGGTTCAATCCATTGTGCTTTTGGTTCTGGAAACCCAATTCAGTACACTGCCTATCAAACTGACATCGCTTACCATGTCTGAAAGAACTAAATATGCAAGCGGAGAAACAGCACAGTTCCTTATCGGCTCCTATGACCTTGAAGAGCCTATTCATATTGAAATAGTCGCAAATGAATCCATGCTAGCGCATCATTATGTTCCGGGAAAAGGCATCCGCATATTTTCGCTTCCAATTACATGTGAGTATCAGGGTGGCTTTATAATGCGCTGGTTTGGAGTCCGTGATTTCAAGATACGCTCCGGGCAGGCTTTTATAGAGGTTCCCCACACAAATAAAAAACTTATTGCTACGCTTCATTTTGATAAAAAACTTGAACCCGGACAAAAAGCTGACTGGTCACTCAATGTATTGGATGCTCACAACAACAAAATAAACGGTGAAGCCTTAATCAGCATGTTCGATCGTTCTTTGGAATACTATGAAAAACAACAGCCA
>MFGW01000138.1:13431-13789 GCA_001780385.1 Candidatus Fischerbacteria bacterium RBG_13_37_8 | reverse complement strand
AAGCAAGGATTTATTTATGGAGATAATTTTCAGATTTTGCAGGGCACATTACGTAAGTTTATTGTAGATATAAATTTAAAGCCTATGATTCCCATAACACCGCGATTCAGGTTTGCTATGCCCATAGAAGCTCTTTTTTCTGAGTTTGACAAGGACATAAAAACTATTTTTTCTGATATGATTGGAGAAGCTATTGCGGTAACGGCCTCAACAAGGGAATTTATTACATCTGCCGGACGAGGTGAAGTAACTGCTCAACCTCAAGACATAGAAAAAGAAGAAATAATTCCAAGAACGATGTTTGCCGACACTGCGTTCTTTGAGCCGCAGCTCCCAATAGTAAACGGAACAACGCATT
>MFGW01000138.1:9205-13301 GCA_001780385.1 Candidatus Fischerbacteria bacterium RBG_13_37_8 | reverse complement strand
ACCGCGCTTTTTCCGAGAGGGAGACACGGGCACAATCAAAGCAAGTGTTCATAACGAAACCGATTCTGCAGTTTCAGGAACCGTCAAGATTGGCATTACTGCTGATGGCACATCCGCCGAGCAGTTGCTTGGTTTGACAGAGCTCTCACAGACATTGAATGTCGAAGCTCATTCAATTCAAACGTTCGCTTGGAACATTACTGTTCCGCAAGCACTGACCCTTCTTAAGGTAACTGCCACCGCGCATGCCGGGATATTCACTGATGCGGAAGAACGGGATCTGCCTATTCTTCCATCACGTCAGCGTCTCATTGAATCGACTGTCATTATGCTGAAGGACAATGTCACCAAATCCCTTTCGCTCAAGAATTTCGCAACAGTAGACACGAGCCGGCAGAATGAATCCATGACATTGCAGATCGATCCGAATTTAGCACTTTCTATCCTCAACAGCATTCCCTACCTGGTGAAATATCCGCATGAATGTGTCGAGCAACTTTTGAATCGCTATGTGCCGCTTGCCATTGTGCATGAGATATATAAGAAATACCCTGCCATTACCAAAGCTATGAAGAAAGTACCCTCTCGGGATGATATTACGCCTTCATGGGAAACAGATGATCCGAGACGCATGATATCACTCATGGAAACACCATGGCAGCAAGAATCCGATAGCATAAATGACTACTATACCCTGGTAAACATCCTCAATCCTAAAACAGTAAAAAAAGAAAAAGAAGCTGTGCTGGATAAAATCATTGATGCGCAAAATAGTGATGGAGCATTTCCATGGTTTCCCGGAGGCAGGGGTGATCTTTACATGACATTGTACATTTTGGATGGATTTGGCGAAGCGATGAGGTATGGCGTTGATGTTCCTGAGCAAGTAACTAATGCGGGACTGAAGTATGTAATAAAAGAATTGCCGGACAGGATTAAATCTAATGATACTCATTTAGCATTCATCCTCTATTCAGCCTATGTAATTACTTCATTTCCGAAATCAGATACCAGTTCAGATAAACGATTTGAACTTGCACAACAATGGATTACTGCTATCGATAAATATTCAGGCATCCTCACACCGTATGAAAAAATCCTTGCTGCAAATATTTTCTGGCGTCTCGGCAATAAAGAAATTGCATTTAATTATTTAGACCAGGTCATGGATTCTGCACGCGAAGATGCGATTGCCAGTGTGTATTGGACTCCGGAAAAACATTCATGGCTCTGGTATAACGACTCTATTGAAGTTCATTCATTCATTCTGCGTACGCTTATGCTTATTCGACCACAGGATCCTCATATTCCGGGAATGGTGCAATGGCTTCTGTTCAACCGGAAAGCAACAGAATGGAAATCAACAAAAGCTACATCCGCTGCCGTGTATGCCCTGCTGGATTACATGAAATTGACAGGTGCGCTGGATGAAAGCGATCAATACACGGTGAACTGGGACACTATTAAAGACACATTCCAGGTCAAACCGGATGATTGGCTGTCCAAGCCATTACAATGGACCAAAACCGGAGCCGGAATTACACCCGCACTCGCAGAACCAACAATAACAAAAACGGGAAAAGGAACCGCCTTCGCTTCTCTGACCTGGATTTATGCCACAAATAACACTCCTGAACCACCAAAAGACCATCCTCTTTTCATCAAGCGTATTTATTATAAACGCATAAGACAGAATGACCGGTATATTCTTGAGCCAATTCCTCCAGGAGCGCAGATAAGAGTCGGTGATCAAATTGAAGTGCATCTTATAATTACTGCAAGCAGTCAATTTGAATATATTTATCTAAAGGATCCTAAAGGCTCGGGCTTTGAATCAGATACACTTAGTTCCGGATGGAAATGGAATCCCGTCAGTTATTACGAAGAACCACGCGATTCACTTACCAATTTCTTCATTTCGTGGCTCCCGCATGGCGAATACATTCTCCGCTACAGGATCCGTCCGACCACTGCCGGTACATTTAGAATCGGCACTGCCATAGTACAATCAATGTATGCACCAGAATTTGCCGCTTATTCTGAAGCTTTCGAAATTACCGTAATTGAATAAAATATGAATTTCACAAGTACTATAGTTCTCAACAAATCTAATTAACGGCACATTTACATTTACTAGTTGCAAGGAGAGAGATCTTGAGCGCGACAGGGCGAGAAAGACGCGGGGCGTTCCGCTCCAGAAGAATCTTTCCCATAGGAACCTTCATGAGCTGAATTTTGAGGAACAACAAGATAGTAATGACTTCCAGTACTTTGCGTATCTGTAAAGCTTGTTCCAGTTACATTGCAATGAAGCCAGATCTGATCATTTCCGGTAAATGGCAATGCGCCACGATAAATCCCATAAGCAGTTGCTGTGCATATTCCGCCTACCGGTACCCAGGTAAGAGTCGGATAATTATTAATTTTATTCATTCTGAGTGTATTCAATACTGTTCCGGGATGCGCATTGAAACTGGAGCATGCAGAAACATAATCTATCTTCACATCATCGATCCACCAGCCGCCCTCATTCCAGTCTTCATCGGTCGCAAGATTAAACCTCACAGCAAAATTTTGTCCCGCATACGCTGACAGATCGGAGGCGTATTCCGTCCATGTCGTGTTTTCTTGTACAAACGCCTCTTGAAACAGTTGACCTAAACACGTTTGAGCATTATCAGATGTTGTGCCGGGATAGTCAGGAGTTAATGATAATTTCGTCCATGAAATGCTATCAGATGAGCCTTCGACAATGCCAGCATCATTAGCATAATAATCGAGCTCGTATCTTGTCCAGAAATGCAATGCCGGGATTGAATCAGATGGAAAATATACCATGCTATTCATAGCAATAGTATCACATAATTGATTGGCCAGATCACCAGAATGGACTGACTGCGCGGGACTATGGTATTGTGTACTGGTCAAATTCCAATTATTAGAAATTGTCCAATTGACTAAACCGGATTCAAAATCATCATTAAAAATGGTTACAGTTGGACCTGTTGGGTAATTGCTTTTTCTTTTTAAATTATCATCAATATTGCCGCCATTACATGGACCGTTGGTGCCGGGTCTAGAATCTTCAGCCCTGACAATATAATAATAAGTGGTATGATTAGCAACAGCAGTGTCAACATAAGTGGTCCCAGCAATGCATTCTGCAATTTGATTTGCTGGTGAGGGATAGAAAGCTGGATAGTTAGCGCGATACACAGCATATTTCAAAACTGGATACTCAGGGCATGCGGTTGCCGCTGCAGTCCATTGTAGATAAAGAGTACAATCTGAAGTTTTATCGTCCTCTACTGACGTTATTCCATTGAAACATGGCATCAAGGCGCACATACCTGTTGCAATAATTGATGGAGAATCTGCTTTTGAAGTTTCGCATTGTTTATTTGCAGTAACGCTGTACTGATAAGTGGTGCCACCTGAAACAGTAGAATCAATATAAGATAATGAACTCAGGTTGCTGGCGATACGCTCTTCCCGTTGTTGACCGCAATTGAGATATCGCCGGTATACATTGTAACCTGATGCTTCAGGAACAAGAGACCAAACAACTGTTATTTGATTAGGTGCAGTTGCGGTTGCATTAACATTTGATGGAGGTGTATTTTCGCATACACAATAAAGTTTACCTATACTAGTACAATAATATCCCTTTGAGCCTCCCCAGATAATCATTTTTTCTCCTGTCCACACGGCAGTATGAGCTATACGCTCAGAAGGCGCATTAACAGCGGTGGTGGGTGCCCAGGAGTCAGCAGCCACATTATACCTGCCACCACTTGCAAGCTCACTGAATCCTTCTCCTCCCCAAATAATCATATCACCATTTGCCCATACAAAAGTATGATGATACCTGGCAGCCGGCACATTATAAGAAGATATTTCATTCCAAAGATCATCACCCAGATTATATTTTCCGCCAGTATCAAAACAATTAGTATTACGTCCTCCCCAGATAATCATGTGATCTCCTGTCCATATCGCAGAATGACTGCTTCTTGCACTGGGAGCAATAAGAGAGGTTGCTTCCCATGAATCTGAAACAGGATCATATTTTCCACCGCTATTTGCATAATCCAGA
>MFGW01000138.1:7973-9169 GCA_001780385.1 Candidatus Fischerbacteria bacterium RBG_13_37_8 | reverse complement strand
GAAGTAGCAATCCATGAATTAGATATCGGATTATATTTTCCTCCTGTATCTAAATACGAAGAATAGTCACCTTCTCCCCCCCAGACTATCATTTCTGTGCCAGTCCAAATTGCAGTATGCATGCGCCTTGCCTCGGGAGCGCTGGCAATAGAAGTATCAATCCATGAATCTGTAGCAGGATAATATTTTGCACCTGTATTATAATAATAGTTATCAAAATCAGAGGTGCCTCCCCAAATTATCATCTCTGTGCCAGTCCATACTGCTGAATGATAATGTCTTCTTACCGGACCGGTTTTGCCAATCGCAATCCAGGAGTCAGTCTGCGGATCATACCGCGCGCCAGTATCAGTAGCAATAGGACTAAAAGTATACCCAGCCCAAATAATCATTTCTGTTCCTGTCCATATTGCAGAATGATAGGTACGTCCGATAGGAGCATTTGTCAAAGAAGTAGCTGTCCAAATATCTGAAGCTACATTATATTTTCCACCTGAGTTCAAGAAACTGGAATAACTTGTTGCGCCTCCCCAAATGATCATTTCGGTTCCGTTCCAGATTGCACTATGTGAAAACCTGGCAGCAGGAGCATTATCGATTGATAGAGGAATCCAAGAATCAGAAAAAGGATAATATTTATAACCAGTGTTGCATAAATTTGAAATATCCTTGCCGCCCCAGATAATCATTTCAGAAGAAGTCCATATTGCAGTATGCCCGCTGCGTGGCGATGGAGCATTAATCTCCGAAATAGAATTCCACGTATCGCTGCCGGGATGATATCTTCCGCCTGTGCCCAGATAAGTACCATTATAGCCGCCCCAGATAATCATTTCTGTGCCTGTCCATACTGCCGTATGATTTGAACGCGCAGATGGAGCAAACGACGTTGAGGTAGAAATCCAGGTATCATTTGCAGGATTATATCTCCCGCCAGAATTGAAATAAGTTGGGCTCGCAATTCTTCCCCCCCAGATAATCATTTCCGTACCAGACCACACTGCGCTGTGATTTGTCCTTGCTTCTGGTACATTGATCATCGAAGTAGACGTCCAGGTATCACTGACAGGATTATATATTCCACCGGTATCAAGATACGCGCTACCATTATATCCGCCCCATACAATCATTTCTGTGCCTGTCCATACTAATGCCGCAGAAAATCGTTTCGACGGCGCATTATAATTTGATATCAT
>MFGW01000138.1:5333-7957 GCA_001780385.1 Candidatus Fischerbacteria bacterium RBG_13_37_8 | reverse complement strand
GTTGGATTATACTTGGCGCCATCATTCTGATAACCAGAATTGCCGTAGCCGCCCCAAACAATCATCTCAGTGCCAGTCCAAACCGTGCTATGCGCATATCTTTCCGATGGTGTCGTTGCTGTTGGCTCCCATGAGTCAATTGTGCATGATCCCTGTATCAATGGTAATATATATTCCTGATCCGGTTCCTTAATCTCATTAGAAAATTTATTACTTTCTTTGGACCACCATTCCTCAAATGATTTTTTATCCCATGCTACTTTTGCTATTCTCAGACTGTTTTGATCTTTATACAGTACTGCTTCAACATAGAATTGATTCTCATTTTCACTGAGTGTTGTCACCATTCCTGGTAAAAGCTTATGGGTATTTTTTTCTTCATCTCCACCGATATCCTTCTTTTCAAATTCAGCAATAAAATTATCCCATTCAGCATCCTTGATTGCAATCGGCTGTCCCTGATAATCATTGCCCTTTCCTCCATTTAATTTAAAAGCAGACGCTTTGATCCATTGAATTTCAATATAACTCCCGCTTAGCATTTTCAGATCAAGTGGCATACTCTGGCTTGCCAATTCATTTTCAATGCTATTTTTTAATTCTTGATGAAACCGCAGATCGAAAGAATACCATTTTTTCACAAGTCTGTCAGCAAGCATAGGACGCGCAAAACATTCTGCAATCTTTTCAGGATCATTATGCAAAGCACTCCAAATTTCTTTTAATAGGTCTGATTGTTTTGTATTCCTTGCCATACGATCTATTTCAGCTTGCAATTGAGATCCGGTTATTTCTCTTTGCCAATAATATATGAGTGCATTTGATTTTTTGAGTGAGTCTTCGACTTTTGTTCTGATTAATTCTTCCGGCACACTAGCTTCGAATGATGGTTTGGGGTATTGATTTTCTGAAGGCCATATGCGGTATTTCCAGTATACTTTTTCGATTCCCTTTTGACATGCCAATCTAATCTCAAAACTAAGAGAATTATGCATCGTGTGCCTGTTATTCATCGAAGCTGAACCATTTGAGGCAATAGTGTTCTCACTGGGAAAATGTAAATGTATTTCTCTAGTATATGGTTGAGTTACCGGGATACAGAAAATAGTAACGATAGCTATGAGATAGGTAAATTTATGTATCATAATATTAATTTCTCCATTATCATCCCTAATTGCATTGTGTCAAATTCTGGACAGAACATGGATTAGAGCTCTGCGGTCTCTCAACGCCATCTGAATCTTTGCCGCAAGAGCCTTCACTGGTACTGTTCTGAGCTACGACAAGATAATAATAGCTGTTCAAAGCTTGTTCGTCGGTATAAGTAGTGCTACTAACATCGCATGAAAGAGGAATATGGGTGTAGCCTGCCCACAGCAAATCACCGCGATATACTCCATATTTTGTAGTGGTACAGAGGTCACCGGATTGAGACCAGTTCAGGACTGGCTTTCCGCTCATTTTACTGACAAATAGATTATTATGTATATCTCCTGCCGGTAAAACAGGTCCAGAGCACATTTCATCAATTTCAATGCTCACATCATCAATCCACCAGCCATCATATATTCCAACACTGCTTGTGGCATACATGAACCTGACTTTAAAATTACCTCCTGCATAAGAATCTAGATTGGCAGTATAGTTTTTCCATGCCGTGTATAACCCGGTAAATACTGGCTGAGGATTCGTACCTAAACACGATTGAGCGGAAGAATATGAATTCTTTGGGTAATTTGGTGTCAGCGATAATTTTGTCCACGAAGTACCATCAACGGATCCTTGGACTATGCCAGCATCATAACCCTCTTCTATATGATAATAAGTCCAAAAGCTCAATATCGCATGCGCTCCGGAAGCAATATTTGCAAAATTGGTTTGACTAAGTGTATCGCACAATTGATTATTCAGATTCCCGGAATGAACAGAATATGTCCCACTTCGAGAATGTGCGGTACTCCAATTCCAATTTGCAGACACGGTCCAGCTATTCAGTTCTAATTCAAAATCGTCATTCAGTGGAAAACTAACTGTGCCGGACGGGCTATTGCCTTTCCGAGTCACATTATCATCAAAATTACCTCCGTTGCAGGGACCATTTGTGCCCTGCCTTGAATCTTCTGCCCTAACCAAATAATAATAAGTTGCTCCAAAACCTACCATATTATCGATGTAAGAAGTGCCACTGATGCAGGTATCTAATTGATGTGCTGTGTCAGGTACAAAAGACGGGGAACTGCCGCGATATATAGTATAGGTAATTTGAGGATAGCTTGAACAGTTTGATATTGCTGAATCCCAAAGCACTGTGAGACTGCAGCTCGTGCTCTGATTATTATTCACGGTAGCAACACCACTAAAACACGGCATGAGTGCACAATCCCCTGTCGCAGTTGCGGCAGCCCAACTACTTTTGGAAGTTTCGCATTGAGTAATTGCCGCTACACTGTATTGATAATCAGTTCCACCTGATACCGTTGTATCAATATAAAAAAGCTCAGAAACATTGCTTGCAATTTTTTCTTCCCTTGCTTGATTACAAAGAAAAAACCGACGGTACACATTATAACTGGAGGCGCTGCTAACTTGCTCCCAGCTGACAGTAATGGTATTGAGCCCCGTGG
>MFGW01000138.1:2780-5292 GCA_001780385.1 Candidatus Fischerbacteria bacterium RBG_13_37_8 | reverse complement strand
CAATATTTCCCACCGTCATCAAGATAAACAGTCGTTGCTCCTCCCCAGACAATCATCTGATCTCCTGTCCAAACTGCTGAATGAGCTGTTCGCCCACAAGGAGCGGGTGTTGCAGGAGTAGCAGTCCATGTATCACTTGCTAGATTGTACCTTCCCCCAGTATTAGTAGTAGGAGGAAGAGGAGATGAAGTATTGCCTCCCCAGACTATCATTTCTGAATTTGTCCAGACTGCTGTATGCGAAGCTCTGCCAACTGGGGCATTTTCAGTTGAAATAGATGACCAGCTATCTGTTAGCGGCAGATATCTTGCCCCTGTATCAAGAAGACCTGAAGGACCACCATTGCCACCCCAGATAATCATCTCACTGCCAGTCCAAACAGCGCTGTGCCGATAGCGCCCTGATAAACCAGTTGAAGCAATTGGAGTCCACGAATCAGAATCCGGCTGATATTTAGCACCGTCATTCAAATAATTACCATAATTATAGCCACCCCAAATGATCATCTCTGTTCCCGTCCAGATTGCGGTATGTTGACTCCTTGCTGATAGAGCATCCAGCCAGAATGTAGGAGCCCATGTATCGGTTCCAGGATCATATCGGCCCCCCGTTCTTTTTTCATAACTTATAGTGCCTCCTCCCCACACAATCATTACATTTCCTGTCCAAACTGCTGTATGATAAGGACGCAATTGTGGCGCATTTACATCCGAAATAGCAGTCCATGAATCAGTTGCCGGATTATATCTACCACCTTGGTCTATTGTCTGCTCACTACTTCCACCCCATATTATCATTTCAGTGCCAGTCCAAATAGCTGTATGAAGAAGGCGCGCTTTAGGTGAATATATCGTAGTAATAGGTAACCATGAATTAGTCGCCGGATAATATTTTCCTCCGGTATTAAGCTCAGAACCAGAATCTTGCCCTCCCCAAATAATCATTTCGACGCCCGTCCAAATTACAGAATGATTGGATCTAGGCGTCGGATCTTCATTTGCAGTAGCAATCCATACGTCAGCAGATGGATTATATCTTCCGCCCGTATTGAAATAACTGGAAAGTGTATCTGTCCCACCCCATATAATCATCTCAGCCCCCGTCCATACAGCGGTATGCGCATATCTTTTATCAGGGGCTCCTGTAGAAGCAACCGGACTCCATGTATTCGTACCCGGGCAATATTTTCCTCCGTTATTAAAACTTGCAGAATTTCTTCCACCCCAGATAATCACTTCTATTCCGGACCAAACAGCCGTATGCTCAGTACGTGGATCCGGGGCTGAAATAGAAGCCATACCGATCCATGTATCCGTCTCAGCGTTATACCGTTTGCCTGTATTCAAATAACCGGCTGAACTATCCCCTCCCCAAACTATCATCTCACTGCCGGTCCAGATTGCTGAATGGTCACTCCTAGCGCTTGGTGCATTAAGTGTAGATGTAATAGTCCATGCATCAGTGTCGGGATTATACCTTGCTCCTGAATCTAAATAACCATTATAACTGTACCTCCCACCCCATATAATCATTTCAGTTCCAGTCCAAACTGCTTTATGCGAACGTCTCGCAACAGGAGCATTTATAACAGATAATGAAATCCATGAATCAGTTTGAGGATTATACTTTGCTCCAGTGTTCAACTCCGTAGTTGTCATACCACCCCATATAATCATTTCAGTTCCAGTCCACACAGCGGTATGTCGGTATCTTGCGGAGGGTGCATTCGTGATTGAGGTTGGAGCCCAGTTATCAGACACAGGATCATATCTTGCACCAGTGTTGAGAAAAATGGAAGTACCAGCATTCCCTCCCCAGATAACCATTTCAGTCCCTGTCCACACTGCTGTATGTTCCGACCTGGCATCAGGAGCATTCATGCTGGAAATGAGCGTCCAGGCATCAATGCTTGGATTATATTTGCTGCCTGTTTGATGGTAGAGCGTGTCACCACTTCGTCCTCCCCAAATAATCATCTCTATGCCTGTCCATACTGCCGTATGTTTGAATCGCTTTATTAGTGTCCCCGTAGTCGGCTCCCATTCATCATACACACATGATTGCAATATTGCCGGCAACCTGTAAATTGTTTCCGGCTCTTCAATAATATCCACAAAGTCTCCTCTGACCTCCTCCCACCATTCTTCTTTCCAATATTCTACCTTCTGCATACGCTCCATCTCATTTATTATATTATCAGCGATTAAATCAGGTTGCCCTACTAGTTTCACTTCATTATGAATTCTTTTATCATAGGTATATAAGCTCTCCATCAATCTTTCAACAAGAATTGGACGTGCAAGGCATTCAGCAATTAAATGTGGATCATTATTTAACACTCCCCAAAGTTCTTTAAGAATTTCGGGTTGCCTTGTGCTTCTTGCCATACGATTAATTTCAGCTTGAAGATCGGTACCTGCAATAACCTTATTCCAATAAAATTGCAAGGCATTAGATTTTCTGAGAATATCTTGAACCTTTTCGATGATTCTATTATCCGGCACTAGCTCTT
>MFGW01000138.1:0-2378 GCA_001780385.1 Candidatus Fischerbacteria bacterium RBG_13_37_8 | reverse complement strand
TGCTGCAAATCAAGCAACCTGCACTTTTGTTTTCATAGGGTGAGCGGTAGCGAGGAATATGCCAATGGTTTTCCCGGATTGGTATTCAGGAACTTCCTTTAATCCAAGATACCCAATACCGCTGTGTGGATCTGCTTTATAACCATACAGCCGTTGCAATTCTTCCATTGCCTGCCGGGTTTGGTCATCTGAAAAGCTTTCTGATACAATGTCCTGCCTTATCCTTTCTACCTCATGATTATAAAGATCGAAGATGCGTTGGATATTGCTCGGATTACCTACATCCATTGCATTAGAAATGGTTTTTATTGTTGCTGCGGATTGAAAAGTACCTGCTTCAAGATATCGTGGAAAAGAATCATTTCGGTTTGTGGGAGCAGCAAACTTTGAGACAAGCAATCCCATTCGTTTAGCAATAAGTCCAGCAGTCAGATTACCTAAATTTCCGCTCGGGACAGAAAAACAAACCGGCAATCCAGCATTCTTCAGTTGGGCATAGGCATGAAAATAATAAAAAGTTTGTGGGATGAGCCTGCCAATATTGATTGAATTAGCTGAACTAAGGAATAATTTCTGATTCAATTCGGGAGTAAGAAATGCAGTTTTTGCTAATTTCTGGCAATCATCAAAAGTACCGCTCACTTCAATGGCAACAATATTATTACCAAGTGTTGTAAACTGCTTTTCCTGGAAGGCACTCACCATCCCCTTCGGATACAAAACAATAACCGTAATCAGTGGAACTTTATGAAAAGCATGTGCAACTGCGCCGCCTGTATCTCCCGATGTTGCCACAAGTATTATTAATTTCTGCTTAGTGCGGGAGACAAAATGCGATAATAGCTGTGCAAGAAAGCGCGTCCCCACATCTTTGAAGGATAGTGTTGGTCCATGAAATAATTCCAGTGCATAAAGATTCTCCGATAATTTCACAAGCGGTATCTTAAAATTCAATGCATGGTCTATCATGTGACGTAATTCTGATGCTGAAAAATCATCCGATAGAAATTTCTCTGACACCTGAAAAGCAATTTCTTCGAACGGCAGTGTATGCAAAGTTGAAAAAAAATTCTGAGGCAGCAATGGAATCTCTTCAGGCATGAATAAACCATTATCCTCTGCCATGCCTTTCATAATTGCATCGGCAAACGTCACATGATGATTCTTATTATTTGTGCTATAACATTTCATTTATTATTCCTCCTCTATCAAAACCGGACCATTTTGATTAATGCCTGAAATAAAGACCTCGCTTCTCAGTCCGGCTGATTGAAATTCACCCTGGGCTATTCTGCCAACTTCTTCTGCAATGTTTTGATCATTTGTCAGGGCAAAAATGGATGGACCGGAGCCGGAGATACTGCATCCAAGTGCACCACAGGCAAGTACAGCAGTTTGTATTTCCTTGAATCGTGGAATCAGGAGTGAACGCACAGGTTCAGCTATAACATCCCGCAATGAGCGTCCTATCAACTCATAATCAGATTTCATCAGTCCTGCAATCAATCCTGCTACATTGCCCCATTGCGTAATGGCATCCTTGAGCGCAATCTGCTTTCTCAATATTTTTCTTGCATCCTCTGTACTCACTTCAATATGCGGATGAATAACCGTACATAGTAAGTCATCCGGCGTTTTAATAGCAACGACATCAAGAGGCTCATAACTACGGATCAGTGTGAAGCCACCAAGTAATGCAGGCCCAACGTTATCTGCATGCGCAGTACCGCACACAGCTTTTTCGCATTCCATTGCAAGCGGCAATAGTGCCATAATGTTCAAGGGCTTATCGAACAGAATATTGGCTGCAAATAAACTTGCCGTTGCACTTGCAGCACTGGACCCTAATCCACTCCCAATAGGCATTCCTTTCTGCAATTCAATCTCTACACCATAACCTGGTTGCACATTATTGAGAAAATGGCTTGCAGCAATTCCCGCGACGTTTAATCCTGCTTCGCATGATAACTTGCCATTATCCCCGAAAATCTTCCGGATCACCACTCCGCACTGCCTTGTTCTCCTCATAATGATTTCATCACCCGGCTGCTCTAACGCAAATCCTAAAATATCGAAACCGCATGCCACGTTTGCAACCGTGGCAGGCGCAAATACATGTACCTCTTCTTTCATAATTCCCCCTATAAGTCATGAATGTGCAATTAAGCGGTTCCCATTATTGTAATGATTCTGAAGATTTTTCGTCTCCATAACATATCCGAAAAAAGTTTCATGAATGGCATTTAATGCTGCAATCTCATCACTCTTTTTTACCACAAATGATATGTTCAGCTCCGAGGAACCTTGTGCTATCGCAATGATATTAATATTATTCTGCCCTAGTGCACGGAATACTTTCCCCGCTATGCCGGGAGTCT
>MFGW01000137.1:17569-20090 GCA_001780385.1 Candidatus Fischerbacteria bacterium RBG_13_37_8 | reverse complement strand
CCCTCAGCCACCATATCAACGACTTTCGCACCCTCCCGAAACGAACGGCTCAGACTGATATACGGTCCTTTCATCAGCGGAGTCGAACGCGTTTCCTCCAGATTCAGCAACCTGCGCATCTGCGCATACAAATCTGCATCCGCAAATGGATACGTAGTCAATTGATACTTCAGAAAATCTTTTAAATATGATACTATGTGATATAATTAACTCGAACATAAATACATTATTCATTGTTGGCGGAATTGGAGAAAAACTATGAAAAAATTAACAGAAAAAGAAAAAAAGTTACGTCATTATATGAAGCTGCCTTATTCTATTAAGCTCATTCCGGAACAAAAAGGACATTATTTTGCAGAAATTGAAGAATTTAATGGATGTATGGCACATGGTGAAACCGCTGAAGAAGCTTTAAAAAACGTAGAGATCTCAAAAGAAATGTGGCTTGATTCCATGCTGGACAAAAATATGGAAATACCAGAACCTAAAATTCTAAGAGAATATAGTGGTCGATTCATTATTAGAATTCCTGCGTCTTTGCATAGGAGAATAGCCATTCTTGCTAAAAAAGAAGGTGCTAGTATAAATCAAATGGTGCTTTCGCTCCTATCTGAAAAAATTGCTGCTCGCGAAATAGAGTCAGATTTTAGGAATGCAATTTCTAAAGATTGAAACAAAAAATCAAATGAATAGCTCTTACAAATTAATCAACATCAAAATTATTTCCGAGCCAAAAAATATTGCATTTATATTGCATAGTATATAAAAATCTATTTGGAGAGATAAAATGCCTAAACTTACTCTTACACAAATAAATGCGATAACAAATTTAGCAAATTTTCTTTATAGCTTTTTGCCTGGCAGTGGACACGAAAAGTGGAAAGGACATATTACATTCAAGACTATAGCTATCAAATTGGGCCTTGGTAATTTTCTATTACAGGGAAATAAATTGACAATGATTAAAGAATTACTTATTAACACGCTTGAGCAAAAACCGAATCTATTTGAAAAATTAATGCTGGAAATAGTAAAAGAAGCGATCATTTATAGAAATAAGCAAGGAAAATCATTAAAACCTGAAGACATTGACGCATTAAATGGCTACATATTGGCTCTTGGTTTCAAATTTCCCGATCTTTGGGAACCAGAGTTGAGAAACTCTCTCGAATTGAAAAATGCTCAGCGAGCAAAGGAGATATTTGACCAGGCTAAAAAAGAACAAGAATTAAAGAACTATAGACAAATGGATAGGCTAAAAATCATTTATGAATTAAGAGAAGCTTACATCAATTTAGCTAGGGAAGTGGATCGACAGAAAGCTGGTCGTGATCTTGAGAAACTATTGAATAGACTTTTTGAAATTAATGATTTGAAGCCAAGAGAACCTTTTAGAGTTATAGGCGAAGAGATTGATGGCTCGATAGAACTTGATCACGAAATATATTTAGTAGAAGCCAAATGGGAAAAAGATCCTATATCTGAAAGCTCTTTGCTGATATTCAGAGGAAAAATTGAGGGTAAGTCAGCTTTTACAAGAGGCATATTCATTTCTACTTCAGGAATTAGCTCCCAAGCAAAAGAAGCTATTACGACAGGAAAGCAACCAACTTTTTTCGTGATAGATGGATATGATTTAATGATGGTTTTATCTGATCAAATTATATTAATTGATTTATTACGAAAGAAACGTAGATTGCTTGGAGATAAAGGTTTAGTATATGTTCCTTACAGCGAAATATGAATGATTTATTGAAAAGGTTTAATGCGTTTGAGAAAATAAAAAAGATAATAGATATATTTTATTTTCTTGAAAATAATCCTTGCTGGAATATCATATTTAAACAATTAATTAAGTTTAACGTTAGGTTGTTTTCGTTAAATTAGAAAGCTTTATATATATGGATTAATTTTGATAATTATTCATGCATAATCCTCTCTATTAATGACCATTTATACCATATGCATAAGCCTAATTCAGACAAATTTTGATATCGGACAGATAAATTTTGGCTTACTTCTTCTACCTGCATACCGAAATATTTACCGATGCGTATACTTTTGGGCAATTAAATATGTATACAATCTGGATGCTTAAAGATTTCATTGCATAATGACATTTGCATAATGAAAAATTTGAATGTCACATGTCATTCGCTGTAGAACTATGTTTATACTATTGTAATTCTTTGCAAACAAAAAGGTTATAATAAAAATAAAGCGCAATGGCATCATTTTTGCCTATTTATTATGGAAATTTCACATGAAAGAACACCTATCACCTTTTATTGATGCAATTGACAATGTAGGCAATTGGTGCAAATCTTTTATTAATGCTCATATAAATATTATGTCGCAATTTGGGAAGAATATAACTATAGGCCTTATTAAGTACAGCCTTTGTGACAAAAAGAAATTATAAATATTTTATATGAATATATTTATATTTAGATATATTTTTATCGATTGCTATAAAATGATGATTATTGTTAATAATAAAAATAAGTTAGAACAATGATTT
>MFGW01000137.1:14451-17480 GCA_001780385.1 Candidatus Fischerbacteria bacterium RBG_13_37_8 | reverse complement strand
TGCAATTGAAACAATCCGGATATGAAATTGCATCTCTTCAACGTGATCTTTCATTAAAAGAATCCATGATGTCTAAGTTTCCTAAAATTAGTGATGACACTATTGTTTTGACTGGAAAGCTTGATCAAATGCTAGGCAAAGATGATAAAACAAAAAAGCTATTTATTAAACTTGATTCTTCTTTGAAAATTGCCGATCAAGAAGTATCTGCTATTGATGTATCGTTCATTCCAGAAAAGGATATTATAAAATATATAGGAAAGGAAGTTGAGATTGAATTTACAAGAATTGAGAGTAAAGAATATTTTGCATTAAGCCCCACTTCAATTCGTGTTATAGATAATAAAGTGCATAATTAAATAACTGAATGTAAATTTCCGCTGAAAATTGATAATCATCTAGAAGAATAAATATCTGTTAGCATGAAGTGTGAAAAAGATATTTCGAGAAAACGTATGGAAATTAATTGTTAAAACGATTGCTAAATTATGCAAATGATTAAATCTGCACCGTTGCTATCTTTCGCCACGCTTTTGTGTACCCCTTTGCCACTTAGGATTTTGATTGTTATTAAAAAGCAAATAATGTATAATGTAGTCTAATGTTGGCAAGGCTAATATATTAAAAACAGAGGCAATCTTATGCTTCTTATAGGATATTTAACCATTGATTATGTTGCAAAACAATTATGTTTATATGAATATCGAATAGGTGAACTTATTCGAGAAAAGCAAATTCGCGAAGTTAAGATAGGCCAATGGAGCATTAAGCCAGAAGACCTTGGACGATTCATAAAAAAGAATCATAACTTTTAAGATGCAAAAATGCAATATCTTGAGTGGAATAATTTGATTGCTAAGCACTTTTTTAACGAGAGCAAGGCAGGTAAAGAAGTCTTATTATACATTAATGATGGACTCATAAATTATTTAGGTGAATCCTTTGGCTTCGATGTTGATGATTTTATAAAATCTGTTAAAGATGGGCCTATCTGGGCAACACGTTCAGGATTTTGCCAAAAAGCCCTTCAGTCTTGCGAAGGTTGGAGAGATAAGGGCTTAGATTATCCCCCCTACATTAGTTATTTAGCCTTTTTTGTTCTCGCCGCTGTTACTGAAACTGATTATGCTCCACATTCATACTATCCAGGTTTTAGGAAGCGTTTAAATGAATCTCAAGATTCTGCTATGCCACCATCTTTTGACCGCATAATTGATTTGTGGGATGACCTTGAGAAGTGGAGCCGTGAAGATAAACATGAAGAGCTTGGCCGTTTTGTTGCTCGTATAAGAGGAGGTTATATGCACGTAGGACTTCCTCGTTCCCAAACAGTTCTTTCAGAATATGAGCGAAAGCATTTGCCAAATTTATTTGACCGGGCCAATTTGGATCCAACAGATGCTCCTTCACCAGAAATTATTCCAAAAATATTGAGAAAATACGGGGAAGACATTTTAGAAAAACGCACATTTAAACTTCTAAATAGTACGCAAGCTGAAGATATTGCTTTGCGTAAGGCGTTGATAGAAGTTGTTCTTGATGAGTTAGAAGATTGGGATGGTGCTGTTGAAGAGGTTGTTGATGAAGAGGCGCAGCCGCGCTTGCAAGTTCATACAGGGTTGCGGTTATGCATTAAGCTCGACACAATGGCGGCTCATCTTATTGTGTATGTTAGGTTCAAGACAAGCAGGATGTTTCCGGAAGATGGACTGAATTTCAAGGGACGGGATGGACAGCAATCATGGTTTTGCCGGGAGGCTTACCAGGGCTGGTCTACACCTCTTACAGATGCTACTGACGGCTCTGCTATTAAACTGGATGGTTCCAGCCTTAACTGGAACGAAGGGGCTTTATTCGTTGATAGTGATAATCAATGGCGTGCAAGATTGCGGGGCGCTGATGTTCGCTTGTTCCGTCCGGGAGCAATGGATGGGCTTCCTGACTGGGTTGAAACTCAGAAACTGGAACGAGGGAAGCAATTTTTGATTGCGGTTTCACAAAGGCTTGAAGAAAAGATAAGGAAGTGGGGGGAAGAACACTGTGAACATTTTAGGGAGGAGCGTATTTCCGGATTGCCTTCGCGTTGGTCTTTGTTCCATATGGAGAATGCTTCTGCTTCGTGTTCAGGCATAGACATTTTGTCTATTTCAACTTCTGCCCGTCTTGTTTTAATAGAAGGTATTAAGTCTAGCCGAGGTAACACTTATTTTAAATTTGCACCCCCTAAAGTGGTTATTGAAAACAGTTCCGGTTCCGAAAATGTGACTATGAACGGCGTGCAGCTTAGGCAGCCTGATGTGCAGCGGGCCATTTGGGTTTTGCCTGGTGATATGCCTGTTGGAATTCCTCTCCGTATTGAAGTTAATTTTGCGGAGCACCGTTTGAGCAAGATTATACGTTTAGAAGAGTTTGGCTTCCCTGCTTCTTTTGATAAAACGGCATATCGTGACAGCGACGGGCGCATATGCGAGGATGATGTTTCTGCTAATGTTTGCGGAAGCATTGTTTATGGAGAGATAGAGCATATTTCTTATCCTTCTGTGATTCCTACGCATCTAGGTGATAAGATTTTCTTTTTAGGCGAGAAGCCCGGAAAGATTGTCGACTGGCCGCATGAGGCAGTTCCGTCTTCTTGGAATCCGGTTTGGGCTATTGTTTGCAGGAGCAGAAAGCAGTGGGATGTTTTTTTCTGCGGCACTCCTGAGCAATTAAGAACGGGTTATTCTGAAGTTAAGTCTGTTGGAGACAGGCAGAGTGTTAAGAGATGGAAGGAAGCTTTGTGGGTTAGACGTAAAATTACGGTTCCTCCTGAGATCCCGGATGTACGGAGGATTTGGGAAGAATATGTAAGGGTAGCAAGATATGTCTGATACCTTGATATACGCAATGAGTACAAGGGGAAGCATGAAGCTTGAGCAATTTAATGAATTGTTTAGGCGTGTGTATTTTCCATCTATTGAGCAATCTGAAGAGTCTATTGCTGTGGATGTGCGCCGTCAGGTGGTGAGGATTCTTGATTCTCTTGGTTA
>MFGW01000137.1:13996-14425 GCA_001780385.1 Candidatus Fischerbacteria bacterium RBG_13_37_8 | reverse complement strand
TGGTTTACATGTGTAAGCCTGCTTTGATACTTCTTCCTGCTTTTGGTTTGCCTAAGGCTGCTTTGGTGGGCGCAAGAAGTCCTGCGCTGATTCAGAAGTTAAAATCAGCTGTTAAGTCTCGACGGAACAAGGCTGTTCTAAAACATATGCAACATTCCGGTACTAATGCTTCTATCCCTGATGCATTGTGTATTGAGGTTATGAATGTTGAAACTATTCAAGAGATTGCAAAGGATGTGCAGATCTCGTGTGAGACTTCTTGGCCTGCTGCGTGGGCTCTAGCCAACATTTCGTCTTCTTTGGATTGTATTAGGCAGTCTTTGAATTCTGAAAGCAGGGCTGAGCCAAACTGGAAGCGGCGCGTTTTTTCTAAGGAGCGACTGGTTTTTTCCGGGCACGTGAATGATGGATCATCGAGTTTTCTTGCTG
>MFGW01000137.1:12621-13979 GCA_001780385.1 Candidatus Fischerbacteria bacterium RBG_13_37_8 | reverse complement strand
AGCCAGAAACTATATCACTGGTTGTGGAAGGACGGGGCAGCTGCTACGGTCGGCCGCGACTGGGGCCGGTATCTGTTTTTAGCTGACGAGGATGTTAATATTTTATTGTATAATGAAAAACTTCAGAAGCTGGCGATTCCAGTTACCGTTCCGCTGCCTTGTATTCTAGCACGCTCTCTTTCATTGTGCACTGGTATTGCGCCATCCATGGCTGTGATGTGTTCGAAAAAGATAGGTGGAGTTCCTCCAGGGCATTCTGTACAAATTTATTCTGGTATCAGTGATTTCGTTGCTGAGCTTGTCGCAAGTAAGCTCGGTCAGAAACTTATTTATACGCATTTTGAAATAGACAAGGGAGGTGTTCTCTATGCTTGATCCAATAGGTGCTTTTGACCGGATTCGCTCAAATTTTCTTTTATATGTAAAAACGGCATTTGGTACGCGGTTTCCTTCTCTTGAGCGCGAAAGGGAAGAGCTTCTTCTTAGAAAGGGCGTCTTGACACAGGATCCTTGGATAGAGCCGCGTCCGCGCTACATGAGTAGCGGCAAAAAAATCAAATCTCTTCAAGTCCAGGATTTACCTGGGATGAACAATAATCAAGCTTCTTTTTTTAAGGAATTAGTTAGTTGTGGCTTATTTGGTGCGCATGAATTGTATAGTCACCAGCTTGAAATGTTGACAACAGTGCTTGGGGGGAGGAATTGTGTTGTTACTGCCGGCACCGGTTCTGGCAAGACAGAAGCCTTTCTGTTGCCGCTCTTTGCCCAGTTGGTGAAAGAAATGCCTTCATGGAGCAGGCCTGGGCCAGCTCTGGCGCATCTTTGTGATTGGTGGCAGGATTCTGCATGGCAAGAGGATTGCAAGCAGCGTCGTGTTTCTTGCAGGATTTCTCAAAGGGCTCATGAGACGCGTCCTGCTGCGCTGCGTGCTTTGATAGTTTATCCCATGAATGCTTTGGTTGAGGATCAGCTTACAAGGCTGAGGAGGTCTCTTGATTCAGTTGATGCTGTCCGTTGGCTTCAAGAGAATTTCTCCGGGAACAGGATTTATATGGGGCGATATAACGGTGCTACTCCTGTGGCTGGCCACGAATTTGGCAAGCCAGGAAAGCGAGGAGGAAGACCTGTTAACAGGGCAAAGCTCGAGGAGCTGGCTAGCCTTTTAAGAGAGGCTGATGAGGCTTCGGCTGCTGCTGCGAGATATGCAACTGACCCAGATAACGAGGACCCTGATAAGGGTGATGCCATTTATTTCTTTCAAAGGCTTGATGGTGCTGAGATGCGCAGCAGGTGGGACATGCAAGATAGCCCTCCGGATATCTTAATTACAAATTTTTCCATGTTAAGCATTATGATGA
>MFGW01000137.1:11760-12613 GCA_001780385.1 Candidatus Fischerbacteria bacterium RBG_13_37_8 | reverse complement strand
TGTGACGCTTCCATTTTTGAAAAAACTCGGGCGTGGCTGGAGGCTGAAGACATTGAGGAAGCTCACCGGGAAGAAGAAAAGTCAAACAGGATTTTTCATCTTATTATTGATGAGTTGCATCTCTACAGGGGGACTGCTGGGGCAGAAGTCGCTTATTTGCTAAGGTTGTTGCTTTACAGGCTGGGATTGCATCCCCGGCATCCACAGCTGAAAATAATGGCGTCAAGTGCCTCTTTGGAAGCGTCTGACCAGGAAAGCATGAGTTTCTTGAAGGATTTTTTTGGTACGAATGAGTTTGATATTATCGAAGGTACTTTAGCTCCAAATCCGCTAATTCCATCAGATGCTGCTGCTTTGCCGATTGATGCCTTTTCTTTCCTTGCAGACAATGCCAATAATGCTAATGAAGATATTTTAAGGAATACTTTCAGATTGCTTGGTGGAACAAGTTATGCTAACAAAAATGATTTTTTCAGGAAGCTAGAAGCTCTTCATGTTGGAGCAAGAATGCTTAATGCTTGTGTAAGCAGTGGCATTAGCCGGGCTGTTTCTCTGACCGATTTTTCCTTTAGTCTTTTTGGGCGTGATGATTCTGATGCTGTTAAAGCCGCGAAAGGCGTTCTTGCTGCGAGAGGGCTTTATGATAAATTTGGTGTTGACACTTCACTGCCAACCTTCCGTCTCCATTTCTTTTTCCGTAACATTGAGGGATTATGGGCTTCTACAAAGCCTTTAGATGGCGCGCCGGATAACCGTCCTGTTGGCAAGCTTTATTCAAAGCCCGATATTATATGCGACACTGGAGAGGCCAGGCGGGTGTTGGAGTTATTGTATTGCGAGCAGTGCGGAACGG
>MFGW01000137.1:11550-11692 GCA_001780385.1 Candidatus Fischerbacteria bacterium RBG_13_37_8 | reverse complement strand
GAGAGGTTACATGATAAAGCAGAGGAAAATCCCCATGACTGGGTGAAAGGCTATTTATTTGTGATTAGTGTTGGCGGCCGCGAAGAGGCCGAGGCGAACAGGGCATTGCCTTGTGTGTGCCCAGCTTGCGAGGTTGATTATA
>MFGW01000137.1:6009-11365 GCA_001780385.1 Candidatus Fischerbacteria bacterium RBG_13_37_8 | reverse complement strand
CATTACACCGAACTTGTCAGAGAGATAGTTTGTGATGAGTTGCGGATGCAATCTATTGGAAAACCGGAATTGCTAGCTAATATTGAAGCCGGAAGTACTGATTTCGGGATGAATGCTAATGCTTTTCTTGAGCGTAACTCCAGAGCTGCCGACAATATCCGGGAGCTCCTAAGTACAGCATCCATGTCTGATCAAGGGGCTTCGCATAGCGTCCGGAATTTAGTTAGCAAGGCGCAATCAGAAATTGAAGCAATTAGGAGAATGGGAACTGATAGGACCGTGCCTATTTCTTTATTGTTGCCGCCTCCTGACAATGTCGATGATTGCGGTGATTTAATCAGAAGATTCTTGATGCTTGGCGTTAATCCTGCGGGCAATAATGTTTTGATGCAAACTTTTGGCTGGGACAGGCAATGGCATCTGTGGACGGAGTTGTTTGATTTTGTTAACTTGAACTGGCATCAAGGATTGCCTCAGGGTGCTCAGTTTGGCAGGGACAAAATTTCTAACAGCTTGTTAAGTGCTTTATGTGATTTATTTTTTGGAAGACTCTATTTTGGTTTTGAGTCTGCTTCTCTCGGTTTTCCGAAGCTGCATCTAGATGATTCCCGGTTGCAGGAGTTTGCTGACCAGGCAAGTGTTGATGCTATTCTTTTTAGAGAAGTGTGTAATTCATTTATCAGAATCTTAGGGGATAAATACAGGCATAATGGTTCTGAGTATCCCCAAAATGATTTTATTAATTACAGAACAATGCCTGCAAGTTTAAGACGTTATATTCGAAGCGTTGCAGCAAATCAGGGACTACAAGAAAATGCTTTGGGTGATGCTGTTTTTTCTTCTTTGAGCCGAGGCGGTCATCAAAACGGTAAGCTATCCGTTCGCTTTCTTGATGTTTGCGTAGCTATCGGTGATGACCCTGTGTGGGTTTGTCCGAAGTGCGGACGTAATCATCTGCATCACTCTGCAGGGATTTGCACATATTGCCAGACAGATTTGCCTGACCAGCCTGCTTTAACTTGCGGTTCGGTGTGGATCAATAATTATCTTTCTCAGGCTGTTGCTTCTGGCAGGATTCCTTTACGCTTGCACAGTGAGGAGCTGACTGCTCAGACAGATAATCAACTAGAGCGTCAAAGGCATTTTAGAGGGATGATAGTGAATTTACCTGGCCAGAGCAGGCAGCTTGTGAGGCAAGTTGACGATATTGATGTTTTAAGTGTTACAACGACGCTTGAGGTTGGAGTGGATATCGGGAATTTGCAAGCGGTTATGCTTGCTAATATGCCGCCAATGCGCTTTAATTACCAACAACGTGTTGGCCGGGCAGGAAGAAGAGGCCAGGCGTTTTCTATTGTTCTTACACTTTGCCGGGGCAGGAGTCATGACGAGCATTATTTTGACCGTCCTGACCGCATTACTGGCGACCCTCCACCAGTTCCATTCTTGTCTATGAACCAGGACCGCATTATTAAGCGATTGCTGGCTAAAGAATGCCTTAGGCAAGCTTTTTGGGATATAGGCGTGAGGTGGTGGGATTGTTCTGACAAGCCTGACGTTCACGGCGAGTTTGGTTTAGCTGTTGACCCAGAAAATCAATCGGGCTGGGAGCAACACAGGGCGCAAATTGTAAGCTGGATTTCTGCTAATAAGGAAACGCATCGGGCAATTATTGAAGCTTTGCTTGGCAGACATGATGAAAGACTTATTTATTGGCTAGAGAATGAATTACCTGGCGCTATTGACAGTATTGCTGTAAATCCTGAGATAGCTGGGAACGGGCTTTCAGAGAGGCTTGCAGAGGGAGCGGTGCTTCCAATGTTCGGCATGCCTTCGAGAACTAGGTCGCTATATCACAAGCTTGCCCGTGATAAAGCATGCACGATTGACCGAGACTTGGAAATTGCTGTTTCTGAATTTGCGCCGGGAGCTCAGAAGACAAAAGACAAGGTAATTCATACCAGTATTGGTTTTACGCCGCCTTTGTTGAATCTCGGGAACCGATGGTTCACTGCGTCTGATAATCCCTTGCCGTATATGCGGTGGCTTCAGAGGTGCAAGGCTTGCGGGGTCACGAGAACATCTGATAACCAGCAGGATGTTGAGGAGTGTTCTCATTGCGGGCAACCACATGATAACAGAGATTTGTTTTCTCAGTTTCAGATCGCTACACCCTTGGCTTTCCGCACTGATTTAACCTGGGGCAATGATGCAAGAGAGGAATCAGATGTTTTTTTTGGTATTCCGTCAGCTTTGGCAGAAACTTCGGGTAATCAGGATGTTACAGTTTTAGAGAATACGAATTGCCAGGTTGCCCTTTTCGATGAAGGAAGAATTTGGCGCATAAATGATAATTCTGGAAGGTTATTTGGTGGAAGCGTGATTAATACGCCTCCACCTCCAGTTAGCAATCAAACTCAATCTCGGCCGCCATTTCTTTCTCATCAATGGATTGCTGAAGATTATTTGCCTCCGCAGGAAGCTTTGCAACGGATTGCTCTTGCCGCTGGCAAAACGACTGATGTTTTAAGGATTAGCCCAGTTGCTGTTCCGAGAGGGCTGACTTTGGATTCTTTTAGTTCAGGAGATGCAGTACGGGCTGCTATTATTTCTGCAGCGTTTTTTCTTCAAAGAATTATTGCAGACAGGCTTGATATTGCACCTGAAGAAATCGAAGTTGCGAGCATAACCCGTAGACCTCTAAACGCACAGCATTGGATTGCAGATATTATTATTAGCGACAGATTGCCTAACAGTGCAGGATTTGTCAGATGGGCTTATCAAAATTTCCGTGAAATATTGAATACGGCGTGTTTCCCGCCCGATAACCGCTCTTATTCAGGACTTATTCATAGCAACGAGCATAGCCGTTCTTGCGGCTATGCTTGTTATGACTGTCTTATGGTGTACAGGAACATGACTTATCACGGATTGCTCGATTGGCGCTTGGCAGTCTCATATTTGAAAGCAATGTTCAATTATGATTATCGGGCAGGACTGGATGATGATTTCAGCGCTCCTGAGATGCAAGGATGGATTGAAATGGCAACTCAGGTAAGAGATAGTTTTATCCGTTATTTTGACTACACTCCTGTTGATTTTGGCAGTTTGCCCGGATTTGTTGTGGGAACTAGGAATTATCTAGTTGTACACCCTTTGTGGGATACTAGAAGCCCATCTGGTTTGTTTGCCGAGGCTGTGGCTGATTCGGGGAACAATATTCATAGATATATCAATACGTTTAATCTGCTTCGCAGACCTGGTTGGTGCAGGAAAGAGATAATATGAGTAATCTGGTTGATAAGCTTGTTTATTTACCATTGAATCCTATCAAGAGAATTTCTCCAAGCAGGTTCAGCCAGTTTCAACTATGTTATTTAAGAGAGATTTGGACGCTCAATCACCAGGTTTCATTATTGCCGTGTCATCCTTATGCGAGGCTCGGGACTATATCTCATGCTGTATTGGAAGCTGCTGCAAAAGGAGCTGTGAAAGACAGATCTTCTTTTGAAAAGCTCTGGGCTGAGGCAAGTAAAAAGGTTCAAGAAGATATGCTTCAGAATAAGGTTGAGCAGCATTTAGTGCCTCTTGAGATTCATGCTTTCAATTATGAGGTAAAAAAGATTTTATGTTTTAAGATGGCAGAAAAAATACTTGAGTCGCATGGTACGGAAGCAGCTGGGAAGATCAGTACTGAGCGGTGGTTTGAATCTGCTGATGGTAGGATTGGAGGCAAGATTGATTTAATTTTAACACATTATGATGGTATCGAAATTTTGGATTATAAAACGGGAAATGTTTTGGATTCTCAGTCCGGCAGTGTTAAGGATGAGTATGATGTTCAGATGAAGATTTATGCAGGCTTGTATCGTGAGGTTAAGGGTTATTGGCCTGTTAAGCTATCACTTATAGGGATTGACGGAAAAAAATATTGCGTTTCATTTAGCAAGGAGGAATGCGCAACGCTTCTTGAAAAAGCAAGAAAGACTATTTATGAGACAAATGAATTGATAAAGGCGGGGATTAAATCTGAGGATTTCGCTAATCCTTCTCCTGCTGCGTGCAAGCATTGTTCTTATAGGCCTGCTTGCAGGAAATACTGGCTATCCAGGGAGTGCTCTGATAAGTGGCCTTGTGATGTTATTGGTGAAGTCAAGGGAAAGTCTTTGTTGGGTAACGGATTTTTCAAGTTGGAAATAGATGGCGGTGCGAGGAAATATGTGATTAGGGGACTTTCTGCTAAAAGACATAAGTTTTTAAATGAAGATACTAATGATGTACTATTTTGTGATTTAGGACAGGAACCTTTGGAAGGTTATTATACCGAACAACTATTAACTACCGGATACTTATTAAAGAATGACAAAGAAAAAGCTTAAGTCTAATAAAAAACGCGGTGCCATACCTTTGCTTTCTTTTTTTACAGGCGGTGGCTTTTTGGATATTGGATTTGAGCAGGAAGGTTTTGAGGCAGTATGGACAAATGAGTGCAATGCTGATTTTTCAGCTCTTTATGCTCATGGCATGACAGCATGGAAACAGTCAGAAAATACGGATACGCAGGAAAGAAGCATCAGTAATACCCATAACATCGATAGAATTTTTGCTCCAGAGATAATTGCGGAGGCTTTTCCTCAAGGGAAACCAGTTTTTTTTGGTATAATTGGAGGCCCGCCCTGTCCTGATTTTAGTAAAGGAGGCAAAAACAGAGGCGGTAAGGGAATCAATGGCCGGTTTTCAAAGACGTATGTTCACAGAATTTGCAAGATAAAACCTTCCTTTTTTGTTTTTGAAAACGTTCCTGGATTGTACAAGACAAAAATTCACCGTGAGTTTCTCGCAAGGCTTGAAAAAAGTCTCGAGCGCTGCGGTTATTGTTTGGATTTAAAAATTTTGAATGCTCTTGATTTAGGAGTTCCTCAAGACCGGGAGCGTTTAATTATGATTGGCATAAAACAGAAGTATGTTAAGAAGGTTTTGGGCAGGTCTGTTGATGTGTCGGAGCGGAACTGGTTTCCTTGGCCGGTTAATCCCAAATATAAAAATGCAAAAGCCAGATTTTCTTGGCCAAGTACTAAAGGAACTTCTTCGACTCTGGTTTTACCCGATGGCGTTCCGCAAGAACTTACTGTTTATTCCATTTTTAATTCAGGAAACTGTCCTTCTCAGATTCAAAATGGAAATGATATGTTTAAAACTTACTCTGATAAATTTTCTATGATAAAAGAGGGGGATACGAGACGGAAGTCTTTTAAGAGGTTGCACCGTTACCGTTTTAGCCCAACAGCTTGCTATGGGCATAATGAGGTACATTTACACCCATGGGAAAAACGGCGTCTTAGCGTTCGCGAAGCTA
>MFGW01000137.1:0-5918 GCA_001780385.1 Candidatus Fischerbacteria bacterium RBG_13_37_8 | reverse complement strand
ACCATTAGCCCGTGAAGTTGCAAAAAGTCTTTATGCCTTTTTTAAAAAAGGAAATGTGATTTAGGGTAGCAATTCATAATATATCATATGATGCAGCTAATACCGCCGTGCGGGCTTTTCTTAGGAAAGTTGGAGCCCTGTCTTGAGGAAAAACATTTAATATTGGTTCGAGTTCTGGCAAGACCATTTGGCATAAGATTAGAAGTGATATCTTCTCAGGACAATTTTGCAATTGTTTTAAGGATACTAATAAGCTGCAAATTGAATATTTGATTAAGTTTAACAGTTAAGAATATGATTTGCATTATCCCGGAAATGTGGTCCCTTTATGCATGAAGTGCAAAAAGAAGGAAAAAGACGTTAAGGGCAAAAATCTTTCCCGGGAAAATCATCTTAAAGCTGTTTATTAAAAACACAATAACATGATATATTTTAATAATAGAAGAAAAAAGATAACTGAACATATAGAATGTTGCGAATTTACATAGCCTAAAATTACTTAAAATGAGAAGCATTCCATTCGGATTATTGCTGAATCCCTGTACAACAATATTATAGCATGAACTAAGAACTCTTTAACATTGTATGGCAAAATTACAAAGGGCTTTGTTAAACAGGAATCATAATTTTTAATAGCATGGATATTTGGTCGAAAGAAAAACGCAGCCAAGTGATGTCACGTATTCTCAGCAAGAATACTGGAATTGAACATCGCGTTCGCAAGATTCTTTTTGCTATGAGATATCGCTTCCGCCTTCACGTAAAAGAACTACCTGGCAAACCCGATATTGTATTAAGAAAATATAATGCTGTTATTTTTGTTCATGGATGCTTTTGGCATTCGCATTCAAAATGTAGAGACGGTACCATCCCCAAGACGAGGACTGTTTATTGGAAGGCTAAGCTACTAAAAAATAAAAACCGTGACTCAAAACACATGAAAGAATTGCGCAAAATGGGTTGGCATGTTCTTAGGCTTTGGGAATGTGAGGTTGAACGTAAACCGGATAATGTTGTTAGGAAGATTAAAAAGTTTTTGAAAAATAAATGATATGGTAAATTATACAACAGCCAAAAAAGCTCAGCGATGAAGACATAATGGATTTTGTTCCAATTTGAGCGTGAAACAGAAATCCGTGATCATGAGCCGCCAAAAGTATTTTTTGATGAACTGTATACCGATATTCTTCCTGCATTTTTTGAGTGTCGGCTTTGCAAAAATAATTTTTTATTAGATGAGGAATATACTTCTTGTCTTATTGAATGTTCGTTTAAAAGCTTGAGCAAAGAAATCCCTTTATTTCTATAACTCTCATCAATAATAATATGAGAAAAATAATTTTCAGAATAGTTTTCAAGAAAATATATTGCATCTTCTTGCTCTTCTGCATCATTAAGGATTTTGTAGATAGCAACTAAAATCCTGGCATTTATCCGAGGATTTGCGGAAGTTACTTCTGCTACATCAGCACCAAAAACCTTCTGGAAAGCGCCAAGTCCCTGCGCTCGTAATTCATCCCTAACACAAAAAAAAAGAGCGCACGACATATCTGTCCTGCATCTGCATTCTTATTCAAAAGATGCACTGCAATAATGGTTTTGTCAGAGGCCTTTGCCGAATATAATAGAATTCGCTTCTTGCCTTGATATATTTTCTCCAAGCTTGCACGAATAGCAGCATCCAGACAATAGCGCTTCGTCGCCTCACCTATAGGATAAGGAATTAATAGCGCCTTAGCTTCATCACTTGCCTGCGAAAATCCATAATCTTTTTCATAATGTTCACACAACTCTTCAGGTGGGATAAATTCATTAAATAAACAAGATTGAGAGGTTAATCGATGAATTTATCATATTCTATAAATAGATGTCCAATGGATGAAAAAACGAAAGCAACATTTTTCAAGCGATTATTTTTTTTTTGCTTGTTCCAGACCTATAGCTGGCGATTCATTAATTTGCTTTGCTTCAATCAATGCAATGGCGAAAGGTTGAGTATCTATATTAATCCTAATTTGTAAAGCATAATCAATTCTTAGACACTCTCTTCGTCTGGGCATACCTTCTATTATATCGACTCCTCAAGCAGTTTCATCTCTATGTATTAATTCCTCTATCCATACGCAATAATGAATAAGCGCTAGATAAATAAGCTTAGCTCTTTGTATCAGCTTCATTAAAAGCCTTATTCATATTTTATTTCCCCTTTTAGCATTTTAATTCAAAGAATCAAAAATATAAGCACATCAATGAGCTTCTTTATTATTAATGAAACAAATTATTGCAGCACATAATTTTATATTATACTAACAAGAAAAGATAATATATCAAAGGATAAAATATGATTAACAGCATCATAGTTATTCAAACCAAATGAAAAACCAGCATCAAGTTTCTTCATGTAAATTCTAAAATTTATAATATGTTTACTTTGCATCCTATTAGATTGTGTACTTTTGTGGCTTAAGCTGCATAAAATTTCTTAGATTATTTTTTTTAGCTTGGCTTTTAAAAAAATAAATGCTACCTAAAAATAAGACTATGTGTTGCTTTCAAGAAACAGAATTCAACGGCCGAGTAATTGGACAGCTTTTTTAACAAAAAAAATGATATTGGCATAATATTTGAATGTTTTTTTCTATAAACATCTATTAAACAAACTTGTTTGTTATTTTGCTGTACCCTGCGCTGCTGGCGCAGGGATATCTTCTTCAGGGATTCCAAAGGGACAAAATCCCTTGGTCGCCCGCAGGGTAAATACCCTACGGTTCGAAAGCAAATTTATAGTTGAGAAAATTAAAAATTTGAAAAAATATGCTGAGGAGAAATCCAATGAATTGTAACAATAATGAATCACTTGAATCAAATAAAGATAAAATCCTTAATGCACAAGAGCTTCAGACAAAATTTACAGAAGCACAAATGCAAATGGAAGAACTACAAAATAAAATCGAATTAATTGAGAATGAGAAAAAAACTGAAAAATTAGAATTAGAAAGAAATAAAAAAACTTTTTCTCTATTTGAGAAAATAAATGCTATAATTATTATACCTGCTGTGTATTCTTATTTTTCTGGATGGCTATATCTTTATTATTACTATTATTATTTTGGCATTGATTTAGATTCTCTGGAAATATCATTTTATTCATTTTTTGTATATTCATGGGCGATATTAAAAGGAATTTATATGTATAAAAATAATATTATAGATAGTATTGCAATTATCATATCTATTATTTTACTAGTCATTTCTTTTATTTTTTTAGTCATACTTCGAAAATATTCGATTTATTCAAAGGGAATCTCTTTGATTTTTGTTGGATTCATTGCTTTTGTTGTTTGTGGAATATTGGCAGAGAATATTGCATTTATAAAAGCTGAAGATGTTAGAAATGGCCATGCTGACATTGCTATTTTTAATTTAAAAAAGGACATCTTAAATCCTTATCCCGAAAATTTTATTAAAATGAATGAAAAAGGATATTTAATTTTAATAGCCCAAACAAAAAATAGTTATTATGTACTTTGGCAGGTAGCGGGAGAAGAAGGAGCTATGCCTCTTATGTTTGTTTATGAAATAAAAAAAAGTGATGTTATATCTTTTATGATTCGACCTAATCCAGGCATAAAACATTTTTAGGAGGTTATAATGGGAAAAAATACAAATTTTAATCTATACCTTATTTTTCTGCTTGTTTTATTTTTCAGTATATCCAGATTAGGTATAACAAAGACTAAAGAAAAAGAAAAGCTTTTAATCAAAGGAAATGCTATATATCTCGGCTGGAAAATAAATGAGACAGAATTTATGGATTGCGATGAAAATATAATCCCAATTGATAATGGTTCAATTGAAGACACTCCTCAACGTTGCGAAAAACCAGGAATGGGACTTACTTCCTGCATAGGAACCTTCAAATCATTTGATGAGAGTAAAAATAGTATTACTCTAAAAGAGAATAATAAAGATTCATGCGTTGTATCTTTGCCTGATGTTAAAGACAATATAGAGCTTGATAATTGGAATAAATTGAAGGACATAAAAGAAGGAGAGCATATACAAATAAAGTACTTTAGCAATACTTTAGAAGAAGAAAAAGCAAAAATAATAATAATTGAAAAAGCAGAAGATAATGAAGCACCTAAATCTGAAAGTAACAAATAAGAAATTAGTCTTTAATTATACTCAAGCTCGGAAACGATTGCTCGGGAGTTTTCCGGAAGTGAAAGGAAATTAGCTGGCGTAGGCGTTTGTTCAATATGCTCACCGGGCCAGAACCAGATCGCGCACCATGTATCAAATGCAAATTTCAATGTATTGAAATCCGGATTGTTGAGAATAGTATCGCGATAATATGCTGCGCGCTGCTCTTCATCATAGACGGGTAATGAATGGAGCTTTTCAAAAGCTTCGCAGATATCATGATGCAGATCCATGGTCGTGTAATTTTGCTTGATGAATTCGAACATATTTTCGTGTTGTGCTTCTATGGAGTCGCGCAATAGCTTGATCATATCTTTCTTTGCTTCTTTGATTGCATGGGTCCATTTATCACCGCGCCGCTGAACTTGTCCGGCTTTCTTGCTGGTCAGGATGACGTCATGATAATGGTGTACGAAATGCTCATGTTTGGCATCGCCGCCTTCGCGTTCCCATGCCATGATAGGGTAATCGGTGAAGCGGTCGAACCAGCATCCGACAAGCGAATTGCCGCATTTGAGTTTATGGTCGAGGAAACTGAACGGAAGATTGCGATCCATGGTTTCGATCCATAATGCCATGCGTGCAAGCTCGACGGCAAGCGGGTCGAGATCAACTCCAGAAATGCAGCGTTCGACTATGTAGCGTTTCAAGCGTGCTTTGAGCCGTTCTTCAAATTCTTCATGTTCTTTCGGCACAGGTAACGTTTCGTCTGGAATTCCGGTTGAAGGTTGACCGTCTGCAAGTCGGCAGATGGTGCGTTCTGCATTGCTTTCAAGTCGTCCATGTTCGTGGAGGCTCTTGTAGAGCGCATTGGTGAGAAATCGTAATGCGGAGATGAGGAATGAACCGGAGCCCATTGCCGGATCACATACTTTCAGCGACAGTATTTCTTCCGGCTTGCGCAAATGGCGCACGTTCTTATCGTCTGCCTCTTCGTAAACAAGAGGTTCCAGCGTGCGGCGTGTGGTTGGTCCGGCGAGTTGTGGGCGTGTGTAGAAGGTGCCGGCGCCTTTGCGCGTGCCACCCCAGCGCACGAGATACCAGCCTCCCGGATGGACAGTTTTAAAGATTAATTTCTTTGCGGTGGTTTCCAGCAACTGGTCGTATTCCTGTTGTGCGCGGAAATCCATTTTTTTGCGCGGAGGCTTGATGAGCTTTGCGGCAAGAACAGCGCCTTTTGCCCATGCATAAACCTCATTATCCCAGTGCGTGGAGCCGTATGGTGCCGGTTCTTCTGCAACCATGGGCAGAGATTCCGGTTCTTGTGTTTCTTCGAGAACTGCTTCTTCTTCGGTCTCAGCTTCATCCAGCGGTTCTGTTTCATCCGCTTCTTCACTCAGTGCGAGCTTTTGTGTGCTTTGCTTGAATTTCTCGAATAGTTTCTTCAGTTGTGCATCATCCATGGTTTCCAGGCGTGAGAAGGGAAGTGCGGGTTGATCTCCGATAGCAAGGAAAACGATAGGGCCGGATTGCGGTGCACGTCGCAGCTCGAAATCGAGCAGTCCTTCATAAAGAATGCCGATGTATTCCGTGGAGAGGTCCGAGAAATCAACCGGCGCCGGAACGGATATACTGCTTCTGCCCTGGCGCACGGTGATGCTGCTGCGACAGAGAAACGTGAGTATTCTATACATAGCGGCGTTATCCGGTTCATCATGGCGCGATTTTTCGAGCGCTGCCAATGCTTTCAGCACTAAATCCGGTGATGAAGC
>MFGW01000136.1:55921-62013 GCA_001780385.1 Candidatus Fischerbacteria bacterium RBG_13_37_8 | reverse complement strand
CCAGTCCCTATTCCCCAGTCCCCAATTCCCCAATCCCCAGTCCCCAATCCCTATTCCCCAGTCCCCAGTCCCCAGTCCCTATTCCCCAGTCCCTACAAGGGGAACTTTCTCTTACCCAAATTGTCAATATATATAGACAAGGAGGTTAAAGATGAATGAAACAATAACAAAAATATCAAAATTAAACATGACGGGAAATTTTATCGAAAGCAGAACTGCCGGATTCGACAGAAGCCGTTATACACTTTTACCGATAGTAATTACTGTTCATGCACTTTTATTAGCAGTGCTACTTGTGTCATCTGTCTGGTCAATACAGTATATCGATGAGCCACCGGCAATTTCAGAGATTCGTATAGACAATGTTTTTTATACATCAGGCACAAACCAGCAAGAAGGTCCCGATAGCCCAATCAAGAAAACAACAGAGCATCAAATAGTTAATGTGCCGCCCGATCACATTCCAAATTATACGCTGGATACTACAACAGACCAGGATTCTCCTCCTATAGATGTTGAACCGATAATAGGATATCTTAATGTTGGAGGAGATGGTCCTTATTTGCCTGATGCACCACCGAATAAAGGCAATAGCCTTCCACAACCTCCTAAGCCTAATGATGGTCCACAATGGATTCCAGCAAAAGGAGTGCAGCCAAAAATTATTTACCGCGTACAACCAGAATATCCTACTGTTGCACTTTTACCACGTATTCAAGGTGAAGTAGTTCTTGAAGCAATTATTAATACGAAAGGAACGGTTGAATCTGTAAGAATTGTAAAATCATTACATCCAATACTTGATAAAGCTGCAATGAAAGCACTTGATAAATGGCGTTTTGAACCTGGCAAAGTCAATGGGCGGCCAGTGAAAGCTTACTTCCTCCTTACCATTCATTTTAAAATAGTGTAGCACAAGCCAAAAATATTTGAAATTTTTGGCAGACACAAAGCAAGGGCGAACGTTGTGTTCGCCCTTGCTTGGAAAATAGTCCCCTGGTCGTGAAATTCTTGCATTTTTGGCAAGAAAAAAAATAACCATGAAGAACACGAAGGACACGAAGAAAAAAAGAAGAGCCAAATATTTTTGGCTTTATTCTTTTTGGGTTCCGACTTATTCGGGGTAGGGAATGGGGAAGGCAGAATGTTATTGCCAGCATTGGAAAGAGAGAGTTCTTGAAGCAATATCTGAGAGCAGTTTTTCCTTATTTATTTCCAGATGTATAGTGTTCAAATGAACGGGTTGCTGGGGAGTAGTCTCAAGCTTAATAATAATATCGTCTATGTGGGGAATGGAGAAAGAATAGGCGAGATTTGATATGCCTTTACGAAGAACTGTTTTTTCCTGGAGATAGGATTGCTTTGATGCAATTGAAATGGCAAGCGTAGCTTCTTCTTTTTCATTTCTCAACAAGAATTCTTCTGAATCAAGATCAAAAGAAATGGTATAGTAACCGGGAGGGAGTGAATGCAATTGATATGATAAAGGAAGATCGGCAGGAGAGGTGTGGATAAAGTAGGTCGAATTGTACAGTTGAAGCCAGTTATCAGGAAGTCTGTGCAGGGCATTCGCTGCTTCCTTGAAACGGGAATTTTTATATAAGAGGAGAGCATGAAAATAATGCAGAAGTGGATTGTTTTTTTCAATTGAAAGAGATTCCATGATTTTATTAAGAGCTTCTTTATGATTATTCAAATGGCAGAGCATGAGCCCTTCATTAAATGGATCAGTAATTAATTTTACATACAGGCGATCATTCTTGTTATAGCGTTTTATGGTAATTTTATAAAAATATTTCAAATAGGGGAAATGAAGCTGAGGACTGAATTTAATAATTTTTTTCTCCAAAGGTGAAAGAGATATTATTTGTTTGTTCCAGCCGGAGGTAATGCTTATATTTAACGGGTGATTTTCTAGATTAGAAATGTAAAGAGTAATGAAATCCATTTGTTGTGTGGAGTTCATAAAAACAGTATGATTTTTTTTATTTACAATAAATCCGCCGAGAGGAAGAGGTGCATATGTTTTGTCAAGAAATAGTACTGGTGCATTGAAATTATTATGATAGGGTTGAATAGTGAGTGAAAAAAATGGAGGTATTATTGATTTTTTATTCCGGAAGATTTTAATTTCCTGCTGGAAGAAACCAATATTTTCAAACCAAAATGTTTTTATTAAGTAATGTTTTTTTGCAAGATCTTCATAAAAGAGTTTACGGTTTTCACATTTCATTAATTTTTGAAAAGCATCGTTTGACATACTGCTTGTGATAAAGAAATCCACGCCTTTCTTTTTTGAGAAGGTCTTTTTTCTTGTGAAGAAATCGAGCAGTTTTGTAATGTTTTTTCCTTGCAGGCGTGGAAATTGACCTTCGCACATAATTGAAGCAGACTGGGGAGTGTATTTATTTATCCAATTGACGGCTGAATCATGTGTTTCAGGAAGTAGAAGGAGATAGTCCAGGCGAACGACTGAAAATAGTGAAACAGCAAGTTGAATAACTAGTGTAAGAACAGCAAACAGATAGAGAATTTTGATACGTTTACAATAAATGAATAATTCATGAATGGTAAGAGCAATGATAATTGCCAGGGAAGGGAACAGGGGTAGGATATATCTATCGGAGAAATTTTGCATGAAGCAATGCACGAGAAAGAAAAGCAGAGCAAAAGAAAGGATGGGCAGTGAAAATTTTTTATATCGCAAAGGCATGAGAATGATTCCTAATAAAAGGGTGATAGCGATAAATGGTCTAAAGGAGTCAAAAATACTGGAAGCATAGAAAAAACATTTATTAGGTTGAATGCAATCAGTATCGAGAATTCTTTCGACGAGGGCGTTCACTTTGAGTTGTTCTATGAAAGCGTGAAAATTATCGAGAGGAAAGAAGATATAGTTAAGCAGGAGGATAGTTGCAAGGGTAAAGATAAGAGAGAGGAGCCAAAGATTTTTATGGAATAAAATAGAGGGCAAATTTTTTGAAGAGGAGGAGATAATGTGAGCGAGGAGAATAGGGAATAGCAGGAAGGCGCTGGTAAATTTAGTAGAGAAGCTCAAACTGGCAAAAAGTGCAATTAAAATATAGTGGAACCTGGAAGGTTGGGTGATCAATTTTTGGCAATAATAAAGGGTAACGGTGATAAAAAAAGTAACGGGTACATCGACAGTAAAATAGTGACTATGGATGATATGCAGGTAGCAAAAGGAAAAAAATAGAGAGGCAAGCAAGGCACAAAATTTATTAGCAAGGAGAAGAGTGAGTTTATAGACAGGAATAACAGTAAGAGCGCCAAGCAGTGCAACGATGAATCTGCCGAAAAAGAGAATATTGTACTGTTGTGAGAGTTGAATATGAAGAAAGGAATTAAGCCAGGCAAGTAATTTTGCTAAAAGAGCGACGATGTTCATCAAGACTGGTCCATAAATAAAAGGTCGCGGATTAAAGGACACGGGATTCCAATTACCATTCATGAAATTGGTAGTGAAATTGATCATGTAGTGTTCATCGGGGTGATAGGAATAAGGAAGTCCCCATGTAATGCCGGCGTATCTAAGGGCAAACGCAAGCATAGTAATAATGAACAGTAAGATAAAGGAGAATAATTGAGAATGGGTATATTTTATTTCAGATATCATAACAGTGCTTTTTTTATATGCAGTTGAGATTATACAGACAACCGGGTCATGAGGCAAGTAGTTGGTGCCAGGTACCGGAAAAGGGTTGACCGGGAGGGGAGAAATAATTATAATAGAGCATGTAAGTATTTGACAGGAGGATTAATGATAATGAATAGCGAAAAATTAAGTATAGTGGTTATTTTTATTGCATTTTTGGTAGTGATAGGATTTAGCGGCATATATGCGCAGGGTGACAGGTCTGTTGAAGTAATAGATGCGATAAAGAGGGGCAGTGTAGCGGATCTCAAGAAATTAGCAGCGGAAGGAGTCGAGATGAATGTAGCGGATGAGCAGGGAGTAACGTATTTGATTTTAGCGGTAAGAATGGGTAACAAAGAGATTGTGAAGGTACTGGTGGATGCAGGTGCAGATGTAAATGCCAAGGATATGTTAGGGTACACGGCATTAGGATGGGCGGTGGATAATAATGTGCTTGATATAGTGAAGATATTGATAGGAGCGGGTGCAAGTGCACAGGGAAAAGGAGGGAATAGTCAGCAAAGTGCTATATTGTCGGCGGCATGCAATGGGCGTGTATCCTTATTTCGCGATTTACTGAATACGGGAGTTGATTTAAGCAAGGCAGGAGATGCGAGGGGATTTACGCCGATAGTATGTGCTGCGCGAAATGGGAATCTTGAAATAGTAAACATGATTATTGAGAAGAAGGCAGAGATTGATATACGCAACATGGATGGGAGAGCAGCACTAGCAGAATCCAGCAAACCTGAGATAACGCGTGCATTATTAAAAGCTGGAGCTAATATTGAATTAAAGGATTATACTGGAGCGACACCTTTATTGTATGCGGCATGGAAACGTTCTGATGAGGTGTTGAAGGAGCTAATAGATGCAGGAGCAGAGGTAAATGTAAAAGACAACAGGGGCAGGACGCCGGTAATGGGAGCTGTAATAGACGGGAAATTGGATAATTTACAGTTGCTGATAAAGCATGGTGCGAAGGTAAATGAAGTTGACAATGATGGTTGGACAGCGTTATTAATAGCGGCGAAGGAAGGGATGAAATATAACAGGGATAAAATGGCAGAGGAGTTATTAAAAGCGGGGGCTGATATAAGTGTGAGCAATGAAAAGGGGAGGACTCCGTTGATTTATGCAGCGGCTGCGAATTCGGTGCCCATGGTAGAATTATTTATCAAGGCTGGTTCTGATATAAATGCTAAAGATGCTGATGGATATACTGCATTAGGGTATGCGAAGAAAGCTGATTTTGTGAATGTAATCAAGGTATTGGAAGAACATGGAGCAAAGGAATAGCCAAATTTATGAGAGATGATATTAAGAATAGAAAGCCGGTACAGGTATGGAGTTATTTTGATAAAATTCGGCAAATTCCACATGGTTCAGGGGATGAGAAAGCGCTTGGAGATTTTATAATTGGAGTTGCGCAGAGGAATAAAATGGAGTGGCAGAGGGATGAAGCTGGGAATATAATAGTAAGGAAAAAGGGGGTGTCGGGGAAGGAAAAGATTGGCAGTGTTGTGTTGCAGAGTCATCTTGACATGGTATGTGAGAAGGACAGTTCTGTGGAACATGATTTCACGAAGGATCCTTTGAGGTTAAAGATATCAGGAGATTACCTGATGGCACAGGGGACTACATTAGGTGCAGATAATGGCATAGGAGTAGCTGTAGCGCTTGCTTTAATTGAAGAGAAAAAGATATCTCACGGACCTCTTGAGTTTCTTTTTACGGTGGATGAAGAATCTGGATTGTCAGGCGCGAATAATTTAAAGAAAGGTTTTTTAAAGAGTAAAAGATTAATTAATTTAGACAGTGAAGAAGATGATTCGATCTGCATAGGGTGTGCTGGGGGAGCTGATACAACTCTCAGGATAAGGTTACGATATGAGACAGTACCGAAGGATTTTTTGTTTTGTAAGATTTCGGTATCTGATTTACGTGGAGGGCATTCTGGCGTAGATATACATGAAGAGCGTGCGAATGCCATTAAACTATTGGCACGTTGTTTGAGTAAAATAATGGATCGATGCAAGTTCTTTCTTGCCGATATACATGGGGGAAACAAGAGAAATGCTATTCCACGGGAAGCCCAAGCTATTATTGCAATTCAAAAAAATGAAAGAGACCTGGTTAAGAGAATTATTAATGAAGTAGAAGAGGCGATAAAAATTGAGTATGCAAAAAAAGATAAGGAAGCGAAACTGAGTGTAGAATTCATATCAAAGACTGAAATGAAAGTTATCAGTGCCAGTCTCAGCAAAAGAATCATGCATTTATTATATAGTTTGCCGCATGGTGTGTTGGGAATGAGTGCGGAGCTAAAGGGTTTAGTAGAGACATCGACGAATCTTGCGATAGTATCCATTCATGCTGGAGTATTAACGATAGGAATAAATAGCAGGAGTTCGGTGGCGACGGCATTAAGAGC
>MFGW01000136.1:51361-55905 GCA_001780385.1 Candidatus Fischerbacteria bacterium RBG_13_37_8 | reverse complement strand
AAAGCTATAGCATTACTTGCAAATACGAAGGTAGAATTTGGAGGGAGTTATCCGGGGTGGCAGCCCAATTCAGATTCGCAGTTATTAAAGGCTGCAAAAATGATGTATGAGGAATTCTATGGAGCGGTTCCCGTGGTAAAAGCAATACATGCTGGCCTGGAGTGCGGGATAATAGGAGAAAAATTTGACAAGATGGATATGATATCAATAGGGCCTAAGATAGAAAATCCGCATTCACCAGGAGAGCGTGTAAAAATATCGACTGTTGCTAAATTTTGGGAGTATCTCATAAAATTACTGGAGCGATTATCATAAAGAAAGACACAGTGGCACGAGCAAAAATATTTATAATATTTTGCCAGGCACAAAGGCACAGAGGTACAAAGTTTTGGAAAATTCGGAGAAGCTATTTCGAAGAAATAATAAAGAAAAATCTATTATGGTTTTTATATTTTTATATTTTGAAAAATTGTTTTCAGGTTTTTCAAAAGCTTTGTGCTTTTGTGCTTCTGTGCCTGTTGATAGCCATGGGAATAAGTTTGACAGGTTGTTCGAAGAAAAGTGAAGAGCCGAGGCAGGGAGCGGCTCAACCTGGGAAAAAGCAAGTTAAGCAAGAGGGTATTACTGATCAAGGAGTAAAATTTGTTCATTTATTATCAGTGGGTGATTATAAGACAGCTGTGGCGAAATTTGATGAAACGATGAAGCAAGCAATGCCCGAAGATAAAATACGGCAGGTATGGAAGACAGTAATAGCGACCTATGGACCTTTCAAGAAGCAAACCGAAGTACGTGTTGAGAAATTGCAGGAATATGATGTAGTATTTGTGACATGTGAATTTGAGCGGAGCGTGCTTGACATAAAGGTAGTGTATAATGGCAGGAAGGAAGTATCTGGATTATGGTTTGTGACGGTGGATATGTCAAATAAATACCAGGTGCCATCGTATATAAGGGAGAATTCATTTAGGGAAGAGGAGGTAATGGTAGGTAATGATGAATGGTCGGTGCCGGGAACGTTAACAATACCTGTGGGGGGAAATCAGGCAAGCGCGGTAGTACTTGTGCATGGTTCCGGACCGCAGGATCGTGATGAAACGATAGGTCCGAATAAACCATTTCGTGATATTGCGTGGGGATTATCTTCGAGGGGGATAGCAGTACTCAGGTATGAAAAAAGGACCAGGTATCATTTATCCAAATATGTAACGCGCAATTATGATATAACCATTGATGAGGAGACTGTAGATGATGCGGTGAAAGCGGTTCAATTGTTATTAGGGAGCAGTGGGATAGACCGGAAAAATGTATTTGTATTAGGACATAGTTTAGGTGGGATGATGATTCCTAAAATAGGGAGCAGGGAGTCCGAGATAAAGGGATTTATAATAATGGCAGGGTCCAGCAGACCATTGGAGGATGTATTGCTTGAGCAGGTAAAATATATAAATTCGCTTGATGGGATAGAGACGGAGGAAGAGAAGAAGCAGTTGGATTTGATAGAAGCACAGATTTTACAGATCAAGGATAAGGATCTTGCGAGCAATGCAAGTCCCGGGATGATGTTATTAGGAGTTCCGGTTAAATATTGGCTTGACATGCGCGATTATAATCCTACGGTACTAATTAAAAAAATAGACAGGCCGGTATTAGTATTGCAGGGCAAGAGGGATTACCAGGTGAGCATGGCAGATTTACGTAATTGGAGGCGTGCATTAGCTGGGCAGGAACATTCAGAGATAAAAGTGTATGCGAATTTAAATCATCTTTTTATAGAAGGGCAAGGGAAGAGCAAGCCGGAGGAATACAGAAAGGCAGGAAATGTTGCGAAAGTAGTAATTGATGATATAGCAGAGTGGATAAACCGGCAATAAAGAAAGGTTCAGGTAAAGGTTGAGAAGCTGGTAGCAATAAAGTTAGTCTCAACCTTAACCTGAACCTCTTTTTACTTATTTGCAGGGAACTGAATATTTGTTATGGGGAGATTTGACTTTTACGATACATAATGTATAATGTAATGAGAATTGCATGCTAAATGCAACATTAAAAGAGTGCGCTGGGCAAGGAGGAGTGGATGATTGTTATACCATATAAGAAAAGTGCATAAAAGTATGCAAAAAAGATTTTAATATGTTTTTTGAAGGTACTGAGCAGTATGGTAGTTAAAAAAGGAACGAAATCTTCAGCGAAATCCGCAAAGGGAACGAAGAAGAGATCATCTAAATCAGTAGAGTTAAGCCAAATTATTGCGCGGAATTCAATAGATGGTATAGCCATGGCACAGGAAGGGAGGATTATCTATGTTAATGAAGCGTATTGTAAGATTTTTGGTTATCAGGAAGATGAATTAATTGGTGAAAGTATGTTTAAGGTAGTAGCTCTGGAAGACGTCGAGTTAATAAGCAGCAGGGCACAGAGGAGATTTGCTGGAGAATCGGTACTAAACCGTTATGTATTTAAGGGTTTGACCAGGGATGGGGAAAAATTACTGATTGAGATATCCTCATCAGAATGTTTTCTTTATAACAGTAAGCCAACAATATTAAGTATTTTCAGAGATGTGACGGATAATGAGCGTATTGACAGAATGATAAAGGAATCGGAGGAGAAATTCCGCATGTTGGCGGAGCAATCTCCGAATATGATATTTATTAATAAAGGCGGGAAAGTTGTTTATGCCAACAGGAGTTGTGAGGAGCAGATGGGGTATACGAGAGATGAATTTTATGCACCTGATTTTAATTTTTTAACTCTCATAGCGAGTGAGGATCAGGACAAGGTGCTTGCAGCGTATGCAAAACATCAGCAAGGAGCGGAAATTGAAAAGTATGAATATGATCTTGTGAAAAAAGATGGAAGCAGGATGACGGCTACTATTTCCACAAAGCTTATAGATTATAATGGAGGAAAAGCGATTCTTGGGATAGTTACTGATATAACGGAGCGCAAGCATGCAGAGGAGGCGCTTCGTGAATCCAGGGAATTATACAAATCGCTTGTTGCAGCATCGCCAGATGCCGTAGCAATGATCGACCTGGAAGCAAACCTGCTTTATGTATCTGATAAAGCTCTTGAATTATTTGGATACAGCAGCCAGGAAGAAGTGTTAGGTAAAAACGCACTCGGATTTTTTGATCCTGGTGATTATCCTAAAGTTATGGAAAATTTAAAGAAAGCACGAGAAGATGGAAAAACCTTAAGAATTGAATATACTCTCATTAAACGGAACGGGGCATCATTTATAGGGGAACTGTCAGCCTCTGTTATTAAAGACAATCATGGAAAGCCGAGGGCTTTTATAGCAATAATAAGGGATATAACCGAGCAAAAAAGTATGCAGGAGGCAATACGAGAATCGGAGCGAAATTACCGTACCTTGGTTGATAATGCGCTCATTGGTGTGTATAAAACGAACTTTAATGGTGAGTATTTATATGCCAATGATGCGATGGCGAAGATATTTGAATTCAGGGATGCAGCGGATATGTTAAAGAATAATGTCATTACGCATTATAAGGAGCCATTGCAGAGGAAAGCATTTTTAGAGAATATAAAGAGTGCGGGGATGGTAAGGGATTATGAATTGGAGTTGGTGACCAGTTTTGGGAAGAACAAGAGTGTGCTGGTGAGTGCCACTGTAGAGGGTGATATATTATCAGGGATGATGATGGATATAACGGAGCGTAAACTTGTAGAAGAGCAATTATTGGAAAACGTTTTGAAACTGCAGAAATTGATGGAAAGCACCATCTATGCAATTGCGAGAATTGTAGAGACCCGTGATCCATACACTTCCGGGCATCAGCAAAGGGTAGCGGATTTAGTGTTTGCATTGTCGAAAGAGATGGCTCTTTCCGAAAGCCAGAGGTTAGGACTTCATCTTGCTGCTATTATACATGATATAGGTAAAATATCAGTACCCTCGGAAATACTGACGCGACCGAGCAGATTATCTGAGACTGAATTTGCATTAATAAAAACTCATCCCGAGGTTGGTTTTGATATTTTAAGACCGATTGAATTTCCATGGCCGGTTGCAGAAATAGTATTGCAGCATCATGAGAGACTTGATGGGTCAGGATATCCTCGCGGATTAAGAAAGAATGATATATTATTGGAAGCGAAGATACTTGCAGTAGCGGATGTTGTAGAAGCAATGTCATCGCATCGGCCGTATCGTCCATCGCGTGGATTAGCTGTAACTTTAAAGGAAATTTCGGATAATGCAAACATTTTATATGATCCGGAGGTAGTAGAAGTCTGCTTGAGGTTGTTCGATCAGGGTAAGTTTCAGTTTAATTAAATGGCTGTCATTATAAGTCCCGCGCCAGCGGAACGTAATAATTCCTTAATTACTGTCATTGTGAGGTTGCCAGAGGTAAACGTAACAATCCTTAACGGAATTTTAGAAGCACAGTCCGTAAGGAATTGTTACGCATTCCTTCGAAATGCTCGCAAAGAAATATGGATAGTGTATAATATAAGATTATGTTGCTATCAGTTATTATCCCTGTTTATAATGAAGAACAGCATATTATGAAGGT
>MFGW01000136.1:45618-51286 GCA_001780385.1 Candidatus Fischerbacteria bacterium RBG_13_37_8 | reverse complement strand
GGAGATTCTTGAAACAGTAGTTTTAAATGGTTGCAGGATAGTTCATCATGCTTCAAACCGCGGGAAAGGAGCAAGCATTCAAACAGCACTTCCCCTGGTAAAAGGAGATGTAGTAATAATACAGGACGCTGACCTGGAACTAAATCCGGCAGAGTATAGCAAATTACTCGAGCCAATAAATTCTGGCAAGGCAATGGTTGTTTTTGGATCGCGCTATCTTGGAAAAGGGAAGGTAGGAGATTTAGCGCGTTACACGGCAAATAAGTTCCTTACACTGCTCATTAATTTTTTATATCGTACCTCGCTGAGCGATATTAATACCTGCTATAAAATGTTTTCAGCATCACTGATTCCATCGCTTGATTTGAAGAGCAATGGCTTTGATATAGAACCTGAGATGGTTGCGAAACTACTTCGGCATGGCGGGCAAATTTATGAAGTTCCCATTTCTTATATGCCAAGAAGTGTGAAAGAAGGAAAAAAAATCAGGGCATTTGATTTTATTAAAGATGTTATAGCAATATTTAAATACAGAAAATAAAAGCATGAATAACAAATTAATAATTTCTGAAGGTGCGCGTAAGGAAATTCTTGAGAATTGTTTTAAGCATTACCGGCAGGATTATATTGCGACAGATCCGGTCATGTTTATTCATGCGTATACAGATGACAGGGATAAAGAAACAGCCGGTCTTATTGCTGCATTGATGGCACTTGGTAATGTAAAACAAATACAGCGAAGCGTATGCCGTATTATGAAATTGCTGGAACCTTCTCCATATAAAGCGTTAAAACGATTTAATGGAATAAGCGAGCAAGTTATTTGTGAAAATATTTACCACAGGTTTTTTGATGCCGGCACCATTGCAGCATTTTTGTTTTCCTTGCATCGAGTATTAGAAAAGAAAGGAAGATTAAAAAATGTTTTTGTTCCTTTGATTAAGGCGAAGGGAAATATTAAGGAAGCATTAATTGAAATAGCTGAAGAATTTTACCAGCATGCGTATTTTCATTATCAGAACAGGAGGAAATTACGGACACTATTTTCCACACCCTTGACAGGCAGTGCGTGCAAAAGATGGTTGCTATTTTTAAGATGGATGATCAGGCCATCTGATGGTGTTGATTTAGGTTTGTGGAATGAAATATCTCCTTCCTGGTTATTAATACCTGTCGATACACATATTTACTGCATAAGCAGAAAACTTGGTTTTACAAGGAGAAATACTATTTCGTGGAAGATGGCTGAAGAAATAACGGAGAATCTAAAACAATATGATCCGGAGGATCCTGTCAAATATGATTTTGCTTTGACAAGAATAGCCATGTTAAAAGATACACGTTTCACAGATTTATTCAGTTAATAATTAAGAGCGCCTGCCGGGACTCGAACCCGGGCGCAAGGATTAGGAATCCTACGCTCTATCCACCTGAGCTACAGGCGCAATTATGTTCTTCAGCGATAGGTGATCAATGAATGCACATTATATTTTCCCAATAATTTTTTTCCTTCAAGACCTTCCAGTTCAATCATAAAGAGAATAGCTTCCACCGTACCACCAAGTGTCTCTATTAATTCAGCCGATGCTGCTGCTGTGCCTCCAGTAGCTAATAAATCATCTATTAATAATACTTTTTCTCCACGAGCAATAGCATCTTTATGAATTTCTAATTCATTCACTCCATATTCAAGAGAATAACTTTTTTTTATAGTGTCTGCGGGAAGCTTGCCAGGTTTTCTAATAGGGATGAAACCTACGTTGAGTTTATAAGCAATAATAGATGCGAAAATATAACCCCGTGATTCAATAGCAGCAACTTTATCAACCGTGTAACGTGATGCAATGAGGAAGAGCTGGTCAATTGCTTCTTTAAATGCATCTTTATGTTTCAGCAAAGTAGTGATATCTCGAAAGAGTATTCCCTTAATTGGAAAATCAGGTATATTTCTTATGTACTGAGATAAATCCATGTTATTCTCCTAAAATGTTATTTGAAAATCTTGATAACCGTGCAGATTTTCTTCGATAACTTCGACATTATCTACATCTGCACCTGAAGGACCAAGTTGTAATTTTTCTTCCAGCTGATGTAATAATGTTTCTTCCGCTTCTGCGAACACCTCTACTCTTCCATCCCATAAATTCTTGACATAGCCTTTGATGCCGAGATTACGTGCCACGCGATTAACAAAATAGCGGTAGCCAACACCTTGCACAATTCCGCTTACAAAATAATGTTTTGCCTTCATAAAAGATTCCCGGTAAGTTGTTTTACGGTTAACTATACTATCAAAAAAGTTTGTATTATTCAATGCATATATAGGAAAGGTAATGGAAAAGGTAAAGATTGAGGATAAAGAGAGGTCGGGATTTTTTTTGAAAGGAATAAAAATAACTTCATTGAGATAAGGTTTGCTCCCCCAATAATTTTCATTAGCTCCAAGCACTATTTTTTGTCCTGGCTGCCAGTTTTTGAATTTAAAAGGTCCGGTACCGTTGACAGTCAATTCTTTACATTTTTCCTTGTAGCAGGCAATGGTAGATTCAGCAGCAATGCCATAATATTCGACAGAAAGGGAAATAATAAAAGCTGCATCTGCTTTATCAAGCGTAAAGATGATAGCATGGTCATTAATTTTTTTCATCATATACCCCTTTCAGTTCTATAATATGGAGCTGACGAAGGGATTTGAACCCCTGACCCGCTGATTACAAATCAGCTGCTCTACCACTGAGCTACGCCAGCATTTTTACACCTTATTATAATAAATATGCTAAAAAAATTCAAGTGAAGTTGGGAATAGGGATTGGGGAGGGGGAGAGTTATTCAGGAAGTGGTTTAACGTAGATTTGTGCAGCAATTGAATCATCGAGGGCAAGCATTGTATTATCGAGTTTAAGAATAAAGGAGGGTGATTTTTGAATAAGGCGAATAGTTTGTCCCGGCAGTATGCCCAAGGAACCAAGCCTGGCGAGACTATGTTTTGCTTCGGAAGTAATAAAGACAACAGCCGCATCCACAGCAGTTTCCAATTCTTTTAATGGTTTGACAAGTGGTTGAATGACAAGTTTAAATTGCTTGCAGCAATTGCCAGGCGGAATATATTTACCATGAGGACATTTGTTGGGATGACCTAAAAATGTGCAAATAGATTCTACAACTTCAGGCATAAGAATATGTTCAAATTCACATGCGGAAGATTCCATTATGGTCTCTTTTATTTCAAACACATCTTTCAGCAAGCATTCTGCCAACCTGTGACGGCGAATAATTATTGTTGCATTTTTTTTGCCGGCATCAGTCAAGGTAAGAATGTTCTCGTCGATTGTGATGAGTTCTCTGGAAAGCATTTTATCAAGCAATGAACGTGCTTTATCACCATAATAGTCAATTATTTTTTCTAAAAGGCAATGATTAGTTAATTCATCTTTAACAATAAATTCTAGAATTTCTTCAATATTTCTTGGAACTGATTGATCTTTTTTTATTTTCATCTTTCAATATTCCATATAACTTCTTCTTTACGATATTCTGAAAGTATTTTCACGAATTTTTTAAAAACTTTATGCTCTTGTGTCTCTGTGCATAGCTAAAAATAGTTGAAATATTTCAATTATTTTTAGCTCGTATTTCAAGGTTTTTTCCACGAGGTAAAGGTGCATTTCGGGTAATTAGAGCATCCGAAGAAGAATCTGCCATTTTTAGTTCGTTTTTTTACAACGTTACCGTCACAATCTTCATTGGGGCACTTAGTTTTTTCTTGGCCTGCGATATAGGTACAGGAGGGATAATTAGAGCATGCAATGAAAGTCCCGTATTTGCTCCGGCGTTCGACTAATGCCGAATTGCATTGAGGGCAGGTGCCGAGATCTTTTTGAGGGGTAAGGCTTCTTGTTGTTTTACATTCCGGATATTTTTCGCAGGCGAGGAATTGTCCGAATCTTCCTTTTTTCAGGATCATTTTTGAATTACATTTCGGACATGAAACATCAGGGATTTCCACCGTTTGTATTTCTTCGTGAGGATTATTGAATCGATATTTGCATGTTTGATTAGTGCATTCATAGTAACTACCGTATCTGCCCCATTTTTGAACAGCAGGTTGTTTACATTGAGGGCAGGAATGGGGAGAGGGGAGCCCATCATTTTTAATATTTTTCATATGCTTATGAGCTTGTTCGAGTTGTTGTTTAAAACCGGAGTAAAAATCTTTCAATATATCTATTTTATTGCGGGTTCCTTCTTCAATTTCATCGAGTTTATTTTCCATGTTTGCGGTGTACTTCACATCGATAAGATCATGAAAATGTTTAATAAGAAGGTCAACGACAACCATGCCCAGGTCGGTAGGATGAAATTTACCTTCTTTTTTAACGACGTAATTCCTGTTCTGCAATACTTGAAGAATAGTTGCATAAGTGCTGGGTCTGCCAATTTCTTTATCTTCAAGTTCCTTGACGAGAGTAGCTTCTGTATAACGGGGCGGTGGTTGAGTAAATTTTTGTTCTTTGCGCAATTCTTCGAATTTCAATACATCTCCTGGTTCCATGAGTGGCAATTTGCTATCTTCATAAGACTGGGCAGTTTCCTTTTGATTTTGTTCTTCTGTTTGTTCTTCGCGATATATTTTTAAGTATCCATCAAATAAAGAGATATGACCTTTTGCTTCAAAAAGATAGGGCCCGTTATTTATCTCAACTTTTGTTTCTAGGTAACGGTATGGATTCATTTGAGAAGCGATGAATCGCTGCCATATCATTTCATAGAGCCTGAATTCTTCGTTCGAAAGAAAGGGTTTCATAGTCTCCGGAGTTCGTAACACTGATGTTGGTCTGATGGCTTCATGAGCATCTTGTGTTGTTTTTTTATTTTTGAACACATGAGGAGAAGCTGGTACATAGTCAGCTCCATAATTATTTTGAATATATTGTCTGGCTTCTTTAAGAGCTCCTTCTGATATTCTGACCGAGTCAGTTCTCATGTAAGTGATCAACCCTTCTCTTTCACCGGAACCAAGATCAATGCCTTCATATAATTTTTGTGCGTTTTGCATTATTTTTGATACTGATAATTTTAATCTTCGCACACCTTCCTGTTGTAATTTACTGGTAATGAATGGTGGTGCAGGATGTCGTTGTTTTTCTTTCCTGGTAATATCTTTAACAATATAATCATGATTCTGTAATTCATGTTCGATTGAAAGAGCTTGCTCTTCATTATTTATAGCTATTTTATTCTTGCCTTTTTTTGTAAGCCGGGCAAAAAATTTAGGTGGTTTATTAGCAGAGAGCAATGCATCGATCAACCAGTATTCTTGCGATACAAATGCATTTATTTCTTTTTCTCTGTCGCAGATTAATCGTAATGCAACAGATTGCACTCTGCCGGCGCTTAATCCGCGTTTGACTTTTTCCCAGAGTAAGGGACTTATTTTATATCCAACAAGTCTATCCAGGATGCGCCTGGCATATTGAGCATCTACTTTTTTAATATCAATGGCTAATGGATGTTGTATAGCTTCTTTAACTGCTTTCTCAGTTATTTCATGCAGGAGTATTCGCTGAATATTCCGGGAATCATCCGCCAGAGCCTGTGCAATATGATAGCTAATTGCTTCTCCTTCACGATCAGGATCTGATGCAAGATAAATCGTCGATATATTCTT
>MFGW01000136.1:45025-45588 GCA_001780385.1 Candidatus Fischerbacteria bacterium RBG_13_37_8 | reverse complement strand
TAATTTTTCCTTTATTATATGAAAAGTAGCGTCAAAATTTTCTTCATCAACTCCCAGCTTGGTTTTTGGTAAATCCATTACATGTCCCATGGAAGCTTTTACGATATAATTACCGCCAAGGTACTTGCCGATAGTCTTTGCCTTAGCGGGAGATTCAACTATTACTAAAGTTTTCATGGTATTAAATCCTTTTTTCAATAAATTTGATAGTACTCTGAAACAAGTATAAAAGATATCACATAATAATTTTTTTGCAATAGCGTTGTCCTTTCATTTGTGCAACTAATCCTTTTAATTCCAGTTTGAGCAGGTAGGGTAGTAATTCAGCAGGACTGAGATTTACAATGATACTCAGGTCATCAAGATAAATTGCTTCTTCAAGCGGAATACATTGTAAAATTTTTCTCTCAATAGAGTCAACTTCAATGAGAGGCGTTTGCAATTTCAATTTCGAAATTTTTTTCAAGTAATGTGGTATTTCTTCCAGGATATCGGTAATTGATTGCGTGAGTTTTGCCTGAGTATTTTTAATCAAATAATTAGTTCCGGTACTTTGAATGGAG
>MFGW01000136.1:44123-44933 GCA_001780385.1 Candidatus Fischerbacteria bacterium RBG_13_37_8 | reverse complement strand
AATAAGTGTGCCGCAGGTTAGGGCGCTGATAATCCTGTTGCGCAATGGAAAATTATCTTTATAGGGTTTACATTTCAGGGGGCATTCAGTGATTAAGGCGCCATTCTGAATTATTTTTTCTTTAAGAGCGCTGTTTTCCTTTGGATAATCAACATCAATACCGCATCCCAGTACTGCAATGGTATTTCCTTGAGCATTGATGCAGGCTTTGTGAGCATGAGTATCGATTCCTCGCGCAAAACCACTTGTTATGGTCAACCCTTTTTCCGATAGCTCGACAGTAAATTTTTCTGTTGCATTGATGCCGTATGCGGTGGGACACCTCGTACCAACTATGGCAATACCAAGATTATTGAGTAATGAAAAATTGCCTTTGCTGTAAAGAACAAGTGGGGGATATTCAATTTCTTTTAATGATTTTGGATAAACGGCGTCAAAAAAAGTTGTGACAGTTATTTTTAATGAATCAGCATTGTTATATTCTTGTTCTGCCTCCTGAAGCCAGTTTCCATGTCTAATTTTCCATGCAAGAGCAGGTTTGCATCTCAAAAAAAACATTAAATCTTCCTCCGACATAAGAAATAGTTCTTCAGGATTTCCATACTCGATAATTTTTTTTGCATATTGAAATCGTATATCAGGTATTAAATTTAACGCTAATACTGCTAATGTTTCTTGCATATATCTATCTCTGCAAAGCAATAAGACAGGAGGAAGAAGCATTCTCTTCTCATTGCTTTATAATATTATCAGGGAATTTTTAAAAATGTTTCCCCATTCCCTAGTCCCTATTCCCCAGTCCCCAGTCCC
>MFGW01000136.1:32158-44076 GCA_001780385.1 Candidatus Fischerbacteria bacterium RBG_13_37_8 | reverse complement strand
CCTATTCCCCAGTCCCCAGTCCCTATTCCCCATTCCCCAGTCCCTATTCCCCAGTCCCCAGTCCCTATACTATCCCCTGTCTATTATTTAAACGCTTCTATTCTTGTTATATATCTTTAGCTGGAGTTTGGTATAATAGGGAGTATGAAGAAGTTTATTATTATTTTCTTGATGTTGATAGCAGCTATGGGTTGCGATAAATCTGAAACAGAAAAACAGACACTGACCTCGGCAGAAAAAATAGCTTACGCACAGATTGACATTCCTGATTATTTTCAAGGGCGAATTGTGTTTCAATCAGATGCAGATGGGGATTATGAACTCTATTTATTAGACTGGAATGGAGTGAAGAAATTGACTGATAATAATTACCAGGATGAATATCCAATGTGGAGTCCCGATAATGAATTAATTTCTTTTCAAGCTAATCCGAAAGCGGAGAGTGATTGTGATATTTTTGTAATGAAACCTGACGGGACAGAAATTAAAGCAATTCTTGCGACTACGAAATGGGAGGGGCAGGCAAGCTGGTCTGCCGATGGAACTGCCATGGTAGTAACTCTGGATAAGGCACGCATTTATTGGTTAGATATGGAGCGGAAAGATGTGGTAAAGGTTCATTCATTATATGGAGAGACGATAATGCCTGCATTAGCGCCTGATGGGACGATTGTTTTTTCTATGCGAAAATGGCAGGGATGGAATATAGTAGCATATGATAGAACCAAAAATAGTGTGAAGTATCTTACACGAGACAGAAAAAGTTGCAGGGGGCGCATATCGCATAAAGGAGACAGAATTGTATATGTATCAAGAACGGTAAGCAATATATCCGGAGATATCTGGATTATGAATTTAGATGGTTCGGATAAAAGAAGAATCACCATGAATGACAGCACAAGTGAATATTATCCGACATGGTCTCCTGACGATCGATATATTGCTTATTGTGTCACTTTAGATGAAAAAGCGCCTAATTGGTCGTTATGGATTATGAATATAGAGACTGGTGAAACACAGATGATCTACGATACGTAAGGTCAGGAACAATATCCTGCCTGGGCGCCTATGTAAATAAGTTCAAGGTTGATGGAAGCTTTGCAGAATTAATTCTTTTTTGAAGCATCTTTAAGTGCATTCAGCAGTTTAAGATCCAGGGCTTCCACTTGATGTCCCATGTATCCCTGCATGGAGGTTGCCGTGCTCAAGGAATTGTAAATTGCTTCTTCAGTTGCCTCAATGACTGCTTCGAAAAGCGGTGTCATTGCATCATTTGATAATACATCATGGTGCTCAATGAGTGAATTGTTTGTGTGCAATATTCGATTTGAAGCATTTGTGGAGAAGGCGATGGCATAATCACCACTTCCATTGCTCATAAAGGAACCTGTTTTGCTGAGTGCAAGGGTAGCTCTTTTGGCGAGTCGGAGTAAATTTCGGCTTGATAAAGGTGCATCAGTCGCTATAATTATCATGCAGGAACCTGCTTGTTGCATCAAATCTTTAAAGGGAAAGGTTTCAAGAGATTTCCAGAGATACCTGTCATTGATGGTAAGGAATCCGCCAAAATTGCTTTGCACCAAAACCCCGATTGTGTAGCCCCCTGATTGTTCAGGCAGTACTCTTGATGATGTTCCGATGCCTCCCTTTAATCCGAAACACACGGTTCCTGTCCCCGCTCCGACATTTCCTTCTTCAAGTTTATTGGAAGATGCCGTGCGAAGCGCTTCCAGGACATGTTCTTTTTTAATGCTTCTCTTCCTGATATTATTCAAGTAGCCGTCATTGGTTTCTCCGACAACAGGATTTATTGAGCGTACATCTTTATTATCAGGGAGTGAAAGCATATAATCAACGAGCGCATCAGCAGCAGTCCATGCTGAAAGTGTATTGGTTAAAATGATCGGAGTTTCAATGGCGCCGAGTTCATTTATTTGGGTTATGCCGATTAATTTTCCGAAACCATTTCCCACGTAAACAGCCGCGGGCACTTTTTCTTGAAAGATGTTTCCTTCATGAGGGATAATTACTGTTACGCCTGTTCGTATATCATCACCTTCAATAAGCGTAAAATGACCCACTTTTACGCCAGCTACATCAGTGATAGCGTTGTAGTTTCCTGTTTTAAAAATGCCTGTCACTATTCCAAGTTCGCGCATCCGGGGTCTTTTTTCTGAAGCTGAATTGATGAGATTAGCAGCAAGCAGGAAGAAAAAGATAATTAAGGCACAGAGGCACAGAGGCACAGAGGCACAGAGTTTAAGAAAAGCGTAATGAAAACTATGATAGGATTTCTGAAATATATTCATCTCGATGATTGGTGCCGAAGGGGGGATTTGAACCCCCACAGAGTTGCCCCTACTAGACCCTGAATCTAGCGCGTCTGCCATGTTCCGCCACTTCGGCGCTCTCTTTCTTATCTGATAGCACAGACCTGTATCAGGTAAGTTAAAAAGTTGATTAATGTAACACCAGTGTCTGATAGAACAGGTTTATTCTTCCTGTGGTTCTACCGGTGCGCCTTGTGCTCCCTTAAAACCCTTGGTTATTTTTTCCTTGGCATGATCATAACTGCTGTGTGCTTTTTCTTTCATCTGAGATAATTTTAGTGCAGCTTTATCTTTATATTCTTCAGCTTTTTCTTTTACATCTTTGGATATCTCATCAAATTCATTTTTAATTTTTTTCCTTGTTTCTGCTCCGCTTGCCGGGGCAAATAATAAGCCAAGAGCAGCTCCTGTTGCAGCGCCCAATAAAAATGCAAGGCTTATTTCAATAAATGTAGCACCATTTTTTTCTGACATGATATTATCGACCTCCTTTTCTAAATTTTTTTATTATCCATCTCATGCCCATGAGAAATGCAGGCAATTTACCCAGATAACCGTGTGTTAGACTTGAAAGCATAAATACTGAATTGAGAAGTCCCTGTTTCATCTCTTTGACTTTTTTGGCTGTAGCATTTAATTCTTCAATTACAGGTGATAATTCTGCTACCTGCTCATTGAGCCTGCTACTTAATTCTTTCAAATTATCAAAGAGTTCCTGGTTATCCTGTATAGCTTTTTCTATTGTTCGAGCCGTGTTTTTAATTTGCAGCAACGTGTGATAAAAAGCATGGGCGAGAAATAAAAGTACAAATATGAGTATGACACTTCCTAATGATAATAAATAATAAAAATTATCTTGCATATTCTATATCCTATTTTAATGTCTGCATATGTATTTGTCAAGGTTCCTTAATCTTTCTTTATAAAAATCCTTGCATAAAGATTTTTTTTCGATTCACCGGTTATCTCAGAAAGTAATTTTAAAGCTTCCTGTTTGCTCAATCCTTGTGAAATTAATTTGTTAAATTCTGCTTGAATATCAGCAATCTGAAGCTGACTTGTTGAATCATGCATGTTGTTTTTATCAATAGAACTATTGTCAATAAGAATGGTGATTTCACCTTTCATGGTTTTATTTTCTATGTTGTTTAAAATAGTAGCAGCAGTTCCTCTGATTATTTCCTGGTTTAATTTTGTTAATTCACGTGCAATGCAAACAGGTATATTATTATAAACGTTCTCGATAGCGATCAAGCACTTTTTTATTCTATGTGGTGTCTCAAAAAAGACAATAGTACCTGGGAATTGTTTGAATCGTGATAGATGAATGTTTCTTTCTTTTGCTTTGGAGGGTAAATATCCGCCAAACATGAAAGGAGTTATTTTGAATCCGGAGAGAACTAATGCGGCTATAATTGCACATGGACCTGGAATTATATCAACAGGAATACCTTCGCTGATGGCTTGTTGTATTAATAGTTCGCCCGGATCAGATAAGCCAGGCGTTCCCGCGTCAGAGATTAAAGCTATTGATTTTCCTTCTTTTAATGAATGCAGTAGCATGGGCAATCTCTTTTTTTCATTAAATTTATAATAACTCACAATTTTTTTATTTTTCTTAAGCCATTGGAGAATATGCTGTGAATGTCTTGTATCTTCGCATGCAATGATATCTGCATTATTTAATATTTCCAATGCTCTGAGACTGATATCATTCAAGTTACCAATAGGAGTGGCTACAATATAGAGCACACCTTGAGAGATAGATTGGGCTTTCTTTGTGTTTTCCTGCTGAATGATATAGGTGCAATAAGTAAATTCGTTAATATTTTGGTTCATATCAGCTTATTGTATCACAAAATAGGGAATGGGGAGTCATCGCTGGTCCCCATTTCGCTTGTCAGGAAAGGATACTTTTGTTATACTGAATTGTTCTTTACGAATACAAGGTTCGCCCCTACACCTTATTTACGAAGGAGGAAAAAAATGAATACTTATAATGTCATAATAATAGGTTCAGGTCCGGCGGGATATACAGCTGGTCTTTATACAGCGAGGGCAAATTTGGAACCGCTGATTATTTGTGGTTATCAAGCTGGTGGACAGCTAACTTTAACGAGTGAGGTAGAAAATTTTCCTGGTTTTCCTGAAGGGATATTAGGACCGCAATTAATGGAGAACATGAAGAAGCAGGCGACGAAATTTGGAGCACAATTAATTTTTAAAGAGGTAACCGCAGTGAATTTCAAAGAGCGACCTTTCAAAGTAATAGTTGACGATGGGGAATATCAGGCAAAGAGTGTAATAATAGCCACGGGTTCCTATGCGCGCATGTTAGGGGTGGAAAATGAGAAGAAATTTTATGGAAGAGGATTATCAACGTGTGCAACATGTGATGCAGCATTTTTTAAAGACCGTAAAGTTGCGGTGGTAGGAGGTGGAGATTCTGCCATGGAAGAAGCATTATTTATTTCACGGTTTGCCAGCGAAGTACAGGTAATTCACAGGAGGGATGCATTAAGGGCGAGCAAAGTGCTTCAAGACCGTGCATTTAAAAATGATAAGATAAAATTTATATGGAATACAGTTGTCCGGCAGATATTAGGGGAGCGTTTCGTCACAGGGATAGAACTGGAGAACATTATTGATCGCAGTATCAGTACATTAGAGATAAATGGAGTTTTTGTTGCTATAGGACATGAGCCAAAAACGAAGATATTTCAAGGAGAGATTGCCCTTGACGCACATGGTTATATTGTAGCAGATCAATCAGGAAAAACTGATGTAGAGGGAATATTTGCTGCAGGAGATGTGAAGGATTTTCGTTATCGCCAGGCAATAACTGCTGCAGGTTCTGGTTGCATTGCAGCTCTTGAAGTAGCAGTGTATTTAAGTGAAAATTAAATAAATTCAGGCATTATAAGTCGTTATAATTTTTTAATTCAACGGTTCCCAGGGTATTCATATCATTCATGTAAGTATTAGATTTTCCTAATATGACAATACCAGCGCGATCAGGATGAATAAAGTGTTCAATAGCATTTTTAATATCCTGAATGGTTACTTTTTCTATATTTGATTTAAAGGTATCGAAATAATCTTCTGGCAATTGATACAGTTCGACATAAAGTAACTGGTCGGAAATTGTTTCGGGTCGTTCAAATTTTTGAGCGAAACTTCCTTTGAAGTATGATTTTGCGGCGAATAATTCTTCTTCTGTGACATTATTATTTTTTAAAATATGAAGCTGGTTTCTTATCTCGTTGATCATGGAGAATACGATTTCATTTTTAGTGAAGGTACTAATTACGAATATGCCTGAATATTTATAGAGCAGGAAAGCTGATGAAATTCCGTATGTATAACCTTTATTGGAGCGGATTTCTGCCATGAGGCGCGATGAGAAACCTCCGCCTCCGAGGATGTAGTTAAGCAATAAAATGGGGAAAAACTCGGGAGTATTTCTATTTGTGGTTATGTATCCGTATCGGATTTGAGCTTGATTAAGGTCATCTTTATTTATCAGTTGAGTAGTAAAATGATCGGGAGGAGAGACTTCAACGACTGATTCAGGAGGAAGTTCAGAAGGTTTCCATTTCGAAAAAAGAGTATTTACTTCATCAACAATTTCGTCCGGGATTACATCCCCGACGATAACGATGGTAGCATTATTTGGCGTGTAATAGGAATGATAAAAATCGGATACATTTGTACGTGAAATAGCATGAACAGTAGTTTCAATGGGATAATTCCCGTAGGGACATGATTGAAAGATGAATTTCTTGAATTTTTTACTTACTGTAATTGATGGATCTGCTTTTTCCTGTGCAAGGGAAGAAAGTGTTCTTTTCTTCCATCGTTCTAATTCTTCGGTCAAAAATTGAGGATGAAGGAGCACATCATTCAAAAGAGCAAGACCTTTATGCAGATGTTTTTTCAAAATAGTAAGGCTAATATGAGAAGCATCTTCTCTTGATTTGCTGTTAAATTTAGCTCCGATGAAATCAATTTCCCGGGCAATTTCCATAGCATTTTTTGAATCAGTGCCCTGCGAGGGAAGATAAACAGCAGCTTCAGCCAGCCCGGCTTTTTCAGGAGGTACATCAATGGTGCCTGTTTTGAACATAATCTTTATATGAACCATAGGCAAACTGTGCCATTCAACAAGAATGAGTGTTAAGCCATTTGCAAACCTGATTCTTTTTGTGGCTGGTAATATTTTATTAACTGTTTTTTTTCTGCTCATGTAGCTACTAATCGGGATGTTTCATTAATTTTCTGGTATTACCCGGATAACAGTGAGAAGCTCCTTGTTAAAATATTTTTGAGCAATTTTTTTAATATCATTTGCCGTTACTTGCTGTAATTTTTCAGGCATTTCTTGAACTTTTTGCCAGTTTCCATAAATTATTTCTGCTGTTCCTAATTGGATAGCTTTTCCGTAAACAGATGCAAGATCAAAAATATAATCAGCTTCTAATTGATTTTTAGCTTTTTGAAGTTCTTCTTCAGGAATAGTATCTGATTTCAAGCGTTCGCATTCATTGATAAGATATTTTTCCACTTCATCAATATAGGCGTCAGGATTTACCAGGGCATAGGCAAAGTACAATCCATAATCCTTAAGTGCAAAAATTTCTCCACCTGCTTCAGCAGCGAGTTGTTTATCATAAATAAGACTTTTATATATTCTTGAGCTTTCGCCATTTGAAAGAAGCGAACTAGCTACTTTTAAGACATAATTATCCTTATCAGCCGCGGGTGGAGTTTTAAAACCGGCAAGAATAATAGGAGCTTCAGCGATCACTTTGACATCTCCTCGCCGAATTCCTTTTTGCCCCGGTTCTTTAGTCGTTACTTCAGGAGGAATTGCTTCATTTTTAATGGAACCAAAATATTTTTTAAGCATTGATAAAGCCTGTTTCTTTTTAAAATCACCAACTACTATAATTGTTGCATTATTCGGGGCATAGTATGTTGCATAATATTCTTTACAATCATTTAAGGTAATAGCATCCAGGTCACTCATCCAACCTACAATTGGCCAATGATAAGAATGAGCCATAAAAGCCATGGCGAATAATTGTTCAAGTGCAAGACCTACAGGATCATTATCGGTTCTCAGCCTTCTTTCTTCTTTTACGACCTCCCGCTCTGATTGCAAAGTTTGAGGAACAAGATTTAAATTTTGCAGTCGTTCTGATTCCAGAAAAATTGCTAATTCAAGATGTTCAGAGGGAATTACTTCATAATATGTGGTGACATCCCAAAGTGTAAAGGCGTTTTCCCTGCCACCGATAGCATTAATTTTTCTTGAATGTTCTTCGGGGCCTATTTTTTGAGAACCTTTGAACATCATATGTTCGAATAAATGAGAAATTCCTGTAATTCCAGGACGTTCATTTCTTGAACCGACTTTATACCATATTTGAAAAGTAACGATAGGTGCATTATGATCTTCTAATAATAATAATTTAAGACCATTATTGAATTTCATTTCTTGAACATCTAATGTAATCTTGCTAATATTCATATGCTGTTTTTATTCTCAACTCAGTTGAAAAGTTCTTATGAATTATTCTATAGTAAAAAAAAAGAGATAAAAAAGCAATCCCTGATGCTTATCATTGTAAGTTTGCCGGAGGCAAACGTGACAATCCCTAACGGATTAGAAGCATAGTCCGTTATGGATTATTACGCATTCCTCCGGAATGCTCATAATGACAAGTCCGTCAGGAATTGCCTTTACTGTACACTTATTAGGAGGTTCATATGTTTGATTTAACAGGAAAAGTTGCGCTTGTTACAGGAGCGTCGCGCGGTATTGGAAAAAGTATAGCAATAATGATGGCACAAGCAGGAGCCAAAATAGCAGTGCATTATAAGCTTGCCCATAAAGAAGCGGAAATAACAAAACAGGAAATTCAAAAAAGCGGAGGAGAAGCATTTTGTATAAAAGCTGATATTGCGCATTATAATGAAGTGGAAGTTATGATAGCAGAAGTTTTACAGCAATATGGTACTTTGGATATACTGGTGAACAATGCAGGAATATGGAAAGAAGCAGCAATAGATACGATGACAGAAGAACAACTCGAGGAAACACTTGCGATAAATTTGAAGAGTGTATTTTATTGTTGTAAATGTGCTGTTGCGGTGATGAAAAAAAATGGCGGAGGAAAGATAATTAACATATCATCAACAGCGGGTCAGAGAGGAGAAGCATTTCATTCACATTATGCGGCAACCAAGGGGGCGGTTATCAGTTTTACCAAGTCACTTGCAGCAGAATTGGCATCCTGTAATATACTGGTCAATGCAATTGCACCGGGCTGGGTGGATACAGATATGAGTACGGAAGCTTTGAAAAATGAATATGATAAAATTATATCCGTTATTCCTTTAAGAAGAGTTGGCAAGCCGGAAGAAATTGCAGGAGCTGCAGTTTACCTTGCTTCCAAGGAAGCATCATTTGTTACAGGAGAAATTATTAATATTAATGGTGGTGCAGTCTTATGCGGATAAATAAGGGGTCAGGTCTTGCGTTTTGAATTTTTTCATTTGCGGAGAGTGAGTACAGGCCTTGATTATTAAATTCAAAACGCAAGACCTGACCCCTTATTACACATTAAATTTAAAAGTGATAATATCTCCTTCTTTCACTATATATTCTTTTCCTTCAAATTTTAATGCTCCCCTCTTGCGAGCTTCATTGAAATTACCAATTTTTTTTAGTTCCTCAAATGAGATCACCTCGGCTTTTATGAAACCTTTTTCCATATCAGTATGAATTGAGCCTGCTGCTTTATGGGCTGTTGTTCCATCTATGAGATTCCAGGAGCGAACCTCTTCTTTGCCAATAGTGAAAAATGAGATGATACTCATAAATGCCAAAACATTTTTTGCAAATTTTGAAGCACCCCATTCTTTTAAATTCCATTCCCCGGCAAATACTTCTGCATCTTCAGGTGATAATTCAGTTAATTCTTTTTCTAATTTGATAGAACATATAATACTTGATACTTTTTTACTTAAGAAAGAAAAATGAAGTTGATTTGTTATATCAGTATTAGATAGATGCGAATCAGCAATATTTATTACATGCATAATAGGTTTCAAAGAAAGATAACCAAATCCTCTTAGCAATTTTTCTTCTTCGGGCAGCAAGGTAAGATCACGCAATGGTTTTTCTTCTGACAGCCACTGGCAGCATTTTTCGATAATCGGGAGTTCATCTTCAAGTTGTTTGTCTTTTACTTTTCTTATTTTTGCTTTTATGCGTTCAATTCTATTTTGAGTAGATTCCAGGTCTGAGAGCATAAACTGTAAATCCAGGTCATGAATTAATTGCATTGCCGTATTGTTCATATTTTCAACGGCAGTATCAAAAAGTCCGATGACATGAAGAAAACCATCAATTATGCGCAATTGTGCAATATATTCTGTTTCTTTTAAAATACCTTCTCTTAAAGCGGCAAAATCTATTATTTCCAGCGAGATATATACTTTTTTTGGAACGCCAGCCATTGTCTGAAGCCAATCTAATCTGTCATCGAGAATTTGCATAACTCCGAGATGAAATGGAGCGGCACCGCTGGATAATTTTGATGCATCCATACCGGTAAGCAAAGAGAATAGAGTAGTTTTTCCACTTAAAGGATATCCGGTTATTCCAAGCTTCATAGTTCTCCCTCCTATGCAAATAAGGTGTAGGGGCAGACCTATGTGTCTGCCCTTTTAATAGTTTTGTTCTTATTATTTACTTTAATCTCTGGGTGTCCTTTTAGGGGCATGGACGACTCCCTAGTTCATTCCTGTTTTAGAAAAAGCATTTATTTTTGGGAATAAAGGTATTATCTTGTTAAGAATTGTTACCAATTCTTTTCCTGTAACTAATGTGTCAGCGTTAAATTGTGATTTTTCGTTCAAATCCATGAATCCAAGATTCACTGCTTTGGCTACGGATGGATATTGTGAAGAAGATTTCGATATATCAGCTATTTCAATTTCAGTTGAAGCGCTATTTAAATCAATATCCGGATTAACTGTGCTTAACAGGCGTAATAATCTATCCATAGAGACAGCTAAATCGCCGCGATTCAAAAAAGCATATGGTTGAAAGGTATGATTAGGAAATGGTTCTATGATACCTAAATTCACTATTTTTATTATAAAATCTTTTGCCCAGTGAGGGCTTATATCGATGAGAATAATATTTCTTTTCGAAGGGATATGAGATAGATAAGGAATTTTAAAGGACAGGTAAGCGGCAAAAATTGCTCTTGATACTTTATTAGATTTTTCCGCATTTCTGAATTCCTCGGGTAGTTGAAAAAAATCAATTTGTCTTTCACATTCTTGTGCTTTTGCAATCCAGTTATTATTATTTGGTTGATAGAGAAGCAGGTCTTTATAAAAATCAAGTGCATGTGCGTAATCACCTGTATTGTAAAGTAAATCAGCTAATAATTCTTTTGCCTGTTTGTTATCAGGATTAAGATTCACTGCTAACTGCAAATAAACGATTGCATTTTTATAATCCTTCAATTCCAAAAAAATGGAGGCGAGATCATAATGAAGCTCCCATATTGTCGGATAGACCACGATAGCTTTCTTGTAAGATTCAATAGCGCTGATATATTTACGATTCGCCAGTGCTTCCTGTGCGATTGTTCTATAGTGATCGACAGTTTTAAGTGTTGCCAGAGCAGTTTTAATTTTTACATAGGGGAAATCAGGATGCAGTTGTTCAAGTTTTTTATACAGATTATGTGCAAGAGGAAAATTTTCATTTCGAAAAGCGATAAAAGCAAGAACATTAAGTGCAGAAGGATAATTTTCTTCTAATTTGAGAGCTGCGTTAAAATTTTTTTCTGCTTTATGCATTTGACCGAGAGCCATATTTATATATCCTTCCATGACCCACAGATAAGGAGTTTTGGGTGCAGCAGTAAGCGATTTACGAATTTGAAACATGGCATCTTCCAACTGACCTTTTTGATAATAAAGCCATGCTTTCGTTAAATCATTCGATAAAGCTTGATCTACTGTTTTGGTGTCTCCTTCGAGAGGATAGGGCAATTCAAGGAATTCAGGGGACATAATAAATTGTTTATGACAACTTATAAAACTAAGAGCTATGATAATAAAAATTATACTATTTTTCATGCTTATCTATTCCTTGCTTAGTAATTACCTGAGTTATTTTTAATTTAGGATTTTTTTTCAGGAACGGAATGAAATTTTTGGGAGCGAGAATGTCTAATTCAACACATTGTTTTGAGCTTTTGCGTTTGCGAATTAATGATTTTTCATAAATAGCATGCAGTATATCCATTGCATCATACGGTATTTCAACATGAACTAAAATCCATGAATTCATAGCAAGACTTTCTAAACGTTGAAGAAGAAATTCAATGTTATCACCATTTTGAGCTGAAATAAAAATTGCATCAGGATATTTTGCTGTTATGATATTTTTATTAAGATGGGCGCTTTCCTTATCCATTTTATTAAAAATAAGCACTTTTAATTTATCGTCGGCATTAATTTCTTTCAAGATAGCATCGACAGATTCTATATGATATT
>MFGW01000136.1:29755-32152 GCA_001780385.1 Candidatus Fischerbacteria bacterium RBG_13_37_8 | reverse complement strand
TAGGATGAGAAGCATCGATGACATGAAGCAAAACGGAAGAAAAAGTAATTTCTTCGAGCGTAGCTTTGAAGGCAGAAATAAGTTCCGGCGGCAAATTATGTATAAAACCGACGGTATCTGAGAGAAGGACGTGGATGCCGCCCGGGAGTTCAATTTTACGAATAAGTGGATCAAGGGTAGTAAATAATGCATCTGATGAAACACTGTTATCATTGGAAAGAATATTGAATAAGGTAGTTTTTCCTGCGTTGGTGTAGCCTACTAACGAAAAAGTAAAGATTTCATTTTCATCACGAAGTTGTCGTTGTTGAAAACGATGTTTACGTATTTTATCAATTTCAACCAGTATAGTCTGTATTCTTTTTTTAATGCGGCGTTTATCGACTTCTAATTTTTGTTCACCGGGACCTCTTGTTCCGATTCCGCCTCCGAGACGTGAAAGTTCAGTTCCTCTTCCTGTTAATCGTGAAGAAGTATATTTAAGCTGTGCTAATTCAACCTGGAGCTGACCTTCTTTACTTCGTGCTCTTTGCGCAAAAATATCAAGAATAATTTGCGTGCGGTCAAGGACTTTAATGTTTAATATTTTTTCAAGATTATATCGTTGAGAAGCAGTTAATGATTCATCAAATACGGCGGAATCAACCTGTAATTCCTGACATAGATGACTTATTTCTTCAGCTTTTCCTTTTCCTATATAATAGGCAGCATCCCTGGAATCTCGCACCTGCATAACAGAAAATAATACCTTGCCACCTGCTGAATTACAAAGAACTGCTAATTCTTCCAGACTGTCTTGAGCTTGTTCAACAGGATGATACCGGTGAGCAAGTCCAACAACGATAAATTTTTCTTTTCTATTATTATCTTCTTTTAAGCTCATAAATGACATGATTCTTTTCTTTTTAAGGTATCTGCTAATTGAATGAGAAGCTCAGTATTATGGATTAATGCACTGATCGCATGTTTCGCTTTTTCTGTCAATTCATTTACCATATTACATGCTCCTGTTACTCCATAAAAAGAGACATAAGTAGTTGATTTTATATCTTTTTTGGTATCTTTTCCCAATTCTTTTTCAGTATAGAGCAGGTCATTCAAATCATCAGATATTTGAAACGCTAATCCGATTGCTTTTGAATATTCACGAATAGCGGCTCTTTCCTGGTTACTGGCATTGCTTAAAAGTGCACTTATATCAGTTGCAGCAATGAATAATGATGCGGTTTTATGTTGATGAATATAGTGCAACATGGTGAGTTCAATATTTTTATCTTTTGAGAGAAGATCGAGGGATTGTCCGCCGACGAGACCATTGATACTGATTGCATCGGTAAGGAGATCAAGGATGTGAAGAATTTTTTCATGTGCCACATTATTTATTTCATTGGCAATAATCGAGTATGCATGATTAAGCAAACCGATAGCTGCAAGAATAGCAATATCTTCACCATAGACCAGATGATTAGCCGGTTTGTTGCGTCTTAATGCAGCGTTGTCCATGCATGGTAAGTCATCAAGAATAAGTGACGAGGTGTGTACAAATTCAACCGCACAGGCAAAGGGGTACACTTTTGAGACAGCATTATTGAACGATTCAGCGACGAGAGTCATGAGAAGTGGTCTGATCCTTTTGCCTCCTGAAAAAAGGGTATATTTCATTGATTCATGTACTTTGGTAGCAATACCAGGTGTTTTTGGGAAATAATTGTCCAGGGCGGTTTCAATGAGGAGTAAGGTTTTTTTAATATAAACGTCCAGCATACTGTATTATAAAATAAGGTGATTTATTCTGCAATGCATGTGGGAATTCATTAATTCCCAGGTCATTGCTGAGATTTCATCGGCGGAATGAGTGATTACTTTTTCTTGAGAGATAGGGGGAAGAAAGATAAGTGTAACAGCATTTTTTCGAATTATCAACGAACCTTTTGGCAGAATGCTATGTGTTCCTTTTATTACTATAGGAACAATGATGGATTTTGTTCTTTTAGCAAGGAGAAACGCTCCTTTTTTGAATGGCAACAGTATTTGGTTGGCGCTACGTGTCCCTTCGGGGAAAAGGAGAAGAGAATTATTTTTTTTAATTTTCTTCGCAGCAGCATAAAAACTTCCTGCTGCTTTGACAGGATTTGCTCTATCAATTGATATAGTGCCGGATAAATATAAATGCCATCCAAAAAAGGGGATCTGGAACAAGGATTTTTTTGCCATGATAAGAAATGGCTGGGGGATATACGCGTATAAAAGAGGAATATCAAATAAACTTTGATGATTTGCTATATAAATGACGGCAGCCGGGATTTCCGGAATATTTTCTTTGCCATGGAGAATAATTTTTATTCCTGCAAGTCGAATAAGTACTTTTGACCATATTCGTGAAAAATATAATGCGAC
>MFGW01000136.1:28417-29584 GCA_001780385.1 Candidatus Fischerbacteria bacterium RBG_13_37_8 | reverse complement strand
GTATATTTCATTTTTTAATTCTCGGACATTTCCTGGCCAGTTATATTCATAAAATATATGCATTACTTTTGGATTAATTTTTGGCGGTTTCTTATGTGATTGGCTCGAAAATTGTTGATTAAAATAGCTGACAAGCAAAGGTAGATCTTCTTTTCTTTCTCTTAAAGAAGGAATATCCATTCTCAGTGCACATACGCGATAAAATAAATCTTCACGGAATTTTCCCTGGTCTATCAATTGGTATAAATCTTTATTCGAGGAAGATATAATACGTACGTCAGCCTTTTTTGACTTGTTATCTCCGAGCATTCTGAATTCACCGGTTTCCAAAACTCGCAGTAATTTTCCCTGTAACGCAGGACTCATCTCACCAATCTCATCTAAAAATAAGGTGCTGCTATTTGCTTCCTCAAATACTCCAATTTTATCACTATGTGCTCCGGTAAATGCTCCCTTTTTATAACCAAAAAATTCTGATTCCAATAGTGTTTCTGGAAATGCAGCACAATTTATTGATACAAATTTCTTTAATTTTCTCATGCTGTTATTATGAATTTCCCTGGCAAGCAATTCCTTTCCAGAACCGCTCTCTCCATAAATAAATACTGCCAAATCTGTCTTCGCTATTTTTGAACAAAGCTCGAGCAATTGCTTTATTTTAGAACTCTTACCTACTATCCCTCTATATGAATCAAAGAGAAGAAATTTCTCCTCTAAATCCTGCACTATCACACGTAGCCGTTTTTTGTCCTCTCGCAGTTTCTTTTCAATTTCTTTATATTTTTCCAGTTTTAATATCTGCTGAATCAAAACTGCTGCCATTTGTGAAATATTATCCAACAGTAAAGCATCTTCTTCACTAAAAGCATCTTTTGTACTGTTTATTAGTTCCACTGCACCAATTATCTCACCCTGATCATTTACCAGGGGCGCACATAAAATATTCTTGGTTTCAAAACCTGTTTGTTCGTCGATGCCATGATAAAAATCCGGATCAGCATAAGCATCATTGCATATTTGAATTTTACCCGTCATTATTGTTTTGCCAACTATACCTACATTGCTGGGAACACATATTTCTTCAATCTGTTCGCTCTTGACATGAGAATATGTCACTAAAAAACTTTTCTTTTTGCTTAAAAGAAATAAACTGCCTCGCTCAGCCCC
>MFGW01000136.1:28298-28380 GCA_001780385.1 Candidatus Fischerbacteria bacterium RBG_13_37_8 | reverse complement strand
GGGGACTGGGGAATGGGGACCCGCAAAGAACTTTCTACTAATTATCCCTAAAAAGGAAGAATTTCGAATCACAGAAATATAT
>MFGW01000136.1:22136-28225 GCA_001780385.1 Candidatus Fischerbacteria bacterium RBG_13_37_8 | reverse complement strand
TTAGAGTAGAAAGTTCTTTGCGGGTCCCCAGTCCCTATTCCCTAGTCCCCAGTCCCCAGTCCCTATTCCCTAGTCCCCAGTCCCTAGTCCCCAGTCCCCAGTCCCCAGTCCCTATTCCCTATTCCCCAGTCCCCATTCCCCATTACGTAATGGATGCGGAGCGAAGGAATTCGGCGGCTTCTTCCGGGGGAGTAGGATTAATATAAAAGCCGGTGCCCCATTCAAAACCAGCCACATGTGTTAATTTAGGCATAAGTTCGATATGCCAGTGATAATAATCATCAGAGGGAATAGAAAAGGGAGAAGAATGGAGAACAAGATTATAGGGAGGATATTCAAGCACTTTATCGATTTTCATTAGAATACGTTTCAAAATTTTAGAGAGGGATTCCAGTTCATTTTTTTGAGCTGATTCAAATCGTGAATTATGTCTTTTCGGGAGGATCCAAGTTTCGAAAGGAAAACGGGGAGCAAAAGGAATGAGGGAAATAAATTCTTCATTTTCGTCGATTATTCTATCTCCATCGCTGATATCCTGGCGTATAATATCGCAGAAAATACATCGTTCTTTATAATTAAAATAGCTTTGTGAGCCATCGAGTTCTTCTATCATACGTTTTGGAATAATGGGGAGTGCAATTAATTGAGAATGGGTATGTTCCAGGGAAGCACCGGCAGGTTCTCCTTCATTTTTAAAAATAAGGATATAGCGGAATCTTTTATCATTTTGCAGGTCAAGGATTCTATCGCGAAAAGCCCAAAAAATATCGTTAATCTGGTTTGTGCTCATTTGAGAAAGTGTATCTTCATGTCGTGGGGATTCTATGATTACTTCATGAGCTCCCACGCCATTCATATGGTCATAGATACCCATACCGACTCTGCCAAGGTCTCCTTCAATCATTAGAGCTGGATATTTATTTGACACTACTCTTAATGTCCAGCCTGTACCGTTTCGTGCACTGCTATTTGGCCGGTAGGCAAGTATTTCAGAAGGTGTATGACTTTCATTACCTTCGCAAAATGGACAGAATCCACCTTTTTTGACATTCGGATATTTTCTGAACGCTTCTGGTCTTTTTGCTCTTTCCGTGGAAATAATTACCCATCTACCGATTATTGGATCTTTTCTTAATTCTGGCATAATGCCCCCTCGTTTATTTTTTGTTTTATATGATAAAAAACTTTTCAGAATTTAGCAAAACTTTATGCCTTTGTGTTTTTGAAGGTGGACACATGTGTCCGCCCCTACACTTTTTTTAAAATGCATCGGTTATAATTGTTATTTGAGGTTTATTGTTATTTACTATAATACTGACAACATCGAACCTGAAATCACCATCATAGTAATCTAATCCATTGATATAATATTCGGCTGCTTTTGTTAAACGACGCTCTTTAGCATAATTAATTGAATCTTCAGGCAAGATTTCTCCGCCTGTTTTACGGGTTTTTACTTCAATAAAGACAATACAGTTGTTTTCTTTTGCGATAATATCGATTTCGCCATAGATACATTTATAATTTCTTTGAATAATGGTATAGCCATGTTTTTTAAGAAAATTAACAGCGAGTGTTTCCCCATAATCACCGAATTTTTTCGGTGAGGATTCCATCTTTTTTGAATGTGGTATTACAATTTTTTCTTTTAATCGTGACAATGCTTTCAGCACTATATTCATTTCAATTTGTTACAGTCGCCATTGGTCTGACATTTTTTTCAATATTCATAATTGTTTCAGTCAGGATATTGATTGCTATATCTGCTTCTTCTTTATTTACACAAAGAGGTGGACAGAGGCGTATGGTACTTTCACCGCATCCAAGGACGAGCAATCCTTTTCTGAAAATATCATCCACAAGTTCATTACGCAATTGACTATGTGGTCCTTTAGTATTTTTATCTTTTACAAAATCGATGCCGATCATCAACCCCAGTCCTCTCACCTGTCCTACCCAGGGACTTTGGAATTCGAGTAGTTTTAATTTTTCGAGCATATATTTTCCTGTTTCAGCAGCATTACTGGCATAATGATTTTTCACCAGATCCAACGTTTCTTTGGCAGCGGCTAAAGAAAGAGGATTGGCGCCAAATGTGCTCGCATGAGCGCCACTTTTCCAATTCATGTATTCTGTTTTTGCTATCATAGCACCGAGTGGGAGTCCGGAAGCAATGCCTTTTGCTACGCATATCACGTCTGGTACTACATCAAAATGTTGAAATGCGAACATTTTTCCAGTTCTGCCAAAACCTGATTGAATTTCATCTACGATCAACAGCATATTTTCCTGGAGGGTAAGGTCACGCAATTTCTTTAAAAAATCACGCGGCGGAATTATGTAACCGCCTTCTCCCTGTATTGGTTCCACGACTATTGCTGCTATGTTTTCTGAACCGGGTGATTTTGCAAATACATAATCCTTAATAAACTGAATGCATTCATAACTGCATTCTTCCAGTTTGCGATTATATACACAGCGATAGCAATCTGCATAGGGTACATGTAAGGCTCCTGGAAAAGGAGCGCCAAAACCTACTTTTTGACTTTTTTTGCTCGCCGTTAATGACATCGAACCCAGGGTTCGTCCATGAAATGCACCATAAAAAGCAATAAAATATTGTTTTCTTGTATTAAAACGCGCAAGTTTCATCGCCGCTTCTACTGCCTCTGTTCCAGAATTACTGAAAAATACTTTCCAGTCCTGTGATGAATTAATGCTTTTTATTATTTCTTCAGCTACTTGTGGCATTAAGTCATAATAAAAATCAGTACCTGACATGTGAAGAAAACAATCTGCCTGTTTTTTAATAGCTTCTACAACACGTGGATGACAATGACCGGTACTGTTGACTGCTATTCCAGCAGCAAAATCTAAAAAAATATTTCCATCAACATCCTCAACCCATAATCCTTTTGCTTCTTTAATAACAAGGGGATATACCCTGGTATAGGATGGTGATGAATACATCGCATCTTTTTTTAAAATTTCTTTCGCTCGTGGTCCGGGAATAATTCCATTTACCTTTATTTTATTCATAGTTCCTCCTTCGGAAGTTCAGCATTTAGCTTTCTTTTCCATCGTGTGCTTGTTTTAGTATCTTCAAGAATAATTCCTTTCATGAGAAGATAATCTCTGAGTTCATCAGCTTTTTTATACTGTTTATCTTTGCGTGCCTGTATTCTTTCTTCAATAAGGGCAAGAATTTCTTGTTCAGGAATTTCTTGTTTTTCAATAAAAATAATGCCGAACACTTTATCAAATTGTGCTAAATAATTAAGAATAAGAGTTGCATCACCTTTTGTTAATTCATTAGCATCAGCTATTATATTGCAATGACGAACAAGTTCAAAAACACTGGCTAAGGCTAATGATATATTAAGATCATCATCCATGGCTTCCTCAAAATGAAGCTTAGCATTTTGACATAGTGAGATTATTTTTTCTGCAGAATGCCCTTCTCGAAAATGTTCAGTTGTCAAACGTAATGCAAAATTTTTCAAACGTTCAACCGCTTCCCTGGCTTGTACCAATGAACTTGAGGTAAAATTCAATTGTTTCCGGTAGTGAACACTCATAAGAAGAAAACGTAAAGTTAATGGATCGGTGCCTTTTTCGATGATATCAGTGGCAGTATAAAAATTACCTTTTGATTTCGACATTTTTTCACTATCGACAATGAGATGCTCAGAATGAAGCCAATAGCGAACGAATTGTTTTCCCGTAGCACCTTCACTTTGGGCAATTTCATTTTCATGATGAGGGAAAATTAAATCCACGCCGCCTGCATGAATATCGAATGTTTCACCAAGATATTTCATAGCCATGACAGAACATTCAATGTGCCATCCGGGGCGACCTTTTCCTATTTCTGTTTCCCAGGAAGGTTCTCCTTCTTTTGAAATTTTCCATAGTGCGAAATCTTTCATGCTTTCCTTTTCATATTCGTCACTGTCAATGCGAAAACCATCTATTAATTCTTTACTTTCAAGATGTGATAATTTACCATAATCAGGAAAAGCAGAGATGCGATAATAAATGGAACCTTTACTTTCATAAGCGAGATTATGATCAAGGAGTTTTTTTATAAGCACAATCATTTCATCAATGTGATCTGTAGCATGGGGATAAAACTCCGCATGTTCTATATGAAGAGTATCAATATCAATGAAAAAAAGTTGCGTGTAGTGTTGAGTGTATTCTTTTAAACTTTTTCCGGAGGCAAGAGCTCCCTTAATGGTTTTATCATCGATATCGGTAATATTCATTGTCTGGATTACTTTAAAGCCTTTGTATTGCAGGTAACGTCTCAAGATATCTTCGAACATAAAGGTTCTTAAATTACCGATATGTACCCTGTCATAGACGGTGGGACCGCAGGTATAGATCTTCACCTCTCCCTCTGAGAGAGGGACAAACTTTTCTTTTTGTCTTGTGAGTGTATTAAAGAGATAAAGCATGGTTGGAAAAATATATTATACTACGTTACGAGTATTTTTTCAATTCTATGGACAGCAAGTGAAAGAGAGATTGAAGAAATAAAAGAGGTTAAGGTTAAGGTAGAGGTTAATTTAACCTCAAGCTTATCTTAACCTTTTCTACATGTAATTGACAGTGCAGGCAGAATGAGATACAATGAATGATTAGTTTTCAATTTTACAAAGTAGTACTATGAGAGGAGAACAGGAAAGAAAATTAGAAATTATTTATTATGTGAAACAGTAAATTCAAGGAAGCCTTGAACCTTGAACTTAATATTGGAGGATTCATGTTAAAAACAAGAGTAACACTTGGCAAAAGTTTTGGTGAACTGCTGTTGGAGAAAGGATTATTAACAAAGGATAAATTACAGGAATTACTGAAAAGAGTAGCCATAGAAAAGAAAAAGATTGAACAATTATTAGTAGAAATGGGTTTTACAGAGGATCAGATAAATTCATTAAAAGCTGAATATCTTGGATATGAATTTGTTGATTTGACAAAATATCCATTGCCTCCGATAGATATCTGGAAGCATATGAAGCCCGCCTATGCTAATAAATATAAAGTATTGCCATTAACGCATGAGAATGGTGTTCTTACGATTGCGATGGTAGAACCGAGGGATTTTATTGCCCTGGAAGAAGTTCTTCGGGTGTACAAAGATGCAAGTATTAAATTGAAAAATATAAAAGTGGTTATGACCACGGCGCAGCAGCTTATTGATGCAATAAGCCGCTTTTATCAAATACCGAAGGAAGAATTGGAGAGCAGTTTATCTGATGGGCTATCTGAAAGGACTCATAAGATAGCGGTGGAGGTAGCAGATGTTGATCGCAAGGATGCATCTGAGGACAGTGCTCCAATAATAATGCTGGCGAATAAAATAATTGAAGAAGCATTTTTAAAACGTACCAGTGATGTACATTTAGAACCAGCCATTGATCATTTAAGAATACGATATCGAATAGATGGTGAACTTACTGAAGTGATGCGAGTTCCTAAAATAGCACAGGATGCCCTTCTTGCACGCTATAAAATTATGTGTGATATGCGTCTTGATGAGAAAAGAGTTCCACAGGATGGCAGAATTGATTATACAAAATATAATCCTGCAATAGAAATTGATTTGCGAGTATCTACTGTTCCTACGCCGATGGGCGAAGATATGGTAATGCGAATTCTGGACAAGAAAAGTCCGATCCTTTCCCTGGAACTGCTTGGTTTATCTGAAACGAATTTGAAATTGTATTCATCCGCCATACAATCACCTTATGGAATGATCCTGCATGTTGGACCAACGGGAAGCGGAAAAACCACTGCACTTTATGCTGCTCTGAAAAGCCTTGATTCAGATGATGTAAAAATAGTGACGGCAGAAAATCCGGTTGAATATACATTAGGCGGAAGAATTATACAATGCAATATCAATCCGCCTGCTGGTTTTACCTTCGATAAAGCAATAAGAGCATTTTTGCGACACGATCCGGATATTATACTCATTGGTGAAATAAGGGATGCTGAGACATCAAAAACAGCCATTGAAGCTTCATTAACCGGACACCTTGTTTTTTCTACGCTCCATACTAATGATGCTATTGGCACCGTGG
>MFGW01000136.1:21805-22093 GCA_001780385.1 Candidatus Fischerbacteria bacterium RBG_13_37_8 | reverse complement strand
TTCTTTGTTGATAGTATGTGCACAGAGATTAGTAAGAAGAATATGTGATAAATGCAAGGAACCTTATTTTATTACTGCTGATGAAATAGAAATATCGAAAGGTGATTTCAAGCCCAAGACAACTCTTTATAGAGGAAAAGGATGCACTAATTGTGAAAATACAGGATATAAAGGACGAACGGGTATTTATGAAATACTTTCAGCAACTAATAAATTCAAATCGCTATTGATAAAGGGTGGAACGTCAGATGATATGAAAGCGGAGGCATTAAAAGCAGGAATGATTAC
>MFGW01000136.1:19166-21780 GCA_001780385.1 Candidatus Fischerbacteria bacterium RBG_13_37_8 | reverse complement strand
GCGATTGCAGGGATTATTTCTTTTGACGAGGTTATTTCCAATACGCTTGCTGATGAAAAAGTATAAATGTTTAGTGGAATTTAGTTATTTTGTGTTTTTGTGGCATTCAGCATATGCAATTGATGAAATAGTTATCATTACAGCATTAAGAGGAAACAATGGCTCAGGAACATAGATTAAAGTACTGTACTGCCTGTGATTATATTATATCCGGAGAAGATGTACTGTGTCCTAAATGTCAGCAGCCGGTCATATTGAAAGAGATGAAAATGTTTATTGGCCAGAAATTCGGCAAGTATGAAATTGTTGACATAATCGGGGCAGGCGGAATGGGCGTTGTATTTCGTGCGAAACATGATTTTCTTGCGCATGCTGCCGCCATTAAAATGATATTGCCGGATGCGGTTGATGAAAGTTTAATAAAGCGATTCCAGAGGGAAGCGCATTTGCTTGCTAATTTAAAGCATCAGAATATTGTGGATGTTTATGATGCAGATTTTAACCGTTATGGTTTTCCCTATTATATAATGGAATATTTAGAGGGAATTTCCTTGCGTGATTTATTCAAAGAAAAAGGCAGAGCTTTAACACTTGAGGAAGGATACCGGATAATGAAACAATTTCTCAGTGGACTGGCATATGCACACCAGAATGGCATTATTCATAGGGATTTGAAACCTGAGAATGTATTTCTTTCGCGCAAAGGCGGCGGTGATGATATTGTTAAAATACTTGATTTTGGTATAGCGAAAGGATTTCCGACTGGTGATGGAGGCGAACAATTCATGAGCAGTTTAACCGTGGATGGCTCGATTTTAGGAACACCTCTTTACATGTCGCCGGAGCAATTGATGGGAAGACCTCTTACACCTGCTTCGGATGTGTATGCAAGTGGATTAATTCTTTTTGAAATTTTAACCGGTTCACAGGCAATTGAAGCTCATTCAATCAGCAGTGTCGTTTTTTCTCATTTAAATGAAGCTCCCATACAAAAGATTGAAGAATTACAAAATGTACCGCAGTCAATTAAAGATTTTTTGAAAAAGAGTTTAGCGCGGGAACCTGAAAACAGATATGCAACGGCAGTAGAAATGCGCGAGGCATTTGAAGGCGCATTTCCGAAAGAGAATAGCTCTCAATTTGATCAGTTATCAACCAGTATTAAAAATTTACAGGTCAGTCAGGTCAGCCAGGTAAAATCTGCAACACCAGCTCCCGATATAGAAACTGAAGTAAAGAAGGTGCCTACGCAGGTAGAAATTCATAAAAAGACATTTTCATTTGCCTTAAGCAATAAATATATAAAACTGTTATTAATTATAGTAGCAGTTATTGCAGGCGCTCTAATTTTATATAAAGTGCGTTACAAACCGGAAGCAAATGAAAGTACCCAAATTACACCACCGGCAAGACAAGTGCCAAGACCTGGAGCGAAACCGATAGCGAATAAAAAAGTAGCAGTTCTTGAAAAGACTCCTGTCCCCTCTGATACCGTATTTCTTCTCAGGGAGTATTTAGGAAATCAACATTGGCTTCTCCGGAGCAGAGAGAAATTATACTTATTTGATAAGCAGGCAAAACTTGTGATTGAAAACATACCATTTTCTGGTGACCGGATATTGCTGGGACATGCAGATGGAAATGAAAAATTATTCTACTGGTTGCAGAACAAATATGTTTCAATAACAAATTCCAGTCTGAATGAAATAAAAAAATTTGATACAGGAGTAAATACATGGGAAAGAGGATGGTATGACGAAGAAACGAAGTATCTCTTTCTCTATGATGCAACGGTTGTGCAAACATCTCAATTGAACGATGATGGGATAAAAAAAATGTGCAAACATTCAATTCCTTCATTACCTATCACTGCCGAAGGTAACCTGGTTGCTGATAATAATAGCAAATATGCTGTGGTGGTAACGGAAGGAATAGTGCATGTACTTGGTATCGAAGATTGTGCATATCATAAGGAGATACCGGTGAATGAAAAATTTCTTTATTCGATAAGACTTCACCGTGCGGATGATATTGTAGCAATAGGCGGATGGTTCGATGAGGTGATTGTATATGATTTTTATAATATGACACGAATTTTAGAGGAACGTTTGTCCGGTCAAACAAAGACTATGGAATTTTTCTATGATGACCCCACATTGATGGTTTTAAAAAACAGGCAATTATACGCTTGTTCATTATCAGCAAAGAAATGTGATTTGCAGCTTAGTATGGAGGATATTACCTTTAGCAGTATGAGCTTTCAAAAAAGTACAGGTGGATTTTATCTATTAACGGAAAAACACGAGCTCGTAAAATTAGCGTATATGTCAAATCCGGAAATTAGTAACCTTGAAGTAACAGATAGCGAAGTGTGGTCCATTACTTCTTATCCGCCAGATTATTATTTGCTGGGTGGAAGCAGTGATACGCTCTTTATTTATAATTGTACACAAAAAACAACCGATAAATGGCAGACACTTCATTCTCAAGGCATAACACGCTTGATGACTTTAAATAATCAACTTCTTTCTACTTCGGATGATAAAACGATGAAACTGTCCTATCCTCTTCAGAAGAGAATAATTAAAGAAATTCATGCTCACAAAACACTGGT
>MFGW01000136.1:16999-19143 GCA_001780385.1 Candidatus Fischerbacteria bacterium RBG_13_37_8 | reverse complement strand
AGAATGCTACAATTTACACCGTATCATCCGATGGGCATGTCAAGGGTTGGCAGTTGCCTGAATTTTCATTGAAGGAAGATGTCGGTGGTTATCCCTCTCTTGCAACTTCGTGGGTTTCCGATGATGAAAAGCTTATTTTTTTAGGAAGCTGGAATGACCGTGTATTCACTCTCGAGAAAAAAGATGGCAAATGGAAACAAACAAATGAATCAACTATGGAATCCGAAGGAATTTATAATGTCTGCTTCTTAAAAGGAATTAATTCATTGTTTCTCGTCGGTTCTTATCCTTCCAGGTTATATATGTTTAATCTGGACACAAAAAAAATTCACCAGTTGGATTTTTTGCCTTCGCATTATAATACTTGTCAGACACTAAATGATCGTACCGTAGTGACAGGGGGTGCAGGTATGATTACTGCAATCACGTTCGAACGGGATAATCAAAACAATCTTTTACGCTATACTGCTTTTGTTGAATATTATGTCAAAAATGAACCTTATATTGATTCTACGTTCAATCCTATTAAAAATGTTTTTGCATTTGTGAGCAACCGAGGAAGCATAAATGAATTTCCTGTTATCTTGTTTCATCAGCACTCACCCGTTCTTAAAGCGGTCATGGCATATTAGATACTATTTTAGAGGTAAACATATATGAAAAGAAAAATAATGTGGCTTATGATAGCTGGAATTATCATAGCCTCAATAATTATTATTTATGTTTATTATTCAGGAAGACCTATACCAGTAATATTAATAACTATTGATACTATCCGGGATGATCATGTAGGCTGTTATGCGCCGGGTATGAAAACAACACCGCATATTGATGAATTTGCAAAAGAGAGTGTCATTTTTTTAAATACGTATACACCTATTCCCCTGACGTTTCCTTCTCATGTCTCAATCCTGACAGGACTTTATCCGAACCGTCATGGTGTTTATGTAAATGGATTTTACCGGTTAAAACCTGAAATTATGAATATTGCCCGGTTTTTTAAATCAAGAAATTATTTTACCGGAGCTGTTGTGGCTTCTTATGTACTCAACTCACGATATGGTCTTGCTCACGATTTTGATGTTTACAAGGATCGCATGGAAGAGCGATCAGATTTGCCAAATCAAAATTCCCAGGTAGCTGCTGATATAGTGACCAGCAGAAGTATCGAGGTACTTAACTCGCTGCAGAAGAGACAAGATTTTTTTCTCTGGATGCATTATTTTGACCCTCATGCTCCTTATACACCCCCACAAGCATTTCGTGATAAATTTTCTTTACCATATGATGGTGAAATTGCTTTTGTGGATGAACAAATCAATAAATTTTTTACGGTTTTAAAAGAAAAGAATTTGTATGACTCATCTATTATTATCATTGTGGGAGACCACGGAGAAAGTTTAGGTGAGCATGATGAAGTAGGACATGGCTATTTTTTATACAACACGACCCTGAGAATCCCTTTTCTTATCAAGTTCCCCGGTTCTCGTTATGGAGGTACAAAAATATCTCCTGAAGTATTGACACTTGATATCTTTCCTACTATTTGTGAGTATTTCGACTATGATTGCCAATTCTATAATCTTCAAGGAAAAAATCTGATGTCCTCGATCAGGAAGAATGATAATGATAGTATTATTCATGAGGTATTTTATGCGGGAACAAAGCTGCCAGAATCCGATTATGGCTTAGCTCCTCTTTCAGCGATCATGAAAGAAGGATGGAAATATATCATGAGCCCCGATGCGGAATTGTACCATTATAGCAATGATGCTAAGGAAGATAATAATCTTGCAGCAGTAAACAAAGAGAAAATCAATAAATTCGCTTCAGCATTAAAAATATGGCTGGAAAAACAAAAAGAAAATGAAGAAGATGCAGGAATAAAGGCTGATGCGGAAAGCCTTGAAAAATTACGAGCACTCGGATATTTAGGCGGCGGCAATATTAAAATAAAAAAGACGCCGGATGTCGATGTTAAAACAATGAAGACTACTATTAAAGTGTTTACTGAAGCAACAGAGCTAATGTCAGTGGAAAATCGTAATGAAGCAATTGAACTAATAAAAAATGAAATTAAAAGATTGGAAGATCTGAACGTTTCTGCACCTTATATGTATTTTTTTGCGGCGCAATTTTATGCC
>MFGW01000136.1:0-16984 GCA_001780385.1 Candidatus Fischerbacteria bacterium RBG_13_37_8 | reverse complement strand
GATGATGCAATAGTTTATTATAAGAAGCTTTTATCCATTGAACCTAATTATCCTGATATTTATATACCATTAGCTAAAGTTTATGGAGAGATGAAACATGAATATGCAACTGCTATTGAATACCTTTATACAGCTCTTAAACTGGACGATAAAATCGTGGAAGGCTATATAATGCTTGGAAATTATCTTGTCGAATTGAAAAGATTTGACGAGGCCGAAATAGTTTTTAAAAAGGGAGTGGATTATTTTCCGGATGATTATAAGCTTCTTAACAGTTATGCAAGAATGCTTGATTTTACTAAAAGATATGACGATGCTTTGAATACATTAATACGTGCAGTCCAGCTCTATCCGGATCTGCCTGATGCTTACATTAATTTAACCCTGGTCTATTATGATAAGGGTGATAGACCAAAAGCGCTGGAAAATTTACAAAAAGCCTTAGAAATATCTCCTCAACATCCACTTGCGTTGCAGATAAAAAGAACATTTTTCGCTACCTATCCTTAGTGCCCGCGCAAAAAATGCAAGGTTATTTTTACGGAAGCCCTTAATAATTATCAGATCTGCATCCTTCTAATCGACTTTAATTTGTGCCAGAAGTGCACCAAAAATAATAAAGAATACAATAATTATCGCGTAAAGCACCAGCGATTGCCATGGTAGAATAAAAATATTCGCCAGTGTTGCCAATCCTAAAAAGAAACCCAGCAGATATGAAAAACCAACAATTCTTCGCACCGCTATCCCGTGTATTTTCATCCTTACTGCATAATGATCCTTGCTCCCCCTGAAAGGTGATTTTTTCTTAATGATTCTCAATAAAACTACATAGTAAAGGTCGAAAAGCGGTATCCCAAATAAAACAAGCGGGCTGAGCAGGGCATACCTGTTCGTATCAGAATAAGAAGCTATCATGGAAAGTGATGCAAGCATAAATCCAAGAAATAAACTGCCGCTGTCTCCTAAATAAATCCTCGCCGGGACAAAATTATACTTGAGAAAACCAATAATGGAACCAAACAAAGCTGCTGCAATAAGTGAAATAAAATGCTGGCCATTTAAATAAGAAATAATCGCAAGAAATAAAGTGCTGAATGCTGCAATTCCACCTGCCAGTCCATCCATTATATCTATAATGTTAAATGCATTGGTAAGTGTCAGCACCCATAATACGGTAAGCACAGTATTTTGCCAATTCGAAAGAAATACGATATCAATGACGATACCGCTTTTTATCAGCACTGTCACCGCTAATAATTGTCCGAGAATTTTTATTATCGGTTCAATCGCTTTTAGATCATCTAATAATCCAAGCAGCATTACCAGTGTACTGCCTAATAATAGACCGAGTACCTTTTGATCAAATTCAATGATGATTGACAGTGCGATAAGAAATGACAGGTAAATACTCAACCCCCCTAAATAGGGCACTGATTCTTCGTGTATCTTTAATTTTCCGTCAGGTTTATCTACAATGCCAAAATGCAATGCTGCCTTTTGAGCAACTTTGGTTCCCCTTAAGCTGAAAAGAAAGGATAAAATAACTATTAGTATGGGAAGCACTATCTTGTTCATAACGTCAAGGATAAGGGGTCAGGTCTTGAATTTTGAATTTCAAAATCAAAGCTTGTATTCATTCTCCGTCTTCGCGAATTAAGAAATTCAAAATTCAAGACCTGACCCCTTACATGTTAATTGCAAATAAAAGTTCTGATGGAATATGAAGCAGAGTATTTATATAATCATTTTTTGATCGCGGATAGTATTTGTATTTAATGGCTAGTTCTTTTGCCCTCTGCAAGTGCATCTCTGACATCCTGGTATTATTGGTTGTTCTGTATAAATTGGATAGCTCAAAATGTCCTGCAATATAGTTGGGCTCAATTTCTACAGCAATTTTTAACTCCTCTGTTGCCTTTTCCAATTTATTCAGTATAGCATAGCAATGAGATAAATGATAATGATAAAAAGGATTGTAAGGATTTAACTTAAGTGCCGCTTTATAAGTGCTGATAGCATTATAAATAAATTCAGTCGAAGGTACGGTAGAGAATAATGCAAGATAAAAATCAGCTTCATCGCGGAATGTACGGAAATCTGAAGGATTGATATTTTTAGCTTCTTCGTAATCACGAACTACCAGTGGAATCAATTCTATATTTCTCTTCTGCAAATAATCAGAGAATTGTATTTTTGCTTTCAGGCGATAGCAGGAACTATTGTTGGGTGTTTTCTTTATTGCAGAATCAATTGCGTTTCTTGCCTGGACAAGTTTTCCCTGTTCATAAAATAATTGAGACGCCATGTAATTTCTATGTGCTAAATACGGAATCGTAATATATAGCAGCAAATGCAAGGAAAGAAAAAGAAAAATGATAAGAATGATAGTTCTGGAAGAATGAATGGTAAATTCAATAGTCCTATTGGGAATGCTGTTCTGGAAGGCAACTAAACTGCTCATGAATAAAAATGCGAGAGCATACGAATCAAAAAAATTATTCACGCATCCAAAAATAAGAAAGGAGATAAATACAAGGGGAACTATTGATGACAATAAATAATTTCGATACAGAAAAAATGCATTGCGTAAAAATATAAAGAAGAAAAGTCCCAGGATAATAATAGAAATTATACCGGTTTCACACATAACATGGAGCCATTGATTGTGTGCATGATTGGGATATAATGCATAACGTGCAGGTGATTCAGCAGTAGGAAAGTTGTACTGGTAGGCAACAAGTTCATAATTACCTGTTCCGACTCCTGAAATAATGTTATCCTTCAACATTGCCAAGCTTGTTTTCCATATTTGTATTCTCTCCCATTTGTAGGGAATCTGGTACAATTTATAAGAAAAACCGACGAGGGCAATCAGGATGCCAGCAAGTAAAGCTATGATAATAATGCTCTTATATTTAGTTGCTGTTTTGCTATTTTCTGGATAAACATTGTTCCTTTGTTCCTCTGTGCATTTGTGTCTTTGAGGACGGACATGTTGGTCCGCCAATACACTTATTTTTTTTGCGGAGATTATAAGAATAAGGAATATGCTTATAATAATAATATAGATGCTACGCGAGGAGATGATTATTTCTGCTGTTATCATGGCGAGTATTGCTATGAGGAGGGAAATGCCTTTTAAAGAAAAAATCATACTTTTTTTTAAAAATGTCAGAGCGTACAATAATGAAATGAAGATAAATAATGCTGCAAGATTAGCATTTACAAAACCCGCTTTAAGCGAGAAATGAAAGGTATCCAGGATAGTGATGCAGGACAGGAGGAAACCTCCGGTAATGACAGGCAGGAACAGCATCCAGGATTTACTTGTAAAAAATATCTTTTTGTATGCGATAAGAAAGCAGGCAAAGATAATTACGTCCAGAAGGATGAGGAATCCCTGGTATTTGTTTTCGCTTGAAAGTGCTGATACGAGAAAAGGTGCAATCAGGAGAATAAAGAGAAGTTCAAGATAACCGAAACGCACTGTTAATTCTTGTTTTGATAATAGTGTGCGCATAAAAAAATAGAAAAGAACGAGAAAAAGACTTACCTGGGCGAGAAATTGTGAAAAGATGAAGTATTGTTTTTCGAGCAAAGGGAGGGCAATAAAAATAATGGTAAGGAAAACAGCAGTGATTACAGTATCAAGATTATTAATGAGCTTCTTTTTCATATTTCTTTAGTAATTATTCGGGATTTTCAACAGCTTTGTGCTTTTGAGGGCGGACACGAGGGTCGACTCCTGCACTGTCAAAATTAGTTGATTTTTTCAAATATTCCTGGTGTTCACGCATCATATTCAGAGAATCTTTGTATGCTTGATTATAAAGATATTTAGCAGGATACAATTGATGCGAGATGCTAAAGTTAATGAAAGCATTATAATAGAACCTGTCATTCATATTAAGTGAGCCGGTCATATAATGTATGCGGGGAGAAAAAGGGCAGTACAGGAGAGTCTTGTGGTATGTATCAATGCGATCTTCAAGTACGGATTGATACTTGCTCGTATTCAGCAGTAAAGATGCGGCTGCTATATCGGTAGGAAAATAGTCGAGGTAGTGTTCGAGTGAGAGAGTAGCTTTTGATATATTACCTCTTTTCAATTCATCAATAGATCGTTCGAAGGTGCTTTGTGTGTAATGAATTTTGATACAATATAACAGTGGGATGACAGTGAGTGAAAATAAAATAATTTTTAAGAGTGGAGTTAAAAGTAAGGGTGAGGCGAGTTGTTGCGCGGTTTGTTTTTTATATTCGAAGAAATAGAGCGAAGCACAGAGTATCCCGAAAAAACCAATGCTGGGGAAATAAAGCGAAATATCAATAGCTGAATAGGCAAGGAAAATAAGGAAGGAAGTAATGCAAGCCCATGTCAGTGTAGAAACGGGTTTGTTTTTATATACATTGACGATCGAGATAAGGAATAGGGAGAGAATAACAAGGAGAAGGAGGAAACCGGCAAATCCTGTTTCAGCGGGGAATTGGAGGAAGAAATTATGTGCATATTTAGTTTCGATGTCGTTGGCAGTCATATAGCGGGGGTAAAAAATATGCAAATTACCGATTCCGACTCCCCATAAGGGGTAGTTTTTTATAATCTTGTAGGCAATAGTCCAATTACCAAGTCTCATTTGTATAGTATTGGATTGGAAGAGGTGAGAAGAAAGATCTTTTCTCATGAATCCTGGTAGAGCAATTGAGAGTAGAATGATAATAGCGATAAGGGGGTAAAGATATTTTTTGGGTACAGGAATCACCTTGAAGAATAACAGTGATAAGAATAGTATTAGAAGAGCAGGGAAAATGAAATATGATTGTGACAGGAGAGCGGCAAGCAGTGCCAACAGTGTAGAGACGATGGCACATATTCGTATGCGGCTTTTGAAAGCAATGATAGCATGTATGGAGAATGGTAATGCCGTCATGAGGAAAGCTGAGAAGACAGTAGGAAGGGCGAAGGATGCGGTAACTCTTTTCTTTTGAAGATAGGCAAGTGTTTTTCCGATGAAGAGACTGTCTTTGTAGGGAAGCAGGGAAGCATAGTCATGCTGGTAACCGTAGAAGAATTGGTAGAAAGCATAAAGAGAGAGAAACAGCACGAGAAATACGATTGTGTAAACAATGCTATTTGTGATTGCAACAGTAAGGAGATGATGAAGAGAAAAGAAGAGTATGCAGTAGGCAATAAAGAGCATAACATAGGAGAGCTGCAATTTGTTAGCAAACAATGATTGAAGGAGAAGGAAATAAATAATGATAAATAAGGCAAGAGCGGCGAGGGGATTCACTTGATTTTTTTTCAGGAGCGTAAGCATGAACAGGAGCGAAGAGGCAATGATGAAAATTGAAAAAGAGGGATCATAAATTTCAGGAGGGAACAGGATAAAGAAACAGAAAAGTGAAATGATAAGAAAAGAACTCGTTTTATCCGAAAACATGATTTTATTTTTACGGATTTACACAGAAAACAAACGATGTTAGCATCAATATTTTCAGAGTTCAAGGTCAAACGAAGCGGCATTTTTCCCAACCTTGAACCTTGAACCGCTATCAGCGAACAAGGTTCGCTGATAGCTCTGTGGTCTCTGTGGTTTCATTAAAAAAAAAGCAGAAAGGGGGAAGCTCCCTTTCTGCTTTTGAAAAATGTATTAGATTACCTTTATATGCAAGGCGCGGTTGGAACACATCCGATGATATTATCTGTTTGAGGACCTTCCGGTCTCATGAAGAACTGACCATTACGTAATCTGATATCGCATTGGAAGCATCTGAATTTTGGAGGACCACCTGTTTCTGAGATATTACCTTTGCCCAGAGAACAAATTGTATAGCCCCATGCTGAAATCATATCTGTCCCACCAGTATAACGGAAAACATTGTTCCATCCATCCTGGTAAGGGGCGCTTTCAAGATATTTATCAGCCTGGAACTCGTCATAGAGAAATACGCCTGGGCCGATGGGTGCATCCGGTCCGGTCGGATCAAACGGATAGAAATTCCAGTCAACCAGATAGGTTCCCAGTGCTGAACCCCATGTTCTTAAGTCTGCCTGGGATCTTTTCTGTCTGGATCTGTCAAGGGCGTTCAATAGGTTCGGGATAGCAATAGCTGCAATGATACCGATGATTGCGATAACAATTAACAGCTCAATTAGGGTAAAACCCTTTTGCTTTTTCATATTACTTTACCTCCTTTATAAGATTCTATATTAAGGATACAAGAATCATGCCTTTTGTGATGTAGCATGTAAGCCACTTTTCATTTTGCATAATCCTCAAAAGTGACAATTTTTGTCACTTGAGTGACAAAAATTGTCACTTTTGCCTTTTTTACGAACGAATTTTCGAAACAATTTCTTAATTAAAAAATCTGTCAGGCTTGACAAGAAAAATTTATTCATTTTTATCGTCGTGCCTTTGAGGGCGGACACGCGTGTCCGCCCCTACACTTAAATGCTCTATTATAGCATTTTTTTCATTTAAAATAATAACAAGTGGTTTAAACTGTTCAACTTCTTTAGGGTCGAGAAGGCAATATGATGCTATAATTATTTTATCACCGGCAGCAGCTAAGCGTGCGGCAGCTCCATTGACGCAAACAACTCCCTTTTCTGCCGGTATCGCATACGTAGTAAATCGCTGTCCATTATTAATATTGTACACATCAATTTTTTCATATGCGTAAATATTCGCTTCTTGCATTACATGGCGGTCAATTGAAAGACTGCCTGAATATTCAAGTTTCGTGTCTGTCACAGTCGCATTATGTAATTTTGATTTGAGCATTTCAATGAACATTTATCTTGCCTCCACGATTATATTATCTATTAAGCGGGTTGTGCCAAAAAAAACTGCAAGTGCAATGAGAGTTGTTTTCTCGATAGATTTTACGGGTTCTAAATTCTCAAGATCAACAATCTCAATATAGTCAATTTTTGCCAGTGGTTCAGATGAGATCATTTCATTGATCAAGCTTAATATTTTTGCTGCTTTTTTTTCACCTTTTTTAATACGTTCATGAGCCTTCATTAAGGCAGCATATAAAATAGGAGCAGCATTTCGTTCTTCAGGGGTAAGATATTCATTTCTTGAGCTGAAGGCAAGTCCATTAGGATCTCTTACTATCGGCAAAATGATAAATTCAATATCAGAGGCAAGATCTTTCAGCATTCGCTTTATGATGAGCGCCTGCTGAGCATCTTTTTGACCAAAAAATACAAAATTGGGATGAACAATATTAAAAAGTTTCATTACGACTGTTGTTACCCCTCGAAAATGTCCCGGTCGTGATTTTCCACATAATTTTGCACTGAGATCTTCAACAATAATATATGTTTTGTAAGTATTTGGAAACATTTCTTCAACAGCAGGATGAAATACATAATCTACATTTTCCTTCTGGAGTAATTCGGTATCCTGTGCAATATTGCGCGGATAATGTTCAAAATCTTCCCCGGGGCCAAACTGCTTAGGATTGACAAAAACGCTAACTACTACTACATCTGACATTCTTCTTGCTTCGCGTACAAGAGAAAGATGACCTTCATGAAGAGCACCCATTGTGGGGACAAATCCTATCGTTTTACATTCCTTTTTTATATCTTTTACTAATTCCTTCATCCTTGCGATACGATTTATGTTTTCCATTGTATCCTCCATTATTCATTAAAACTATGCTCAACTGCTGGAAATATTCCTTCTTTTACTTCTTGATCATATTGATTAAGTGCTTGCGATATTTCTTTATAGAGACAGGAATATTTCTTGACGAATTTGTACTGAGTTTTTTCCCATATTCCCAGCATATCCTGAAGTACTAAAATTTGACCATCACAATGAGGCCCTGAACCAATACCTATCGTTGGGATAGTTAGTTTGCCGGTTATTTCCTTCGCCAAAACAGTTGGTATGCATTCCATTACTATGGCAAAAGCCCCGGCTGCCTCTACTGCAAGCGCATCCTCTAATAATTTTTCTGCTTGCTTGGGATTTCTTCCTTGTATCCTGTAACCACCCAACATGTGAATTGATTGCGGCGTTAAACCTATATGAGCCATGACAGGTATCTCTGCTTCAACTAATTTTTTTATAATACAATTCCTTTTCGCGCCGCCTTCTAATTTTACCGCTTCTGCTCCCGCTTCTTTAATTAAACGTATAGCATTTTTTAATGTGTCTTCTACCGAAATATGAAATGAACCCATCGGCATATCAGCTATTAAATATGCTCGTTTTAATCCACGCGACACAGCCTTTGTATGGTGAATTATTTCTTCCATGGTTACTGGCAAGGTACTGTTGTAACCTAATATTACCATTCCCAATGAATCTCCTACTAACACAGCATCAATATCAGTTTTATCAATGATAAGTGCTGTCGGATAATCATAGCAGGTCACCATGGATATTTTTTCAGTACGCTCTTTCTTTTCCAGAAATGCTCTGCTGGTAACTTTTACATGTTCCATAATATGCTCCTTTCTCCCCACCTTTTCAGGTTGAGGGAACTAACCCGGTGCTTCGTCACAGGGGAAACTTATAACGGTAGAAGTGGTGCAATGCCATCTCCTCTTAACTTTTATCTGTCCCCCCGCTGAGCCACGGCGTGTAATAATGCGTTCCGGCTTTCATCGTTTCAATTGCTCGAACTATTTCCTTAAAATGATCATCATTCAAAACAAAATCTATTTGATTCGTATTTATTACTAATAATGGACTCGCTTTATAATGAAAAAAGAAATAATCATGTGCCGCTATTACTTCCTTTAAATAATCATCCGACATGCTTTTTTCAAGCGGTAAATTTCTTCTGCGTATTCTTTGCATCAGCACATCTATCTTTGCCTGCAAATAAATAACCACATCCGGCTTTGGTAATTCCTTAACTAATAATGAATATAATTTATTGTACATGGATAATTCCTGGTCATCAAGATTTAAACAGGCAAATATTTTATCCTTTTCAATAATAAAATCACAAATTAACGAAGAATGAAAAAGAGATGATTGCTTTAAATTATAGAGTTGATTATACCGGTTCAGAAGAAAGAATAATTGAGTTTTGAACGCGGATCCTTTTTTATTTTGATAGAATTCATGCAAAAAAGGATTCGTCGTGTCTTCTAAGATAAGCTGAGCGTTGAGTTGTTCGCTCAGTTTTTTAGCTAACACGGTTTTTCCAACGCCAATTGGACCTTCAATTGCTAAAAATTTGAACATCATAATTGTATATCATCATTATAATGTAATGTTTCAAGGATTTCAAATAAACGAATAAATCTTACCTTGTGTTGAAATTGACCAATTTTGCCTTTATAATTGCAAATGGTGAAAATTGGTTTTCTTATAGTGCACCATAATCTGCAACAATTATAATCTGAAATAAACAAGCTATTGAGCCAGGATTATAAGTATGGCGAACAATGATATCATGGAGAAAAAAGAACGTAATAAAATTCCGGAAAAAATATTATTTTTCCTTATTTTACTTCTTTCGTTCTCCTTTTGCATAGTACAGATTTACGATTATGATTTCTGGTGGCATTTAAAGACAGGGGAACATATATGCAAAACTCTCAGCGTCCCTCACAGGGATTTCTTTTCTCTTGCAACAGAAGGGAAAGAGTGGATTAATCCTCATTGGTTATCACAGGTTTTATTCTATGCAGTTTTCCTTATCTCGGGTTTCAGCGGAATTCAAATTCTCGTCGCATTTATCATTGCCTGGATTATATATATTATCTTTAAAACCGAGAAGAAAAGAACAAATGCCTATTTTGTATTGCCTCTCCTCTATCTTGCCATTTATTCATCAAAAGACAGATTCACAGCAAGACCTGATATTTTTACTTTATTTTTTTCTGTTCTTTTCTTTTATATTCTTCATAGATTTACATTTCATGATGAGAAAAAGATATTTTTACTACCCTTCCTTCAAATTCTCTGGGTTAACATGCATGGGAGTTTCATACTTGGTTCTCTTATCATATTTTCTTTTTTCATGGGGACGTTGGCTGAATGGATACTTGCGCGCTTCACTAAAATCCAAAAAGCAGAAAGCGAAAATGACCTTCTATCAAAAACGATTCGCATTAATACACTAAAAAGTAAATGTTTAATTCTCCTGGCAATTTTGCTTATAACTCTTTGTGCAAGCTTTGTAAATCCATACGGCGGGAAAATCTATTCACTTTACCTTCCCTTTCTAGATTCTTTCAAACAATTTCTTTCAGCTTCGAGAGCAGACTCTCCGCCAATAACGATTCAAGAATGGCTTCCTACCTTTTCCAGTGGTGCGGCAAAATATCGCCACACCTTCTTTCATTATTATATTTTGCTTTCACTCATCTGCTTTAACAGTTTTATACTTAATACAAGAAAATTCTCTGCATCACTGTTGTTCACTTTCGCTGGCTTCTTTCTGCTGTCTGTATCTGCTTTAAGAAATATTGCCCCCTTCTCGCTTATCGCAGCTCTTATTGCTATACATAATCTTTCTGAATTTTTCTCCTACACACAATTGAAGACACATTACCTCAAAATCGCGAAATCTAGACAACTGCTTAGAGCAGCGTTTTTCATTTTCCTTATACTTCTTCTTTCCTCTATTTATGATGTTTTTTCCAATAACTATTATGTCCGGCATAGCTTACCCAATGCTACGGGTTTTGGAATAGACAGGTTCTACTTTCCAGCGGGAGCAGCGCACTTTGTAAAAGAAACAAGACCTGAAGGCACTATGTACAATGATTTTGAATCCGGGGGCTTTCTCATGTGGTCACTTTACCCTGAATACATGGTATTCATTGATGGAAGATTCACTCTCGCTGCCCCCGATAGGGTTCAAACTGGAGTAGATAAGGATTTCAGGAAATGGCAGGAGCTGGCAGATGAATATAAAACTCACTTTGCCATATTGAAGTTTCCCTTACCAGGTACTACAAATCTCATCTCGCAATTGATAGAATCTGATACATGGAAGGTTGTCTTTATTGATTCAAATTCAATTATGTTTATGAGAGAATCTGAGATAAATAGGAAAATCATTGAAAATTATGAAATTCGTTTTCCTCCTTTTACCGAGAGACTTCATGCAAAAATGAATGAGAGTCATTTTAACAGGAATTCCTTCGATACCAAAGCATATGAAAACTTTTATGTTCATCCCATTGATATAATGTTCCAGCAGGTACAGAAATCGATTGAAAAAATACAAAAAAAGCCAATTCCTGTAGATGTGCTCAACCGTGGTTTTTTCTTGCACCTATCTGGTTTTTTATATGCTTCTATGGAGCAATACTCTTCTGTTTTATTGCAAAATGCAGACTACCTCCCTGCTCATTATGAACTCGGTCTTCTCAACATGCAGATGGAGAAGTATGATAAGGCTTTCCATGAAATGAAGTACCTTCTTGATCACGGAATGACAACATTTGAGGTATTCTATTACGCTGGATTTTCAGCATTTCGTCTCGGAAACTATTATGAAGCCGTCGAGCTTCTCAATAACGCATTGATTATCAATAATAAGCATTATCAAACCTGCTTTTTCCTTTCCCTCTCAAATATTAAAATTGGAAATTTTGATGAAGCCGAAATGTACATGAAACAAGCAATCAAGATTGAACCTAATTCTTCAAATGCTCATTTCAATCTTGGATCAATTTTTCTGCTGAAGAAAGAAAATAATAAGGCAAAAGAAGAATTTGAGAGAGTTCTTCAAATAGATCCTTTCTATAGAAAAGCAGAAGAAGAGCTAAAAAAGCTTAATTAGCTACTGCTTTTCTTTGCTCTTACCATGGTGTTATTTATAGGTAAAAAACCTTTCTTTTGTTGAGTTGACATCCTTATCCTATATTATTTATAATAGAATAGATATGGAACATGAATTATTAAAACAACAGGCAAAAGAAGCATTGGAAAAGGGTGACTATGATACAGTAATCGAGATATGTCAAGGATTGCAGCAAGTTATTCCCGATGATCCTGATGTAGTGGCTTTGCTAGAAGAAGCACAACGAGCTATCCAGGCTCAAGGAATGGCAGGAGATGAAATTTTTGGCGTGCAGTCAGAGTCAATGGATTTTCATAACATTGAAGATACCAGCGGCTCAGGAACTTCCTCCGGTGAATATGCAGAAATTGAAGAAGCATTTCGCGAAAGAGATTTTAATGCCGCAATTATGCATTGCCAGGAATTTCTAAAAACAGATCCAAATAATGAAGACGTGAAACAAAAACTGCAAAAAGCACTTGAATTACAAGAAGCAGAGCCATTTCTGCAAAGTTTTATTTCGACAGGACAGACATTATTGGAAAGTGGTTTATATATAGATGCAATCAAGCAATTTGAAAAAGTAAAAATTATTGATCCGAGTTATCCGGATATTGAAGATCTTTTAGTCCAGGCAAAAGCAGCCATTCATGGTGATGCTTATTCTGCTTCTTCAATGTCTTCGGCGCCTTCTGCTGGAGGAGAACCGGGCGCTTTTACTCCTACCGAAGATAAAGTGCATTCCATTATCCAGGAAGGTGAACATCTTTTTGCCAAAGGTGAATATCAGCAAGCTATTGATGTCTGGTCAGAAGTTTTCATGTTTGATATTACCAATAAAGAAGCTCATGATCTTATCGAAAAAGCAAGAAATGAAATGATTATTGTGAAAGGTCAGATTGAAAAATTTCTTGAAGAAGCAAGAAAAAATATTGGCGATAATGATTATGATTCGGCTGATAAAGTATTAAAAAAAGCTCTCGAACTCAATAGCAATCATGAAGAAGCTAATGAATTATATTCAATGGTAGCTTCGAAAAAATCTACTGCTTCTGATGTTGATGTTTTAGTAAAAGCAAACGTTGCATATGAAGCAAAAGATTACCGGCTTGCACTGGAAATGTATCAGAAATTATTAGAAATACAACCTGATAATCCAATTGCACCCGGTCGTATTGATGAATGTCGCAAATTGCTTCAGAAACAGGAACAGATAAATAAACTGATATCTGATGCTCATGTATTTCATATGCAAGGTAAAAAAGACTCAGCAATTTTTGCCTTGCAAAAAGCGATGGAAATTGACCCGAGCAATAAAGAAGCAGAAATGTTTCTCAATACTATTCAAGCTTCATCGGCTGGCGCTCCGACCGCCGCAGCGGCTGCTCGCCCGAAAGAAAAATCAGCGCTTGCTAAAATAATACCCGGTATTGTCATTCTCGTGGTAATATTAGCGGCAGTCTATTTTCTTTTTATAAAGGAAAGTCCACCTCCACTCACAGACCAACAACCTCCTCCGAAAACAGATCCCATCTTGCCTCCTCCTAAAACTCCTCCTAAAACTACTCCTAAACCGGATACAACTCCAATAAAACCTCTGACCCCTGTGGATGAGAAAAAACTTCTTGCATTACTTGATGAAGCTCATAATCTGAAAATGGATGGAAATTTACACGCCTCCCTTCAAAAATACCAGGAAGTATTAACACTAAAACCAGATCATGAAGATGCAAAAGCAAAAGTAAATGAATTGGAAAGAAATATCGCTGCTATCGAAGCACAAAGAAAAGGTTTCATGAACGAAGCTGAAAAATATTCTAATCTTCAAGATTTTGAAGCAGTTGTTCGAGTCCTTAAAGCAGCTATGGAAAAATTTCCTAATGATCCTACGTTCGTTTCTTTGCTGAAAGATGGTTACTTTAACCTTGGTATTGCATCAATAAAGAAAAAAATGTGCGATATGGCAATAGATTATTTCAAGCAACTTGAATTTTTAGATCCTGCCGATCAATCAGCAACACCTGAAATTGAAATAGCGCGTTCTTGCAGCGGTAAAACAACTTTTGAACCAAGCTTGAAATACCAAATAGATGCTCTGACATATCGTCCTTTTTCTCCACCAGCACTTCCCGCACCTCCAATAAATAGTGAACAGTAAACAGGGGACAGGGGGGAGGGATCAGCAGTTGGTAGGCGGTGCAAAGCGATAGTAATTTGCAAATAATAATAATTATTCTTAACCAACATGGAACTAACTACTCACCCCTGCCCCCTGTCTGCTGCCCACTGTTTAATATATGTCGAAAGAAAAAATAGCAGGATTACTTGTTTTAGCCATCGTGATAGCTGTGCTCTGCTATTATTTAATAGGCGGGGAATCTACTAAAGATGTTATTTATCAGGCAAAAGAAGATTTTGAAAATGAAAATCTTGATCGTTGTTTTGATTATTTATCACCAAAATATTTTAAAGATCATAAATACACACCGGATCAATTGAAAGCGCGAGCCAAAGAACTCTTTGATCTTGTTGATAATATTGAAGTTCAAATAATAAGCCTTGATATTAAAGAGGAAGGAACAACAGGATGGGCTAAAATTGGAATGAAAATATTTGCCAACTATGGGAATCAAAAAGTTATTATTTTAGGTCAGCCATTGAAAGCATTCCAGGGAGAATTATTTTTTGAAAAAGAAAAAAACAAATGGAAAATTGTGCGAAGCGAAGCGTTCCCCATATAGGGACTGGGGACTGGGGAATAGGGACTGGGGACTGGGGACTGGGGACCCGTAAAGAACTTTCTAGGCATATTACCCAAAAAGGAGAAATACTAAATACTGGAAATATGCACTATGCTAAGACAGCAAAGATATTCTCACATAAAAGATTACTTTTATCTTTCTCATTCTGACCCGTCCGAGATAAAGAATCGTAAATTATATCAAGGTCCCCAGTCCCTAGTCCCCAGTCCCTATATATGGTTGCTAAAAATGTTTGAAATAAGTATAATGCTTTTATTGAGGATTTATTATGATAAAAAAAGATATTGCGAATAAAATATGCCTTGAAACTAATATTTCAATTCAACAAAGCCTGGTTTTCACGAATAAAATTATTGAAACCATCAAGGAACAACTCAAAACAGGAAAAAGTGTCTATATCCGGGGATTCGGGAATTTTATTGTGAGGAACAAAAAACTTGGAAAGGCACGGCATCTCAAGACATTAGAATCCCTTGATATTGAACCCGGCAAAGTTGTGAAATTTAAACCAGGGTATAAATTGAAGAGCATTGATAAAGCATAGTCAAAAATATTTGAAACTATTCAAATATTTTTGACAGGCACAAGGGCACAAAGTGTAGGGGCGGACCTATGTGTCCGGCTTCAAAGGCACTAAATCCCTGTAGATTTATCTTGAGGTTCAACCTGTATGTGGGAGGGAAAAACAACGCTTTAAGAATTCTCTGTCAATAATTATGAGAAGAGAGCTCATTAATAAAATTATATCAAAGCCTATCATTAATTTAGTCTTGTTGATAGTGACTTTTTTTACTACTACACTAATGGGTCTGATACAATGGTCGTATAGTTTTTTTGTATATAAAGGAACAATATCTCTTACTTTTTTCGAATCACCGGATACTGGTTTTTTCAATCATTATTATAATTTACTGGCACAAAATAGTTTTATGGTTACGGAATCCTTGAAATATTCTGGCGCCTTATTAATTTTTTTATTAGCACATGAATTAGGTCATTACCTGGCATGCCGTTATTATGGAGTGCAGGCGACCTTACCTTTTTTAATACCGATACCGGCAGGATTTGGAACACTAGGTGCAATTATTAAAATACGGGCTCCCATACCGAACAAAAAAGTACTTTTTGATATAGGAATTGCAGGACCACTGGCTGGATTTGCCGCACTTCTGCCAGCACTGTATTATGGAATGAGTAAATCAATTTATGTGGCGCGTGTGCCAATGGATTCATTGTATTTTGGTGAACCGATTCTCTGGAAATTTATGGAAAAACTGCTTTATCCTGATTTGGGTGGTAATTTGGAGCTTGCTGTACATCCGGTTACTTTTGCAGCATGGTTTGGTTTACTTGCCACATCACTTAATTTAATGCCACTCGGTCAATTGGATGGAGGTCATATTGCCTATGCTTTATTCGGCAGGAAAGCGTTTATCATGTACAAGATTTTTTTTGTATTTATTCTGTTATTATTTTTTGCCTGGCCTTATTGGCTGGTATGGGTAATCGTAGGTTGGTTTATTGGTTTGAAGCATCCGCCGGTAATGGATGAAACAGAACCTGTGGGACGGGGTAGAATAATCCTGGCAATTATTGCTGCTTTGATCCTGATTGTTTCATTTATTGTTATTCCCGTAGAATTTAAATAGTATGAACAAACCATATTATTCATTTAATACTTACTTAAAAGAACGGTTCAATAAAAAAGTATATAAGATATGTGTAGATGCAGGTTTCACCTGCCCCAATCGTGATGGGACAAAAGGAATAAACGGATGTATTTATTGCAATAATGATGCCTTTACTATTGTACGCCGCGATTGTATAAAAGAAGACAGGCTGTCATCCGAACCAGCAGGTTCAGTTAATGATAGAACGAACATACCGCTTCCCTCCCTTGAACAGCAAATAGAACAGGGGAAAAAGAAGCTTGCCGCACACTATAAAGCAGAAGCATTTATCTTATACTTCCAGCCTTATTCAAATACCTATGCCTCTTTGCAAAAGTTAAAGGAAGCATATGATTACGTCTATTATGATAATGATATTGTTGGTTTATCAATCGGTACCAGGCCAGATTGCGTGAATGAAGAAATACTTACTTTTATTGAAGCGTATGCAAAAGATAAGGAAGTGTGGATTGAATATGGTCTTGAAAGCAGTCATAACAAGACAATGCAGGTTATTAATCGCGGGCATACATGGGAAGATTTTCTGGAAGCTGTTCAAATGACTTCAAATCGGCCAATAAAGATATGTGTGCATATAATCTTTGGTCTGCCGGGTGAATCACGTGCAGACATGCTGGAAACGGTGCGACGAATTTCGCGATTGCCAATACATGCGGTAAAATTTCATCCGTTGCATATTGTGAAGGGTAGTGTACTTTATGAAAGAGGCAAGCTGGAAGATGGAATCTGGAAAGTAGAATTACCAGAAAG
>MFGW01000135.1:12751-15785 GCA_001780385.1 Candidatus Fischerbacteria bacterium RBG_13_37_8 | reverse complement strand
CAGGGATAACCTTGGACTCCCTGATACTCAAATTACCAATAACCGCGAAAATCAACTCAAACTCATTCACCTGATCAGAAGATACCAGCCGGATATTGTATTAACTTCACACTGGGACACAAAACACCCTGATCATATTGCCGCCTCCTATCTGGTTACCGATTCCTGTCATTTCGCTGGCTTGATAAATATCGACACAGGACAGGAACGCTGGCGTCCCTATCAAGTTATGTATTTTCATCTCCCTCATTACGTTAATCCTTCCTTCATCGTTGATATTACTGAAGTATACGCTGAAAGAATGAATGCCATAGCAGCATATCAATCTCAATTCTCACAGGAACTATATCCGCAGTACCTTTCAAATGCCTTATCAGCACCCCTTTTTCTTAAACATATAGAATCAAGAACTCGCTACTATGGCTCCTTAATTAATGTTGAATTTGCTGAAGCATTTTATATTAAAAATCATCTTGAAATTAAAAACCCAGTAGGCTTTTTTGTACCATGAAAAAAAATCGTCCTCTTAAAATTGGCATAGTCTGTTATCCAACATATGGCGGAAGCGGTGTTGTCGCTGCAGAACTCGGAAAACATTTAATAAAAATGGGTCACGAGATACATTTTTTTTCTTATTCACTTCCGATACGACTTAATTCCTATGAAAATAAAATCTTTTTCCATGAAGTAACCTGGATCGATTATCCACTTTTTGAACAATCCCCTTATTCACTGGCTCTCTCGGCAAAATTAGTGGAAGTTTCAACCTATTATAAACTTGATCTTATCCATGTACATTATGCTTTGCCACATTCAATCAGCGCTATTCTTGCAAGAGACATGGTGAAGAAGAAAAAATTAAAAATTGTAACGACGCTTCATGGAACCGATGTCACACTGGTTGGCATTGATGAATCATTCTACCCTATCACCAAATATGGAATTGAACAAAGTGATGCTGTTACATGTGTTTCAAAATTTCTTGCTGACCTTACTATCGAAAAATTTTTTTTAAGAAAAAAACCACATGTGATTCCTAATTTCGTTGATACAAATGAATTTGTACCGGGTAAAAGACGCCATCATTGCCCTATACTTGCTGATTCACGTTATAATATCATACATATTTCTAATTTCCGCCCTATTAAACGAGTCGTCGATGTAATAAAAGCATTTGAAATAATTCAAAAAGATATAGACGCTTGTTTACTCATGGTCGGAGACGGTTCAGAACGTTCTCAAGCAGAACGTTATGCTCTCGATCATAATATATTGAGCAAAGTGCATTTTCTTGGAAAACAGATAAATATTATTGAATTGCTTCAATCTTCAGATATACTGCTTCTACCGAGTGAACTGGAAAGTTTTGGACTTGTTGCACTTGAAGCAATGAGTTGTGAAACGCCGGTTGTATCTACTAATGTGGGTGGATTACCTGAAGTAATTGTCCATGATGAAACCGGTTACCTTACCAAAGTGGGAGATATCAAAAACATGGCAGAATACTGCCTGAAAATATTAACAAATCCATCCTTAAAAACAACCCTGGGAAAAAATGCCCGCTTGCGAGCTCAAAATCTTTTTGATACCAACAAAGTCGTTCCCCTCTATGAACAACTATATAAGCAAATACTGTCTTAATAAAATAAAGACGTGCTTATGCAATATGAACTTATTGAAAAACGATTCATCATAATAAAACTAATACGTGATTTCTTTCATAGCGAAGGATTTACTGAAGTGGACACTCCGCTTCTTTGTACTTCCCCGGGAATTGAACCGTATCTTGAACCGTTTACCACTCGCTGCCGCTTCCCTGGCAAAAAACAAAAAATGTACTACCTGCCTTATTCTCCAGAATTTTTTATGAAACGATTACTCGCAAACGGTTTCAATACTATTTTCCAAATTGCCCATTGTTTCAGAAATGAAGAACTTTCACAATTTCATCAGCCTGAATTTCTTATGCTTGAATGGTACAGAAAAAATGCTACCTACCTCAATCTTATGGAAGATGTTAAAAAATTATTTACATACATTAGCTCATTCTCGCATTTCAACAAATTACAGAACAGCAAAGAACATAATAATCTCACCCTGTCATGGGAATATATTTCAGTAAAAGAATTATTTCTGCGCTACCTGAATATAAATTTAGACCACTGCAAAGAATCACTTCCTTTTTATACACAATTAATTAAAGCAGGTATTCCCGTTGATCCTCACTTCCAAAATGATTGGAATACATTATTTTTTTCGGCGTTTCTCAATGCCATCGAACCACACTTGAAAGGAACTGCTCCCTTGTTTATTACTGACTATCCCGCATCAGTTTCAGCATTAGCAAAAACAAAATCTGATGATGTATTCTATGCTGAACGATTTGAGCTGTATATAAATACCATAGAAATTGTCAATGGATGCACAGAATTAACAGATTACCAGGAACATCTGCAGAGATACCAGCAATGCAATGCTGAACGTACTGGCTCCCGAAAAAAACCATATCCTCTCGATAAAGTTTTCCTTTACGCTATAAAAAATGATTTCCCAGCCTCTGCAGGAGCTGCATTGGGAATCGACCGGTTGATAATGCTCTTTCTTGATCAAAATAATATTTCAAATATTATGCCTTTTCCTGTATACTAAACACGGCTATTAAAAGGGCAGACACATAGGTCTGCCCCTACACATTATTTGCATAGGAGCTTTTTAAGAATGACTAACTTTTTAGCAAATTTTAGACAGAGAAAATCATTCAAATATTTTATCATCACTCTCATTGCTTATTTTCTGCAAAAAATCCTGCAGTTCAGCAATGTCTATTCTTTTCTTCCGCCTACTTTGCAAGTTATATTCACCATATTAATAATTGCTCTTCAAGTATTGATTGTTTATTATTTTATTCTTGTGCTCCTCTGGGTGAAGAAAAAATTATTCTGGAAAATTCGCAACAGACTCATTATCTCACAAATTTTTATTAGTTTTGTTCCTATTATTCTTATTCTCAGTTTATCTTTGATAGCATTCCTGC
>MFGW01000135.1:5051-12720 GCA_001780385.1 Candidatus Fischerbacteria bacterium RBG_13_37_8 | reverse complement strand
TAATAACTACCTTGTCCTGAAAACAAAAGAATATCATGAAAAATGCAAAAATGAATTTGATTCACTATTTCGCAAAGCTCCTCTCTCCCAATCTGAATTTACTGATAACCTTGTGCAGCTTAAACAAAATCTTGAACAGGAATATTCACCATTATTTATATTGACAGTCGATCATAGTAACAATACACAATCCTTTTTTCTTATTACAGACGATTCAGCTAAACCATTGACAGAACCTTTTCCATTCGAACAATTGCCTGAGAAGTATGAAATGCTCTACAGCAGGTATCTCACTATTATCATTAAACAACACACAAATTTTTCTAATATCCAATGGGGATTACCGGACGTATACTTTATCTCTCATAAGAAATACAATAATACTGACTTATACATGCTTTTTCCCGTAACAAAAAGCTATACGGAACAGGTCATGCCTGCCCTTGGATATTCACTTGCACAGGAATATTATGTAGGCAGTGCAAAAGTTACACCAAAACAATTAGATATGGATTTTGATAATCCTAAACATAGCGAGCTTTCAGTAAGTCCTAAAAATAAATTCCCTGTTCTTATTCTGCTGAAAACTCTAAGTCCCTCCTCAAAATCAAATGATTACCATGCTATTGTCCTGAACCTAGATTATATCAATACTGCAAAAAATATGTTCTACGGAAAATCATACGTAAGTATTATCGGGCAAGGTCTGCTTAATGGTCTTTATGCCATTGCAATTGTCTTCATAATAGTTGAGCTTGTTTCACTTGCAATAGGCTTAAAAATGACCCGGTCTATTACACGTGCAGTTGATCTTCTTCACAGGGGCACTAATAAAATTCAATCCGGTGATTTGAATGCTCGAATCGATATTTCTTCAGAGGATCAGCTTTCTGAATTGGGCGATTCCTTTAATTCTATGACAACCTCAATACGTGAATTACTCGTTGAAAAAGCTTCCAAGGAAGCAATGGAAAAAGAATTGGAAATAGCACGCGATGTTCAAAAATATCTGTTTCCAAAGGAACAAATAACGTTCCCCGGAATGGAAATTACCAATCAACATATTGCTGCACGTATGGTTAGCGGTGATTATTATGATTTTTTCCCATTGGAGAATACATTGCTCATGGCTATTGGCGATGTATCCGGAAAAGGAATATCAGCCGGCTTAATAATGGCAAACACACAGGCTATTCTTAGATCTCATTACCTGCAAGCAATAAATAATGGACGGCAACTCAATCTGCCAGGTCTTGTCAAAACTATCAATAATCATCTCCTCCGCTACAGTTCACCTAACAGGTATATTACCATGAATCTCAGTATCATTGAACCTTCTTCAAGAAAACTCACTTATTGCAATGCAGGCCATCCTTCCCCTCTCATTATTAAGTCAGATGGTTCATATGATAAACTGACTTCTACTTCAACTGTCCTGGGCGCTTTCGAAGATATCACTTTTTCTACAAGAGTAATAACACTTACCAAAAATGATCTCCTCCTTTTTTACACTGATGGTCTGACTGAAGCTTATAATGAAAATTATGAAGAATATGGCGAAGAACGCATACTAAATTTTTTAACAAAAAATAGGAATCTGCCGCTCTCCGATATTGTTAATGCTCTCCTCGAGGATATACAGTATCATTCTCGTACCGGTCTGACCGATGATATAGCAATTGTAGCCATGAAGATCCAATAATATCTTTGAACTTCTTCCTACTAGAATAGTCACTTGATCGTGAAATTCGTGCATTTTTGGCAAGAAAAAAATTAACCGCGAAGGACGCGAAGAAATCTTTTCCGTCCCGAAGAGAGGAACGATCTTAATCCAGGGCTTTAGCCCTGGGATTTGCTAAGCTATAATAACCTTTTCTCACCTTCGATCTTTTTAATTTCAGCTATATCCTGCGTTACTTCCATGCAACCAAGATACTTGTTTTCGCTGTCTCGCACGGCAAAATACCTGATATGAACAAATTTATTATTGAAGGGAATATAAAACTCGGCTACATCACGCTTCCCTGTCCGGAATTCTTCAATTATCTTATTCACAAGATGCACACTCTTCTGCGGATGACAATTCTGTACCTTTAATCCCAGAATCGCTTTCGTCCGCGCAAATAGAGGATCTTTCGGTACACTAAAATATCTTACTATATCTTGCTCATCTATAAAGGTAATCTCAACAGGCAATGTTTTAATAATTGCATCCAGTTGCTTAAATGATACCGTGCCCGTCTCAAAACCGATCATTCCACCTTCAACAGAAATAGATTCATCCCCGTCTTTCATGTCTCCTCCTTTTTTAGCTGATGATACAGGAGTAAAACTACAATACCCCATCTTATCAAACTGCTTTTTTATTTCCGCCATTTCACCTTCACCAATAACTTTCTCTGCCATGGTAAACAGTATATTATTTTCCTTGTGAAAATGCATGGCAAGCATCTCTGCTAAATTCAATGCAGTTTCCCGCAACTGCTCGCTAAATCTTCGAAATGGCATATTGTCGCAATTATCAATAAGTGAATATAAATTCTTTTCAATTTCCCGGATGCGATCATGTTCCATCCACATTATTTTCGGTGGCTCTTTTATTCCCATTTTATCAAGTGTAGGAAAAAGAACATTCTCTTCACGCATGTAATGACTGGCTGAATCCTTGAAATTTCCTGCAATAGTTTGCAATTGCTGTATCAAGGATTCCGCTGCATTAAAATCATGTAATAACTGTATCTTTTCAGCTATTTCTTTTAATTGATCACTAAATCCGATAATTAATTCATGCTCTTTCTTCAGGATTTCTATCGGATGTTCCAGATTTGAATTTAATATTTCTGCCATAATTTTCTCCTTATTTATTATTTATTCTTCCTTATTATATCTGTTTCTTTGAGGATGAACACATTAATCTGCCACTACACTGTGTCTTTAGGGGCAGACGCATGGGTCTGCCCCTACATTAACCTTATTTTTTTTGCCAGGAGCTGTGCGTATTCTTTTACCTTTTGGAGATCAGCTTCTGCAGGTGGTCCATTAACTTCATGACTTCCTACTAATTCTATTTTAGTTGAGGAAAGTATCTCCGTTGCTTGTTTCACTGCTGCCGGACCCCATCCATAGGAACTCACTATTACACCATATTGCACCGGAGGTTTAAATAACTTTATCACGTATGCTGCGCTAAGAGCAAGTGGATGCATTGCTCCAAGTACTGTCGGTGTACCTAATACTACCGCGCGTGAATTCACTAAATCTTTTATGATCTCTCCCATATCAGAAACTGCCAGGTCATATACAACTACTTCAATCCCCTCTGAAAGTAAACTATCTACAATAGTATCAACCATTGCTTTTGTTGAATTCCACATCGTTGCATACAATACAATTACTTTCTTCCGTGTAATTCCTTCAGTCCAACTTCGATAAGATTCAAGTATCTTCTCGGGTTCCCGGTAAATGCAGCCATGCGATGGCGCTATTATTTTTATCTCTAAATCTTTGATTTTATCCATGGCTTTCTTGCCCATTGCTCTGAAAGGCATCATTATTTCACCAAAATACCTCATTGCATGTACATGCAATTCTTCATTGTCAGATTCATACATTCCAACTGCCGTGTGAGCACCAAAAAAATCACAGGGAAACAATACATGTTCTTCCACATGATATGTGAACATAGTTTCAGGCCAGTGAAGCATTGGAGCTTCAATAAATTTCAATGTTGCCCCACCTAATTCAATGCTTTCACCCTCTTTAACTGTCTTTATTCGTTCAACCGGTACTTTAAAATAAAGCTGTGCATATTTTGCACCTTTTTCCGATGTTATTAATAATGCTTTGCTCCTCTCCAGAATATATGGAATGCATCCTGCATGATCCGGTTCCGCATGATTCATTATGACATAGTCAAGTGCTGCTACATCAGTTATTCCATTAATCCTGCCTTGTAATTCATTCTCAAATCCAGCTTGAACAGTATCAATAAGTGCAATTTTGCTCTTGCCTTTAACGAGATAGGCATTATATGAAGTTCCCTGCGGTAAAGGAATTAATGCATCAAATAATTTCCTATTCCAATCCTTTACTCCTACCCAATAAACAGTTTCACTAATTTTTTCATGATATAAGTTCTCCATCATATTTCTCCTATATTTAATTATATATAATAATCACCGTTTCGTTACATTTCATGTTTTTCTTATGTTATTTAGAAAATCGCCTTCCCTTTCAATTGCAACTGAAAGAACAGCAATCCAATAACGTTCATCTAAGTGCTTTATAGCGCGCAATTTCACTTCATCTTTTTCAGTAATAACTATCCTGCCGGCTCCTTTTTTTTGGGCTATTTGTTGTAATTTTGATATATCTTTTTCCGTAAAAGCATAATGATCCGGATAAGATATGCACTGTAATACTATTGCTCCCATTGCCGCTACCTGTGCAATGAAAAAATCAAATTTGCCTATGCCGCTTGCGATTATTACCTTTTCTCCATATATCTCTTCAGCTCCTAATATCCTATTACCACTTTTCCATGACGAAATATAATAATCGATCTGATAAGTATCTAAAGTATCAATATTTTTTTTTACTTCTGTATTAATATCTTCCAAGTTACCTTTTGTAACACATACCATTGAGGCTCTTCTCAAAGATGACAGAGGTTCTCTTAAATTACCACAGGGAAATAATTCCATATTATCCAGTGGCGTAATTAATACTATATCAACATCTCTATGAATGCCTCGGTGCTGAAAACCATCATCAAGCAAGATAAAATCCGACTTGAATTTTTCCATCGCGAGCCGTGCTGAGAGAATTCGTTTTTTGCCTATTATCACCGGCACTTTAACGCTCTCTGCTATAACTATTGCCTCATCTCCACATTCCTTAACCGGGCTGAAAATTGTTCTGCCATCACTTACAATAAAAGGATCTCTTGTGCTTGCAGTCCCTCGATAGCCTCTTAACAGTATCGCTACTTTATAGTCCTGCTCTGTTAATATGCGAGCAAGATGAATCACGAGCGGTGTTTTTCCCGTCCCCCCAAAACTTATATTCCCGATACTCACCACTTTGCTTTCTACTTTGTCAATGCGAATAAATCCTTTATCAAATAAATAATTTCTTCCCCATACTATTATGCGATGCAATAACCAGAATGGAAACAAGATAATCTTTTTTATCATTTTCTCCTCTGTGCCTTTGAGGGCAGACACATGGGTCCACCACTACTTTCAACTATTCCTGGTGAGCATTTCAAGAACATAACCATATACTTTCTCCGTGGCTCCTAAATTTTGCTGAACCACGTTGAAAGCATTATTGCCTAACCTGCCCCTTTCTTCTGTGTCTTTTAAGAGTAAAGTTAATCTTTCATAAAAATCATTATAAGGTATTTGAATACAGGCTTGCTGCTGCAGAAAATGAGCGGTCACTTCAGAAAAATTCTCCATGTGTTCCCCTATGATAATTGGTTTTTTAAAGTATGCAGGTTCTATTATGTTATGTCCGCCAAAAGAAAGAATACTTCCTCCTACTATAACTATAGTAGCTAAGGCATGTATAGATGCTAATTCACCTATAGTATCAAGCAAAAAGACATCAGTGTCCTTAATCTGTCCTGCAGTTCTCCTGCAATACGTTAATCCTTTTCCTTCTATTATATGAGCTACTTCATTAAAACGATCAAGATGCCTTGGTGCAATAATAAGTTTTAAAGTATTATATTCTTTCTTTAATTTTATAAATAATTCCAATAATAGTTCTTCTTCTCCCTTCATGGTACTCCCGGCAATAATACATTGATTTTCTTTAAGCCATTCGCTAAGTTGTTCCTTAGCTGAACTATTGGTTGGTGGTTCCACATCATATTTCATATTGCCGACTATTTTTATGCGTGAAGAATCAATGCCAAGCTGACTTAACCTCTCTGCATCCGCTTTGCTTTGCATGCAAAAGAGTTTTATTGATTCCAATCGACTTGCAAAAAATGTCTTAAGGATACTATACCCCTGAAAAGCTCTTTCTGAAATTCTACCATTTGCTGTCATAATAGTTATATTCATTTTGCTGCAATAATATAAAAAATTTGGCCAGAACTCTGATTCCATTAGAACTATTAAATCAGGATGAATTTTGTTAAGTACTCTTTTTACCGTAAAACTCCAATCAAAAGGAAAGTAAAACACCGAACAGCGTTCATCAACTATCTTATTTGCTAAACTATAAGCGGCAGGTGTAACCGTGGAAATGTAAATAATAATACCAGGCACGGTTTTCTTTAGAGTGCCTATCAGTTTTTTAATTGAGAGAAATTCACCGACTGAAACTGCATGAATCCATATTCGCGTACCTTCTTTTTTTTCAATTACCTTTATAATACCAAATCTCTCCTGCACTTTGGCAAAAGATTTTTTCTTTATGAGAGACTTTCCAAGAAATAAAGGAAGATAAAAAATAAACATTACCGTATAAATAATATCATAGAAAAAAGGATGCATCTCTGTATTATTCCACCAATAAATTAAAATTGTTATATAACTTTTCTGCTACTTCTTTGACAGGCATTTGTTTAATTTCTGCTATCTTATTTGTTACCTTGACTACATACGCTGGTTCATTTCTCTTTCCCCGGAAAGGAACAGGACTGAGATATGGAGCATCAGTTTCTGATAACATACTTTCCAGGGGTATAATTTTTACTATCTCGCGTAGTTTTCCTGCATTCTCAAATGTAATCACACCGGAAAATGAAATTAAAAATTTATAAGAAATACATTGTATTGCCATGTCAAGATCCCCGGAAAAACAATGCATAATTCCATTTACTCCTGCCATTTCACTTTCTTTATAGTTCCATTTTAAGATTTCTAATGTATCAGAAGCTGCATCACGGCTATGCACTACAATCGGTTTTTTTAATTCTTTCGCTAATGCAATCTGCTGAGTAAAAACATCCTGCTGAGTCTGGACAGGAGAATGTTTATAAAAATAATCAAGTCCAATTTCTCCTATTGCTATGATCTTCGGATGCTGCAGTACTTTTCTCAAATATCCGGCTAACTCTTCATTATAAAAGGATGCATCATGTGGATGTATGCCGATTATTCCATATATTCCTTCCCTCTCCAGTAAATTCACGGTAAAATCTGCATCCCCAGTTTTAGTAAGACAACATACAGTGGCTATTATCCCTACATTATTCTCTTGTGCCCGTTTAAGAACATCTTCCCGATCATTATCATAACGATGATCTTCAAGATGCACATGACTATCTACAAATATCATCTATGGCTCTTCTCATTCTCCTTCATTGATTTCAACAACTCAACCTCTTTCTCCAACCGTGATATATTCCTGCGTAACTTGATAATAAAATAAAATATAAATAACCAGAAACATGCATAAGCAATTGTTAGAAAAATCATAGTGCTCTCCTCCGCTACATTTCTAAACTTTCTTTGTATTGTTCAATTTTTCTCTTTAACGACTCCAGTCTAATCCTGTTAATTAAAAGTATAAGAAATATGAAAAAAACAGCTACTATACTCACTATCAAGGTCTGAAGCATATCGGAAGCAAGATTTATCGACTTCTTTTCTATTATCACCGGATGTATCGTCCTCCACCATCTTATCGACATAAATACAAGCGGAACATC
>MFGW01000135.1:4467-4997 GCA_001780385.1 Candidatus Fischerbacteria bacterium RBG_13_37_8 | reverse complement strand
CTTCAGATTAGACCGCAATAATAAATATGAAACAAACAATAACCAGAGCACAAAGGTAGTCGTCAACCGCGGATCCCACGTCCACCATATGTTCCATGCCGGTTTTGCCCACAATACCCCTGTTATTAATACAATCGTTATAAATATTACTCCTATCTCCGCTGATGCTAATCCTATAATATCATAACGCTCTTCCTTCTTAATTAAATATAAAATACCACAAATAAATACAATAACAAACGCTATAAAACCACTAATTGCTGAACCTAAATGAAAATAAAAAATCTTCTGCACTATTCCCATCGTCGCTTCTATTGATGAATAAATGAAAACCATGTATAATGCAAACGGTACTACGAAAAATGCTATTATGTATAACAAATATTCCAGGTATTTTTTCATGCTCCTTTCCTGAAACACTATTTTCTATATAATTGACTTAAAGGTCAAGTAGATTCTTGAAGAAAAGTAATGAATTTTTGTAAAATACCTTTTATAATGTGATATATGCATATTGGAATTAATATTGA
>MFGW01000135.1:4151-4324 GCA_001780385.1 Candidatus Fischerbacteria bacterium RBG_13_37_8 | reverse complement strand
AAATACTCAATTGCTCAATACCATTAATCATGATCAAATGTTGCGCGAGCAAGAACTTGTTTCGCAACTACAACAGCTCATATTACCCATAAATGGTGAATTGCTTATTGAAAATGCCCTTATGAAAAATAATTCCACACAATATTCTTATGCTATTAATCCTTTATTATTAT
>MFGW01000135.1:2818-4126 GCA_001780385.1 Candidatus Fischerbacteria bacterium RBG_13_37_8 | reverse complement strand
ATTCAATATACATATGTGTCTTGATTGGGGACATGCTTATATTACCAGTACCTATTTCCAATGGAATTTTGAAGATATTATTCGAACTATATTACCACGTGTAAAACATATGCATGTTCATAACAATTATGGCTTTATTCAGGATCCATCTGAAGTACCGTCCCAATCATTAAGCAATCCGCATGGGGACTTTCACCTTCCTATTTACGAAGGAGCAATACCATTTGCTTCATTATCACCCCTGTTGAAGAGCTACAACGATATTTTTCTCCTGGAATATACATTCGAACGCTGCACAGATCTATGGAGCAGTATAAAGGACTCCATTCATTTCATCCAGCAGCACTTTTGCGAGCATTCCGAAGGAATGCGTGGCAATCCCTAACAGACTATAAGAAACATACTCTCGATAGTTCATAAAATAATAAATCGCTTTTATCCTCTTTATTTGTACCTTAGCTAATGCTTCTTCAAAACTGTTCGGGATTGCTTCTTTCTGCTCCGCAGAACTCGCAAAGAATATTTTTGAGCCGTCTTGTTTTTTTTGTTTATGCGACTTATAATACATTCGGAGGTTTCTATGAGAATATTAAGATATCTCATTGCCATCTGCTCGATAATCACCATTTCACTTTTTCTTTGTGATCACTTATATTCACAATCATTAGTAGAAGCTGCTAAAAAGGAAAAAGAACGGAGAGAAAAAATTAAAAAAGACAGTAAAGTAATAAATAATGAGGCATTGGAAGAACATCTCAAGGGTAAGGGAGATACTCCTGGAACAATAACACAATCCGGTGAAGTTTCCGAGGAAGAAACAGAAACTAAGACTGAAGGAAAAGAATCTGAATCCAAAGAAGAGGAATTCAAAGGCCCTACTGATTTTAATGGAAATGATGAAGCATACTGGAAAGGTAAAATACAATTAGCCAAGCAAAAAGTGAGTGACCTGGAAAAACAAGTGACAGATTTGCAAAGTCAGATTAATGCTTTGCAGGCTTCATTCTACACTATCGATGATCCTAATCAAAGACAATCACTCAATGCCGAAATTAACAACACCCAGGAATTATTAAATAAAACAAAAGCTGATCTTGAAATTGCAAAAGATGCATTAGCAGCTACACGAGAAGAAGGCAGGAGAAACGGAGCACTTCCAGGCTGGATCTATGATTAATGCCGGCTCTTAGGCTCCCCATTTTTTATACTTTAACGCACTTGCCATCATTAGATTCATCGCTTTTTTCATCGGGAAACGGCTAAGACTTCCTTTCACACATTCAGTTTCTGAAAAATTAATAAGTCTGT
>MFGW01000135.1:162-2759 GCA_001780385.1 Candidatus Fischerbacteria bacterium RBG_13_37_8 | reverse complement strand
AAAATTGCAGGTGTTGAATGATCTCCGGTCACGGCTATAACATCCGGCTGTAATTCAAATACTTGTTGAAATAAACTATCAAATCTCTCAATCTCAGCAACTTTTCCTTCAAAATTACCATCTTCCCCGTAACTATCCGTTTTCTTGACATGAAAATAAATAAAATCGTATTTCTTATAATTCTGTTTAAGATATTCAAATTCAGCTTCCATACTCTCTTCTACCCTGGCTATAGACATCCCTACAAGACGCGCTAAACCACGATACATTGGATACGTAGCTATTGCAATCGGTGATAATTTGTAAATCTCAGAAAATTGCGGAACTTCGGGCTTTTCTGCAAATCCACGCAATAAAACTGTATTTGCCGCAGACTCATCAGCTAATATGGCATGTGCTTTCTCTATTATCTTATTTATTATATCAGCCGTATCTCTTGCATCATCTACTAAAGCATTCGCTACAAGCGGCTCATATCCTATCATTAACGGATCAGTATCTGAAATCGCTGGATTTAATCCTACACCTCTTAATATAAGTACAAACCGATAATCCTTCTCAGGTCTTATGATAACTTCTGTATGATCAATCATTTCAATTTCTTTCTGAAGGCGCTGACATAACTCGGCACATTTTTCAGTCGGCAGCCTACCCGCTCTCCGGTCGGTTATCTTATTATTTTTATCCCTGGTTGCAAAATTGCCCCTTGCAGCAATATCACTCGGGCGCAATTCAAAATCTATCCCCAATGCGGATAATACTCCTCTCCCTATCTCGTACTCAGTCGGCTCATACCCAAACAATGAAAGATGCCCCGGTCCACTGCCCGGCGTTATCCCATAATCCACTATATCCCCTAATCCACAAATGCCCTCATATGCTAATTTATCTATATTAGGCTTGTTCGCACTCTCCAACGGCGTCCTCCCCTTGTACGGTAAATCACCTAATCCATCTAATACAAATAGAAATATCTTGCTGTCAGTTTTTATTGAAATATCCCGTATCATCTTAAATTGATTCATACTCTTCTCCCTAATTATTATTTCCGAATATTCTTTAATAATTTCTTGAAAATTCTTGCCGCTCTCCGGCTATATTCTTCCCTGTTCACTTTCGCTTCTGATGCTTTGATTGCAAAATAAAAAGCTTTTGCTAAATCTTTATCGTATCGCTCAAAATGAATTGCCATCCTTTTTAATTCTGCACTGCCTATCATCTCCGGATAGAAAGAAAATAAATTATTCCACAATTCAGTAGCTTTATCATAAGCTCCATTATTAACATAAACACGTGATAATTCATAACAAATTTTAGCATATGTTGCCGGTTCGATATCACTTTTGCATACCAGCTCAAAATAGTGCTGCGCCTGGCTTAATTCCTTTCTCTTTGATGCCTTTTTACCCATCGCATAATATAACGAACTGCAAATTTCTTCATGACGCTCAGGTTCAAGAAGTGCATTATTCAAATACACCGCTACTCCTGCAAGCGAAGCAATATCCTGTGCATTATGCTCAAATACATGCTCCAATAATTCAGAATACCCGGTTCTTAAATATTGGTAGTAAATTTCAGGAATGAGCTGTGAAGGAATATCATCTATTCTCTCAATTCCGAGCAATTCTTTCTCCAATTCCGTTAATTTGAGTTTCTTTTTCCGGTGACCAAATATTTTCCTATAAATGCCGAGCATATCTATGTGATACTTGCTCTCAAATTCGAAAGGAATCCTATTCAACGCATATCGTGATTGCAATATATTTAAATCAAAACGTTTTCCATTATACGTAAATACGGTCTTAAATCGTTTAATCCCTTCATTTACTGCCGATAATAGCGAATGTTCTTCATCAAAATCTCTTAAAAAATATTGATGCACCGTAAAACACCCACCTTCAAAAAAACCAATGCCTATTATATACGCACAGTTGCCACATCCACTTTCAAGACTGGTAGTTTCAATATCGAGAAACAGACTTTCCGAAAGTGAGACTTTAGCATTACACTCCAATCCTAAGGAATCATTAAAATCATTTATAAATGCCGGAATACCGGTAATATCTATCCTGCCAATACGATCCAGGTACAGTTTCTGTTTAAAAAAAGAAGTGCCAAAATCAGTCTCCGTTTTATACACCGCTACATTTGAAGTCACACTCTTTCCCCTGGATTCCAGGAAAATAAATTCAGGTTGTGCGTTCTCCTTTAATGTCCGGTAATAACCAAGCTGCTCCTTCAGCCCAACAGTTGAACTATCCTGCATTGAACCAGTACCTTCTATACATGCATCTCTCTCTTCAATATCCTTGATTCTTTTACGCAATTCCTCAAATTTCTTATAATCCATATCTTATAACTCAATTCTGTAAGGCAATTCTAATCCTGCCTTATCGCTGAATAATCATCTTCACCCTTTTATAGTAGCAAACCACCTATGCTCAGTCAATAGAAATCTACGTAACTAATCAAGGTAGCAAAATAGAATACAACCCTTCTTTTTCTTTTTCATTTTTGCGGTGTTATAACACTAAGGAATTTGGTCGATACACACGCAAGTAACCTATTCACTCTTTTCTAATAAAACCACAAAT
>MFGW01000135.1:0-147 GCA_001780385.1 Candidatus Fischerbacteria bacterium RBG_13_37_8 | reverse complement strand
CTATACATCTGTGTACTCTGCTTTCCTGCCTGCTCTCTGTGGTTTTATTGGAAAACGGTGAATAATTACATATTAAAATGTTGACAGCTTATACAAGGAATTATAAAATATATTCGTAAAATTTATTCTTTTCTGGCAAAAAATCAT
>MFGW01000134.1:4523-6077 GCA_001780385.1 Candidatus Fischerbacteria bacterium RBG_13_37_8 | reverse complement strand
ATGGATGCGCAGATGCGCAGCGACCTCTGCTTACCAGCAGTTCATCACTGCGGATGATGATGACGGCAACTTAAACAATGGAACACCGCATATGACCGCTATTTATAATTCGCATAACCGGCATGCAATAGCATGTGCAACACCAACTCCGCAGAACAGTGGTTGCAGCAGTGGACCTACACAAGCTCCCGTTTTGACAGCAACAGCGCAAGTTAATGGCGCCGTTCTTAATTGGACTGCAGTTCCGAATACATCAACATACTGGATATTTAAATCAATAGGTATCATGGGATGCGATCATGCGAAAATAAAGATTGCACAGGTGCCGAGCACACAGCTTACCTACACTGATGTATCCTTGGATTGCAAAGAAACTAACTACATGGTACAGCCAATGGGCAGCAATGCGGCTTGTTTAGGTCCAACCAGCAATTGTGCACAAATTACTCCGCCTCTTTCACCACCCTCTAATGTTACAGCAACACCAACTGCGCCGAACCAGGTTACCGTTAGCTGGAATCCGGTTACCGGCGCAACAGGGTATAATGTCTACAGAAAATATGTAATATGCGGTGCGGAAACTGAAGAGAAAATAGCTAATAATATTGCGACGACAACGTATGTTGATAATGGAGTTACCGGCGGACTTACCCATTATTATGCAGTATCGGCGAATAGTACACAATGCGGTGAACATTCAAAAGGCAACTGGGTATCCGTTGTGCCAACTGGTGAATGTACGCTCAGTCCATGTTTTGCCGGTGCGACAACAGTATCAGATAATCAGACAAGCTCATGCGCATTGACGGTGAATTGGAATGCAGGAACTTCAAGTTGCGCTACCTATCCAACGTTGAAATACAACATCTACAAGAGTACCGATCCTCTCTTCATTCCAGGACCGACTAATTTACTAGCGAGTTGTCAAATAGGCTCTTCATATACAGATTCTGCAGTGAGTTATGGAACGACCTATTATTATGTAGTACGAGCGGAAGATTCGAGAACAGGCGGTGCAGGACCGTGCAATGGAGGAAATACTGATACTAATCTTGCGCGCAAAAGCGGTTCTCCGACAGGCATACCGATACCTGGCAGTTTTGCTGAAAATTGGGAATCCGGTTCCGCGAACTGGACAATGACTGGTTTATGGCACATTACTACCCAAGCGGCGCAAGCATGCATGGCTGAACCTTATCCTTCTTCAGTTACCGTTGCATACTACGGTCAGGATTCTACCTGCACCTTTAATAACGGCGCGGCAAATACTGGCAACCTACAAACTGTTAATCTGCTTCAAGGCATATCCGCGGGTTCGAATTTGACATTCATGTACGTAAATCAAACAGAAGGTGCGCCTTCTTCGTATGATATTAGCAGAATTTATGTATCGACGGATGGTACAACATGGACTCAACTTTGGCAATATGCAGGCACAGCGCAGCTAACGTGGATTTCGTCAGGTAATATTTCCCTGAGCGCTTATGCCGGCCAGTCTATTTATCTTCGATTCTATTTCAATACAGTTGATAGTGTATTGAATGATTATCTCGG
>MFGW01000134.1:2642-4161 GCA_001780385.1 Candidatus Fischerbacteria bacterium RBG_13_37_8 | reverse complement strand
TAATACAAAGAATACATATTCTTTGCAAGCATTCCTCCGGAATGCTCACAAACTCAACAAACCCGATAAACTCAACAAAACTCAATAAACTCGCCGGTATGTTGGCAAAAGAAATAATTTTCTTGCCAAAAATGCAAGAATTTCCCGATGAAGCGCCTGTTCCCTAATTGGGCTTGATTAATCAAAAAAGACAAGGTACAATGGATTATTATAATGATTTTTAGCATTTTTTATTTATAGTATGTTTGAAAATACACGTATTGCAAAATTAAAGTTGCGGGAGCGTCTGTTAGCAATAGTTGCATTGTTAATTTTGCTGATTGTGGGTGTTGCTCTGGTGATTTATCATCAATTAAATAACATGGAGCGAAACCTGCAACAAGAAACCGAAGCATCTCTTAGATCGCAACTTGATTCCTTTCTCTCTGCAGAAACAGAACATCAGGTAAAAAGAATTAATCACTATTTTCAGGAAGTTTCAATTATAACATTCACATTGAGCCAGATTGCAACAGATATTTTTCAAAATCCATCCCGATATCTGCGAATAACCACATGGGATGCAGCTAAGAATGTATCAAAAGATTCGAAAGGTCGCTATACGAACACAAAAGATGACAAGGTAAATGTCTTTATGCCTGCTTATGTAGTAATGAATGACCAGGTGATTACTCTCCTTAATGCCACTTCATATCTCGATGAATTTTTTGAAGTGGAATCTCATTCACCGCATAGCATTGCGAATATTTATTTATTTCTTATGGATCCACTTTATATTAGAATATACCCGAATAGAATGCAAAGCCAAAGTTACCCTCCTGATTTCAAAGTAAAGGAATCATATTATGTAAAAACAATAGGTAATAAGCGACAACCGGATGTAAAATCTATATGGGTGCCGCTTTATTATGATACAGGAGATCAACAATATGTGACTTCATGTCTTGCAGGTGTGTTTTCTAAAGATGATAACTACAAAGGTGCGATAGGTATTGATCTTGCCATGGGAGATATATTAAAGGAATTTACTTCCTTTTATGAAGATAGGGATATGTTTAGTTTTATTATCGATACCGAAGGACAGATTATAGCGGTTGATGAAGTGAAACAGAAATTTTTTGGAGCTTTTCTTGATAAGAATGGACAGCTTGATCTTCATGATATTAATGATAAAAATCTAAACAAGCTTGCCATGAGTTTATTAAAAACCAAACATGGCATTATTGTTCATTCAATTAATGATGAAGAGCGAATAATATCATATCTAACGATTCCTGAAACAGGCTGGAAATATGTTCTAGCAGTTTCTGTGAATGAGATAAATAAAAGAGCTGATCCCATTTTAGCTGACATTCATAATACCTACAGGAAAATAAAAATAATATGGGGCACATTGTTTTTTGCGCTTGTTTATTTTTCTGTTGCGGCAACGATAAGATTATCAAAAGGTATCGTTCGACCGTTAGACCGGATTGCCGATGCAGCAAGAAAATTGGAGAAAGGAGAAACGCCGGATAAA
>MFGW01000134.1:1428-2636 GCA_001780385.1 Candidatus Fischerbacteria bacterium RBG_13_37_8 | reverse complement strand
CCGGAGAGTCAAGATGAAATAGGAGAACTGGCAATTTCTTTTAATAATCTGGTGTCGAGTTTATTACAGAGGCAGGAAGATGTGGATCGGGCACAAAATTTTTTAAGAAATATAATACGTAATTCTCCGGATATGATTATAGTTGTGGATGATCAGAATAAAATTATGGAATTTAATCAAGCAGCAGAAATGTTGTTAGGGTATAGTAAAAATGATGTTATTGGATTAAACCTCGAATTATTTTTTTACCAGCCCAAGGAATTGCATAAAATATTTTCACAGGTGGAACGGGAGAACAAGGTAGCCGGACAGGAAGTATTTATGATTGCGCGGAGAGGTCAACAGAGAGAAGTATTGCTGAGTCTTTCTGCCATTCGAGACGAAAATAAAAAAATCAGAGAAGTGATTTATATAGGTAAAGATATAACAGAAAAAAAAGAAAAAGAGAGAGAAGTTCTCAAGAGAGTCAGGCAATTGGAAATGCTTCATAAAACGATATTCACAGCTACGTCAATCCTGGATCTTGATTATCTAATGCAGATGATGGCAAGAACCATTCAAGATACTTTTCTCTATCATAGTGTCGAAATATATACCATGGATAAAAATAATCAGGAAGCTATCGTTCAGGGCAAAGCAGGACCTTATAAATATTTAATTCCCGAGGGCAATAAGGTTAAATTTTCAGAAGGAATTGTAGGATTGGTGGCAAGAACTGGCGAAACATATGTATGCCAAAATATAAAAGAAGATCCGTATTATGTTGTTAAATTTATTCCATTTACACATTCCGAGCTTTGTGTCCCTGTCAAATCAGGCGATGATGTCGTCGGTGTATTAAATATTGAAGAAATGAAAGTAGATGCATTTGATGCACAGGATGTATTGACAATAGAGGCGATTGCTGCCGGAATATATTCAAGCATAAAAAATATTGAATTGTATAAAAGATTAAAAAGCAGAATTGATGAATTGACTGTATTTTATGAATTTGGCCGAAGCTTAATATCAACGTTGAAAATGGATGATTTAATAAGCAATATACTTGCTTTGTTGAAAGAAAAATTTCTTTATTCAAATGCTTCCTTATGGCAGTTGCATGAGCGAGACAAAACGTTACATCTTATTTCCTTTTATGGATATGGTGAAGAATATGCACATACTATAAGACAAATAGGAGAAGGAATTGTTGGATGGGCAGCAGATAA
>MFGW01000134.1:636-1351 GCA_001780385.1 Candidatus Fischerbacteria bacterium RBG_13_37_8 | reverse complement strand
TAGCAATTCCTTTATTCAGCGGAGAAAAATTAATAGGAGTTCTCGATGTTGAAAGTGAACAAAAGGATTTCTTTAAACAGGATGAAATTAATATGCTTACTGCATTGGCAACGCAAATAGCCATTGCTATAGATAATGCTTCTTTATACAATCAATTGGAAGAGGCTCATAATAAATTGAAAGAAAGTTTTTTAGGCATATTGAAAGCTCTGACGGCAGCAATAGAAGCAAAAGATGCTTACACGGATGGACATGTTCATAGGGCAACAATGTATGCAGAGTTAGTAGCTAAAGAATTACACCTGCCCGAAACTACTATAGAAACAATAAAATATGCTTCTATTTTACATGATATTGGTAAAATTGGCATACCGGAATCAATACTGAAAAAGCCTGGTAAACTTACACAGGAAGAAAGAAAGATAATGCAGAGGCATCCCGAAATCGGAGTGAATATAATAAAGGATATTCATTTTTTAAAAGATGCGCTCCCGGCTATATTGCATCACCAGGAAAGGTATGATGGTGATTTATCAGCGGAATTTCCCGGTTATCCGAATGGTCTGAAAAAAGATTTGATTCCGATTGGTGCGCATATTATTGCGGTGGTAGATGCTTTTGATGCTATGACCAGTGACCGACCATACCGCAAAGCAATGCCTCGTGATTTAGCAGTCTCAATACTTATAAAGGAAAAAGGTAAACAATTTCACCC
>MFGW01000134.1:319-609 GCA_001780385.1 Candidatus Fischerbacteria bacterium RBG_13_37_8 | reverse complement strand
TTCTAATGGGATTCTTTGATTTTTCTGTTGAGCTATTTGTGAAAAGGTACCGATATATTTATTATTGATATAAACGGAAGCATTTGATGGTGTGACATCTAACAGAAGAGATCCCCTTTGCATAGAAATATCCATGGAGGATGAATTATTACCGGTCGATTCAGATTCAGAAACCTGAATCATTGTATGATGAAGTTGATAATATTGTGTCGCTGCAACTTCAAATTCAAGTACCTGGGTTTTATAGCCCGGCAATTTTAATGAAATTTCATGTTTCCCTGCTTTAATAG
>MFGW01000134.1:0-283 GCA_001780385.1 Candidatus Fischerbacteria bacterium RBG_13_37_8 | reverse complement strand
TTCCGAGATAGTATCCATCCAAATACACAATAGTTTCATCCGGTTTTACATCGGTTCTAAGGCGTGCAAAATATTTATTTTGATAGGGATCTCCGGGATAATAATATCCTCTTGGATACCAGTAGTCATAATAATAATATGCAGGAGAATAAGTAGAATCATAAGCAATCCACCAGCCTGGATTCCATGCCCATGCCCAAAATGGATAAGACCAATAGCTGGTGAAATACCGCGGATAGCTGTGACGGTAAAAATGACCGAATGGATAATAATGCTTGTAATG
>MFGW01000133.1:9120-11447 GCA_001780385.1 Candidatus Fischerbacteria bacterium RBG_13_37_8 | reverse complement strand
CACTAGAAAAAAATTGATAAGCCAACGTAAAATTAAGTAATCATGCACATTTTAATGCGGTTTTACCCGCGATTTTTTATGGAACATCCGGTAAATGTGCGAGTGCTTTTCCCACTCTTTAATAACTTGATAGTTGTTTCATTGGTTGAATCAGAATAACGCAGCATAAGTTTCATAAGTTCTGACATGACCTCATCATTTAATTCCCCATCGACAGCAGCAGTTGGTCCGGGAATATCTGCGGGTCTGAATAATGTATAGCAGGAGGCGAGTGATTCTATCATCATATTTTCTGATTGGTCACGTCCGAGAATGATCTTCGTGTTTTCATTAATTCTGAAATGTCGTCCTATTTTCAGGAGTTTCAGGTCGATCATGGTGTAATTTTTTTTATGTACGAACAGGTCTTTTAATTTTTGTGCGAATATTTTATCGGTAAGCAGGCATCCGCCGGCTGCACAGGGATAATCGGTAATGCCGGAGCTTTCAGCAAGTTCAATCTGCTGTTTACGTGAACGTCCGGATATGTTGAGTAGTTTTGTTCTATCTACTATACCTGCCTGTTCAGGTATAGTTTCAGGAAGAAGATGAGCGGATAATGGTCGCAGGATCAATCCTTTGAGACCGGTTTGCTTTTCGATAATATTTAGTTGATGCCTCTGCTGACTCATCGGTCGTTGTCCCAAAACCTCACCGGTTACTATAAACGAAGCCCCATACTCACTCATCAACGCTTTCGCTTTTTTAAGTATATATATTCTGCAATCAATGCATGGATTCATTCCTTTGCCATATCCGTACTTCGGATTTTGTACGACGGCAAAATAATCCATTCCTTTAGGAAATGTATGCACCGATATGCCAAGTTCTTTCCCAATTTTGAGCGCTTCCGACGCACACCCTGCCTCTTTCTTCTTCCTCGATGTACAGGTACAAAATATACTTACGAAATTAATGCCAATACACTCGATCCCCTGCTCAAGCATTAATTTCGCCGCAAGCGTGGAATCAAGTCCACCTGATAACATAACAATTGCTTTTTTGTTCATTTCGCTCATATCGGCAAAGTGTATGATAAGTCATTCGCGCAAAAAATGCCAACGGAAGGGAATAGTCCCTACGTTGTGAAATTCTTGCATTTTTGGCAAGAAAATTATTTCTTTTGCCAACATACCGGCGAGTTTATTGAGTTTTGTTGAGTTTATTGGGTTCCAACTTGTTCGGAATAGGGACGGGGACAGGGGCAGGGACTGGTGACTGGAGGCTGGGGAATATGAAGCCATCATGTACCCTGAATAGACAAGAGGGAACAGCGATTACTATTTATTCAGTTTTTCCAAATGACGAAAGAGTGGCTAAGGTTAAGATTGATTTTTTGCAAGCTGTTTCTCAACCTTAGACTCGATCCCGACCTTGAGCTTGCCTTGCCATTTCTTAACCTTAACCTCAACCTTGACCTATATGTTATTGTTTTCCTGGTTGGAATTTGTTATATTAATATAATGATAGTAGAAAGTATCTTGTATAGTCACTTGAATCCTATTTTGGAGGAAGTATGAAATATAGTATCGGTATCCTTTTCCTTATATTAATTCCCGTAATAGCATTTGCCCAGCCGCTCCAGAGCCGTATTCTTATTGCAACGTCTGCTGATGGTCTTACCTGGCAGAGATTGAACCAGATTCTTGCACAATCGGGAGATGTACCGGATGCAGTCGTTGGCCCGGATGGGAATGTGTATGTGTATTACCAGGGATTATGGACGCAAACAATGGATGGCATTATGGTTGCGATTTCATCGGACGGTTTGAATAACTGGACGGTTCACCAGGTAAGCATTCCCGGAACGGAAAGCTGGCCCGGGAGAGCGTGTGACCCGGATATTCTCATTGAGGGGAGCATGTTTCGTTTGTATTTTACCGGTGATCCGTATGGTGATTTCTTTCCGGAAACATATTCCGCGACCTCGATGGACGGCATTAATTTCACAATGGAATCAGGTATTCGCTTCCAGGTTACCGGTCAACCGGTTCTTGATCCTTCCTTGCTCAAAGCAGGCGCTACCTACCAATATTTTGCAGGTGGCACTCCGAATGTGAACTGGCATGCTCATTCTACCGATGGTCTGACGTTCGTTCAACAGCCGAATTTTTCCATGGAAAATCTCCTCATGGCAAATGGCATCAGTATTCCCTCCGGATACCGCTGGTATGCTTTCGTCGGTAATTTACCGGGCAACGGGATTCGCTCCCTTTATTCAATAAATGGTGATGATTGGACAGTCGAATCCGGTTACCGGCTCGAACTTGATTCGAATAATCCGTATG
>MFGW01000133.1:8598-8870 GCA_001780385.1 Candidatus Fischerbacteria bacterium RBG_13_37_8 | reverse complement strand
CGTCTGTACAACAAGCAATGCCACTACTGCTACTGTTGCCGCGGATTCGAGCAGTTATTACTACCTCGTCGTTGCGCAATCATACAATTCCGAAGGCTCCTACGGTCTTGATTCTGCTGATATACAACGCCCCGCAGCTTCCTCTCCCTGCAAAATGCAAATAACAGGCTCCTGTAATTAAGCGGCACGAAATTTCTTTAAGGTATTGCTGTAGTAGAATTCTTATAGAGCATGTCCTCAATAAAGGGAATAGGCGCTTAGCGCAATTTTCG
>MFGW01000133.1:6777-8580 GCA_001780385.1 Candidatus Fischerbacteria bacterium RBG_13_37_8 | reverse complement strand
AAATTATAATTATTCCTTTTTCACTTTGTGCCTTTGTGTCTGATGGGCTCTTGAAAAGAGCCCCTTTTTCCGAGCTAAGTCTCGGAAAAAGTGTAGTTCCTTGATCTCGAAATTCTTGCATTTTTGGCAAGAAAAAAAATTCAACCACGATGCTCACGAAGGACACGAAGAAAAGAAATGCCAAATCCTAATCCCACCAGAGGTAAATTTTCTTGCGGCGGCTGATCTCATCCGCCAATGCTTCGACAGTCTCCGTACCCTGCTCAACTACATCCGGACAAAATTCATGCACCTCATGCGCAAATGCCTCTATATCAGAGGGTACTTCCTTCAGGTCAACCTCTACCCAATCAAAATCTGCACCGAAAAGTTCAAAGGGATACCGTGCCTCCCATTCCTTCAACTTCGCAATGACATCCTCGGTCGACAAGTCATAATTTGCACCATTTGTCTGCATGAGCCGTAAAACCTCATATTTATCCGTACCTTTTATAACACCAATCATGTCTGGACTCCCACCAAAATTCATTTCACGGAGAAAGATAATATAACCCATAGTGCGCATTTCAGGACGTAATTTTGTAATAACAGATTCTGCTTTATCTTGTGGTACCCCGACTGATATACCTTCGGTTGTCGTTATTGAACCATCCTCACTATAAGCTGTCAGTTGCTGTATCGTTCCACCTGTTTCATCTTTCAACATCTGCAACGCTTTCTCATCAAAGTTAAGTTGCCGTGCGAGTGATTTTTCTTCACTCTTCATTACTGCGTTTTCTTTTGAACAACCGCCTGCCATAACCATCACAATGCAACCCATTATAAATAAACCAAGCACTTGTTTTGAAGTCATAGCACCTCCTTTTTTTATTCTCTCTCAAATCCTGCGTCCTGTCAAGCATTCAAATGTGGCGGACAGGTGTTCACAAGTTCACACCTAGCTGCTAATATAGCATAATTCAGCATAATAGTATTATTTATTTAGTAATATTTTGCTGCCCTTTACATACAAGGAACGTATATAAATGTGCATAAAGTACAGTATTAGTGATTTGGTGTGAACTTGTGAACACCTGTCTGCCTCTTTCATTTGAGAATGACGATAATATCATCTTTGAGTAGCCGGGTATCGCTGGAGGGATTGGAGATGATTTCATTGCTCCTGCGGATAGCAAGTACGGTCATGCCATGTTTTTTGCGCATCTCAAGTTCGGAGAGTGTTTTGTCGAGGTAGGGAGAATCTTCACTGATGCGAAGTGTGGTAATTCCAAGCTCGGGTATATTAATTTTCAAATCACAAAAACTACCGGGCGCTTTTGATACGCTGCGGAACATGGCATAGCCGTCATCACGTACCTCGTTGACGAGTTTCTCGATATCCTCAGTCGGGACAAGATAACGGATTAAGACACGCGTAAACATTTCGATAGATGTTTCGTATTCTTCGGGAATGACTTCATCGGCGCCAAGGTCATAGAGCGGCGGCATTTCCTGCAGGTAGCGTGTTCGTGCAATAATATAAATACTGGAGCTGAGTTTGCGTGCTATTACGGTAATTCTTCTTGTTGCAACTGGGTCTGATATTGCCAGCACCATTACGCGTGCTCTCTTTACGCCGGCATACTCGAGTATTGCTTCGCTTGTTGAGTCGCCGTAGATGATTGGTTCACCAAGGATTCGTTCATTGCGAACGGTTTCCGGATTCATCTCTATTATAATATAAGGTACCGAAGCAAGTTTCGCGGCACGAGAGACATTACGACCGTTTATACCAAATCCAACAATTATAAGATGATTCTCCAA
>MFGW01000133.1:5708-6741 GCA_001780385.1 Candidatus Fischerbacteria bacterium RBG_13_37_8 | reverse complement strand
AGGGTATAAGCCGTTTTTTATGCGTTTCGGCAAGCGTAATCGAAGCATACGGTCGGCGATGCGGGGTGCTATTGCAATAAAGAATGGAGTGACTACCATCGTCAGTATCGAAACAGAAAGAAATAACTGGTACACCTCTTCTGAAATTACGCCATAGCCCATGCCTGTCTTCAATAAAATAAATGAAAATTCTCCTATTTGGCATAACGCAAGCGCTGAGATGATGGTTGACCGTAGAGAAAAACCGAGCAATGTAACAACAAGATAAATAATGAATATCTTCAGCAGGAGTACACCGGTAAAGATGAGGATGATTGTACTGAGTTTTTGCAGAAGAATTGATCCGTTAAGGAGCATGCCGATTGATATGAAGAAGAAGCTCGTAAATACATCACGGAAGGGCAGGACACTGCTTAGCGCCTGGTGACTGTATTCCGATTCGGAAATGATAAGACCGGCAAGAAAAGCACCGAGTGCAAGTGAAAGACCGATACTGGACGTAAGCCATGCCACTGCAAAACAAATAGTGAAAATACTGATAAGAAATAATTCACGGCTTCGCGTGCGCGCCAGTTGATACAATAATCGAGGCACGATCCATTGAGCAAGTACAAGAGTGAGTATAATGATGCCGATGCCTTTTACTATCAATAGCAGGATTGAATTGCTGGCGCTTGCTGTTGAACCTGCCAGGAGAGGCATCATGAGCATCATCGGCACAATAATAATATCCTGAAAAATGAGGATACCTACCGCAACACGCCCGTGCGGACTATCAACCTGACCTTTTTCCTGCAGGAGCTTCAGCACGATTGCCGTACTGCTCAATGCAATGAAAAAACCTGTGAAAAGAGCAACCTGCGGAGATAATCCTATTTGAAGTGAAATAACATACACAGCCAGGATGGTGAGTCCGACCTGCAGCAATCCACCGAGAAGTACAAGCCGCTTTATGCGCAACAGACTCTTCAGTGAAAATTCCACACCGATAGTGAAGAGCAGGAGAATGACTCCAATTTCAGCCAGTAGTTCC
>MFGW01000133.1:4185-5665 GCA_001780385.1 Candidatus Fischerbacteria bacterium RBG_13_37_8 | reverse complement strand
CAAGGAAACCGGTGATAAGGAGAGCGACGATAGCGGGAATACGCAATTTACTGCTCAGGAAGAGGATGACGGTTGATAGTGCGAATATAATTACGATATCAGTCAGCAACGGTATCATCATTATTTTATTGTGCTTGAAATAGCGCGTCCTGTCAAGTGAGATGGGAATGGGGAATGGGGACTAGGGAATGGGGAATGGGGAATTCTTTGCGAGCATTCCGAAGGAATGCACGCAAAGAATACATTAAAGAAAGGTAGGGGACAGGCACTCACAAGTTCACACAAAACGGTTCAAGGTGCAAGGTTCAAGGTTGAGAAGAGAGCCGATTCACTATTTAATGCGCCAGGCGGCAACGCCATCATGACTGCTGGTGAAAAGGAGCGAGCTGTCTTGGGAAAATTTGAGGGAGGAGATAGTGCTTTTGTACAGGGTAAATTGTTTATAGAGGGAACCGTCTTTTGTTTTTATAAGTTGGATATTTGGGTTGTCTTGTGGGACGAGTGCAATCAGGCTGGCATCGGGTGAAAGGAAAAGGCGATCAATTTGTGTATTGATTGGTATTACTGTCAATTGTTTGATAGTTTCCAGGTTGAACAAGCGCATTTTATTATCGACTGCCAGTCCGGCAAGGTATTTATTATCGTGGGTGGTGGAAAACTGATCAATAAAGTCTTCACTGTTAAAAACGTTGAGAAATTCATGTGTTTTAATGCCATCGGGCAGTTTCCAGAAAGAGCAGGAGTTGTCGGATGCGAGGGTGACCAGCGAATTATCGTTATTATTGAAACCGAGCCATAATATAGAAGACTTATGAGCTTGCCAATTCGTGATGATTTCTCCAGTAGAACTATCTATCAGGGAAACGGTACCATCGAAGTTTCCCCAGGCTGAAAGTTTACCGGTGCTGGATAAACTGACAGCAAGACCATTAGTAGCGACTTCATGCACCGGTTTCCAGTCCTTTGTGCTGAAGATGCCGGAATGCCACTCACCGATTCCAGCAAATAATTTGCTGTCAGGAGTGAATTCATAATGCAGGATATTTTTTTCACTATCAATTTTTGCTACAGAAGCGTTGTTTTTGATTTGCCATACTTTTATTTCGCCTACTCCTTCTCCGAGATTTTCAGTGATGAGCAGGTATTGCCCGTCGGGAGTGAAATTAATTTCTACAATAGCGGATCCCTCGCTTTTTATTTCTTTGATGAACGTTCCGTCGCTGATGCTGAGTATTCGGGTGATCATATCCTCTCCGCCGGCAGCGAGATATTTTTCATCCTCAGATAATGCTAAAGAAGTTGATACGCCGCCATAACCATGCAGGTACTTTATCACACGTCCTTCCGGAATTTGAATCAAGCGGATGTCATTTTGTGCTTTTGTCATAATTATGGTTCCTTTGGGAGAAAAAGCAATGCCTTCAATAGCACTGCTTTTCCATAATTCAGAATAAAGCACCTCCGCATTTGTTACATCCCA
>MFGW01000133.1:3673-4052 GCA_001780385.1 Candidatus Fischerbacteria bacterium RBG_13_37_8 | reverse complement strand
AAATCGACTTTGAACGTATTATGCAAAATGCCCTTATCGACATCCCAGAGACCGATGCTCCGCAGATCAATGGGAACAGCTATTAACTTCCCGTCAGGTGACAGGATTGCTGCTGCGCGTTGCAGTTTCACCGGAAGGCTCTTGATTAGCTTTTTTTCCGTGATGTCCCATATTTCGATGTGGTCCCAATTTTCACTTCCGGCTGCAAGCACGTCCTTATCCTTTGCCAGGCTTACAAAACCGGTGTGCATCCACTCCTTTTTAATTTCACCGAAGTACTGCATATCATTAAACTTCCACAGATGGATACCGGAGTACCCACATGCTATTGCAAAATAGTGCTGGTTATAGGAAAGATTAGGGTATTCATATCGCCGCG
>MFGW01000133.1:3256-3660 GCA_001780385.1 Candidatus Fischerbacteria bacterium RBG_13_37_8 | reverse complement strand
TATGTCAATATTCTTTATGAGACGCCCTGTAGCTATATCCCAGATGACAAGGGAAGGCTTGTTGTTAATTGTGAGGATGCTTTTATTATCAGGCAGGAATGTGACAAAGTCGTATTGTGCATCTTCCCCTGTCATGATTATTTTTATTTTGCGGTAATTATCAGCATTAAAGATACCGACACTGCCAAATCCCATTGGGATAGCAATCATAGTACCGTCATGTGAATAGCTGGCATTGCTCCTGAATGCAGGTTGTGCCCACACTAAATCTTTGACGACGCCTTTCAGCGCTAGTGAAATACTGGAAGGTTCTTGATTTTGTGCAGATGCAGTAACGGGCTGTTTATCTGTGGGACTGCTCGTAGTTATATCATAATTGATTATGCAGAAACATATGATTAATA
>MFGW01000133.1:0-3222 GCA_001780385.1 Candidatus Fischerbacteria bacterium RBG_13_37_8 | reverse complement strand
TTTCGGTTTAAGGTTTTCGATGATAAGTTCGCAACGGGTTTGCATGAGACGCGCAGCATAGTGCACCGTGTAAAAATAAGCGAAGGCGAGGACAGCAAATAGACTAATCAGCAGAACCGGGCGCAGGAAAAGCATGCCGGTGAGCGCAGGCAGGAAAAGACAGATTGCCAGGAGAACAAAATTTGCGGATGTCACCAGCAATGATATGAATATAGCAGTTTGTGAAGGAGTATTCTTGAATGAAGATATGTTTGTGCGAAAAGGATACATGATCGATACAATATTTCCGCCTATGGTGGCAGCTAAAACGCACACTGCATAGAGAAAGATACCGGTGATGAATGTGACAAAACCTGGCAGTCCCATGAGAACTATCCATGCTGCCAGGCAGAAAACAAGCAAGATAGCATTATATGCCCACAACGCGATATTCTTGCCTATAATAACCTGTTGGAGCGAAACTGGACTCAGAAAATACATCTTTACACCATCGCCTTCCCAGCCAAATACATTTAAGGACTGGTTATTTGTAAACATCGCTGTGTAGAAGATTATGCCAAGAAATACAATATTTTTTGGCTCGAGTCCCATGAAAGAAAATTCAATATTTTTTGCGAATGCGAGCGAGAAAATGATAGCAAGCAGTGGCGCCATTACCAGGTTTAATTTTCCGATTACACTCCGTAATAAATACAAGAAATCCTTTGCGGCAACAGCTCCTATTTGAGCAGGAAGAAAAGAACAGGCAAATGCGTCGAGGCTTAAAGGAACGGCTTTTAATTCTGATACAGCTTGCATTTTTGGGATTTTTTTATGTTTCCTCAGTTTGCCGCGTTCACCGAGATGATAAGTAGAAAATATATAAAATCCGAGTGCTGCCCCAGCAGAAATCCAGATAACAAGATAAAAAATAGTATTAAATAATGCGGGAATTTCCCACCGGTGAGGTGCGAAGAAGAATTCAGCAGCCAAAGAGGGAGGAAGATTTTTACTGATGACTGCAACCTCATAATAAATTGCGTCAAAATAGGGAATCTTGTCAGTATCAAATCCTTTCCTGTACTGCTCTTCGAGTAAGGGTAAAAAACTGAAAGCAATAAGAATCAGCATGGATATTAACATGAGTAATTCCTTGCTCTTTCTTTTTTTGAGCACGGATTGCAGGATGAGCACTAACGTATTGCCCCAGATTACATAGAACAATATCATGCAAATAATAATAACTAAGTCTGATAAGAGAGGAAGCTTATAGTGAAAAGCTCGCATTAAGAGTATTGTCAGAAGCGTGGGGTAATAGAACAGATGTACCGGATCAAAAAAAGTAGCGAAGAGCGAAAAACCGTAAAGTTTTTTGTGACTTAGAGGAAAAAGAAGAAACCTTGATGGTTCAAAAGCAGGACTGCTTGCCTGAAAGATAAGAGGCGTGATCACACCAATGAAAAAGCATGCATAGAAGGCAATATAGTAAGTGATGAGTAGTGCTGTCTTATCAATGGATTGCGACATTATGTAAATTATAACGCCGAAGCCAAAAGCGATAGCCAGCGAAGCAGAGGCAAACATAAAATAGAAAAAAATTCTGATGACAAGATCGACGATTCGTTCAGTCCGGTGAAGTCCATGTGCGAACATTTTATATTTAAGCCATATTATGGTGAGAATTTGGTTCATACTTTATTCGAGCCAGGAAAGCGTTCTTTTGTGAATTTCATCCGTTCCTACCAGGTTAATGAATATTTCTTCAAGTGTCATGGTTCGGTTGCTCTCCGCATGTTCTTTTAAGGCAATACCACTCTGCAGTTCTTCAAGAGTTCCATGTGCAATTAATTTCGATTTGTGAATAATAGCCACATCACTGCATAAGCGCTCCACAATCTCTAATATATGCGAGGTAAGGAAAATAGTGACACCCCTCTGCAGCAATGATTTTAGAATATCCTTAATCATCCTTGAAGCAATAGCATCAATACCCTCGAATGGTTCATCAAGAAATAAGACCTGCGGATCATGTATCAGTGCAGCAGAAAGCGTAAGCTTTTTTTTCATGCCGAGACTATAATCCACTATTAATTTTTTCCTGTCATCATGAAGCGCCATAAGTTCCAGTAGTTCTTCTGTTCTCGTTCGAATGACTTCTTTCCGCATTCCGTACATGCGCCCTACGAACGTGAGATATTCGGCGCCCGTGAGCCTGTCGAACAGCGCCAGTTCTTCCGGAACAACGCCGATTCGTTTCTTTGCTTCCTCGGCTTGTTTTTCTATGTCATAACCGAGGATGGATGCACTTCCGGATGTACTCTTCAGCAAACCGCACAGCATCTTGATAGTAGTGGATTTTCCGGCACCATTCGGTCCAAGAAATCCAAAGAATGTGCCAGCTGCCACTTTTAGATTTAAATTATCAACCGCAACGAGGTCTCCAAATACGCGTACCAGATTTAATGTCTCAATTGCATAAGTCAATAATTACTCCTTTATTCTTTGCGAGTTCTGCGAAGCAGAACGAAGCAATCCCTGACGAATTCTTTGCGAGCTTTGCTTCGCAAAGCTCGCAAAGAATTATATGATGATGCGATGCTCATTCTTGACTACATTCGGTACTATGTGCGTGACCGATCTGTCAACATTCTTCTGCGTGTGCAATAGCAAGATATTGAAATCAATTTTCAGCATATAAAATCATATATAAAAAATTGAGAAATTTCAACTAAAAGTTGAGGAGAAAATAATGCATTTATGTTAATAGGAGGAGAAGAGATATCTTTGCTCCTCATGTTATCGTAAGGATCCGGTAAGACATCATGCCGTGATCCGGAATTTTACTGTGGATAACCACGGCAACGAAAGCATACCGTAATTAAGGGATTGGGGACTGGGGAATAGTCGCTTGATAGTGAAATTATTACACTTTTGGCAAAAAAATCTTTTGTGAGCATATTGTAGGGGCAGACCCGTGTGTCTGCCCTTGTGCAAAGCAATCCCGAACGAAATGTCATTATGAGTTTGCCAAAGGCAAAAGTAACAATACCCGATGGAGTGGAAGATCTACTCCGTTAAGGATTATTACGCTTTGCTTCGCAAAGCTCATAATGACAAAGCGTTACGGATTATTACGCATTCCGTCAGGAATGCTCATAATGACTAATCCTTCTGGACATAGGAGACAGTCCACTGTTTTTTGACATTGACTAATTTTTTGTTTATACTAATATATGGTGAAAA
>MFGW01000132.1:57342-64000 GCA_001780385.1 Candidatus Fischerbacteria bacterium RBG_13_37_8 | reverse complement strand
GCATGAAAGATTGAAAGATCTTGACATGGTTTTATGTCCGCAGCCCGGTTTCATCCTGTTCTATGGGATGTTTTGGGAACATGCATTCGGATCAGGGACAGGAGAGCCGACATTACCGCGACTCACGCATTCAGTTCCTTACAAAAGTGCCGTTGATGCAGGAATCAAGGTTGCATTGAGTTCCGACAATCCGTGTGTTCCCAATTTGAGTCCGCTGCTTGCGATATGGGAAGCTGTGCATCGGCGCACGATGCGCATTGGTAGTGAGACACGATCAGTCAGGGACAGTTATGTTTATAATCATTTAGATGAACGCGGCGTGATGGTGGATGAACGAGTTGATTTTAACCAGGCATTGCGCGGACATACTATTGATGCTGCATACTGTGGATTTGAGGAGAAGGAGAAGGGTTCCCTTGAGGAGGGCAAACTTGCTGATTTGGTAGTATGGAACAAGGATATCAGGATCATAGGGGAGCGGATGCCCGTAGGTTCTTTGAAGGAGATAGAGCCCGTCATGACGATTATTGATGGTCAGATAGTAAACGGGATTGGATCTAAACATTAGCCTGTGCACAACATGCTCCCGGACGGCATTTCATCCCAGCATGTCAAAATTTCAAAAAAAGATTTTCTATAATGTATTTGATTATAAAAGGCGTTAATAGCAGGAAAAAAATTTCAGCGAGGATATACTTGACTTTCAAGCAATTAATGTTTATTATTATATAGAATGAAAGAATAGATGGATTTATTGATAACCGAGGAGGTTTACTATATGAACTTCAATAAACATGTCTGGGGCGTTTGTTTTATCAGTGTCTTTATTATTTTCATGGTTTGTTCTGTGACAGCTTTTGCACAGTTTAAAACAGAGGAAATACGTGCACTTACTACGTGGAGCTACACGTATGGTAACTATGATTACAATGTTGCTCATTCAATCAAGCCAACTTCTGATGGCGGTTACATAGTAGCAGGACCCACGCGCGCATACGGTTCAGGAGAATATGATTTCTGGATTTTGAAACTGAATGTAATGGGTGGAATAGAATGGCAGAAAGCAATTGGTGGTTATAGTGATGAATACACCTACAACATAGAACAAACGAAAGATGGTGGTTATGTCATGATAGGTTGTTATGCATCCAATAACAAGGGTGGATATTATGATGTATGGGTGATCAAACTTGATGCGGGAGGCAACATAGAATGGCAAAAGGCATATGGTTCAGCGAATACAGATTATGGTTGGGAAATTCATCAACTTGTAGACGAGGGTTATATTCTTGCTGGAAAGTATGGAACTGTAAATTGTTTGAATTGCAAGGTGCTTGTTATTAGGTTAGATTCCAATGGTGAAATAATCTGGCAAAAAATAATGGCCAATGCTATATGGAATGAAAATGTATGTGTGCAAAAAATTAAGAGAGGTAATTATCTAGTTACGGGGAATGTTAACACAGTTGGTTCAGGCGGCTTTGATATTTGGCTTGCTGAGTTGGATTCCAACGGTAATATAATTTGGCAAAAAGCATATGGGGGTCCATCCGATGATTTTGTTTATATAGTACGAGAATCTTTAGAAGGTGGTTACCTATTAGTTGGCAAAACAAAATCATTTGGTGCAGGTGACTTTGATGCCTTTGTAATGAAACTAGATGAAAATGGCAATATTATGTGGCAAAAAACTTATGGAGGATCAGCGTATGAGCGTGGCTGGATACTTGAGCAATTGAATCCTAGATTTGGAGAAGATTGTCACGGATATATACTGGGAGGAGACACGTATTCTTTTGGGACAGGGTACTCTGATATGTGGATATTAAAATTGGATGGAAATGGTAATATAATATGGCAAAAAAGTTATGGTGGAGCTGGTTATGATGGGCTTTTATCATTAAATCAGGCTAAAGATGGAGGATATATTGTTAGTGGTTGGACGATATCTTTTGGTGCAGGATTTTATGATTATTGGGTTTTAAAATTAAATCAATATGGAACGTTAGAAACGCCGTGCGAATATATTAAAGATACGAATATTATACCTGCTAATGCTCAATTTATTGCTGTTGATACTTACTTTACTGCCATGACATCAGATCTAACCGTTCAGGTTACTTATCATCCTGCTATTGATACGCCAGCAATTCCTTCTGCGGTTTGTGGCTGGGTTGCACGCTGATAATGCGGTCATAGAGGGCGTTTAGAGCGTTCTTGTAAAAATTTCAGCAAGAGCATTATTTGCGCAAGAGCAAAAAAATTCGTTTTTGGACATTTCATGCCATCACATTCCTGAAACGTCGTGCTAGCATTACTTTCGGCAGAATGTTAATTCACCTAATTCAGTGCCTGTCACTTATATTATTTTTGAAACATTTCTTGCGGTGAGCAAGCCTGAGGGTAAGCCACCTCCGGGACTTATCCATTGACCAACCATGTAAAAATTTTTCAGATTCGGAAGTGTGGCAGGCAATTGACCAAAGCCGGTGGCAGGAGTCAAAAGCCATCCTTCCATACTTGCCTTCCAATTGCCGGTATAGCGGAAAACAGTGGCGGGAGTTGCAACATCTAAAACCTCGATTTTATCATGTGCGAAGGGAAACCGTTTTTCAAAAATTGCAATTACTTCCTGTGCAATTTTATTCTTCTGATCGGCATAGAGTGAATTATCATTCTCGCGCAGAGTAATCCAGTATTCATAATTATAGGTAGGTATGAAGCAGACGATAGCAGTCTTGCCGGGTGGAGCAAATGTAGGATCGTAATTGAATATGCGGAATGAGAGATTATTCATGCGTGTTTCAGGATCAATTTCGATTTCATGATCCAGCAATATGTTTATAAAGCCGGGTTCATCTTTAAAACTATCATTTACTCCAAATGAAACCTGCACATATGAAGGAAATGGTTTATATGTTTCATAGATCTTATTGATTTTATTATCTACAAATTTCCCCTCAAGCATTTTGTATATTGTTGCATATCCGTCAGCAGCGGAAATCACCACGTCAGCTTTAATTTGTTCGCCATTTTCAAGAACCACTCCTACGGCACGATTATTTTCAACCTGTATCTGCTTTACCTTTGCACGAAACTTAATTTCGCCGCCAAGCTTTTTGTAGGTCTCCTCGATAAGTCCAATCATTTTGAGTGAACCACCGATGGGGTATCCCGCATCGCAATTATGCATCCATGCTAATGAAAACACAATTGCCAGCAATGATAATTCACCTATGCCTGAATCAAAAAAATGCTTCAGCAGAGGATTCTTGAATCGCTGTGCATAATCTGCCATAGTTAATTTGGAATATTTGTTCATTGCAGGCAGGTACTTAACAATTTTGACATAATACAGCATACGGGAGAAGAATGCGTCGCTGTCGGGGAATTTGAATGTAGAAAATAGTCTCACCAATCCTGTGAATTCCTTGATTGCTGTTGCATCTTCTGGTGCTTTTGCCAGAAGTTCTGCTTCAAGCTTGTCAGCATTGCGATAAATAATCAATCGTTCATCATTCTTCTCTATTACCTGAAATATTTCATCTTCGTAGAATTTCAATTGATTTATATCAAAAACCTCTTTCCACATTAGATTCATTTGCTCACCAACCTTGGATCCGACAAGCCAGTGGATGCAATTCTCGAAGGTATAGCCTTTCTTTTTCCATGCAGTTGCGAGACCTCCTGAAATCGTATGCATTTCGAGGATGGTAGTCTCATATCCTTTTTTTCGCAGATAAATACCCATGCATAAGCCGGCGATACCGGCGCCTATGATCAATGCTTTTTTATTTTCCATGTACTACTCCATTTCGTTTTTTTAACCATGTTAAGCAATCTTAATCATGAAGATAATAATTATAACGCTGTTTCGTTAAATTTCAAAGAAGGGATCGTTGCTAGTGGAATAAATGAAATAATCCTGCGTAATAATAATATAGGAATCACTTATGATAGAATACTCATTACGAATAGAGAAATTAATTAAAGGGCAGACGCTTAGGTCTGCCCCTACAGCGAGGATTCTTTGCGAGTTCTGCGAAGCAGAACGAAGCAATCCCGAAGAGTTCGTCATTGTGAGTTTGCCGGAGGCAAACGTAACAATCCCTTACGGGATAAGAAGCATAGTCCGTTAGGGATTGCCACGCTTTGCTTCGCAAAGCTCGCAAAGGATACTAATTAGGAGGTACTTATGAAGAATAATCAACAATTCCTTACACTGCTGATGGGCACAATGGTGTTGTCGCTATTGTTTGTAATCAACTTAACGGGTGGAGAGACGATGCCGTCATTTACTCCCGAGATAAAGACACTGGCGGTATTCAAGAATGGTTTAGGATTTGTAATGCGCGAGGGTGATGCATCGCTGAAGGATGGTTGGACACAGACCAGGGTGGTACCCAGTGCAAGTCTTGGTGCGATATGGATTACGGTATTTGATAAGTCGGCGGTGCTGGACAGTGCCGTCGGTTTCAAGGAAGAAGTCAAGACAAAGGTAGAAGCATTGGATTTTGTGCAGTTACTGAAAGTGAACACAGGCAAGAAGGTCGTTTTATATTATGGAGATCGCAGGGTGGATGGTGTCATTAAGTCAGTACCGGGAACGGTAGCGGCGAGACCTGCCGCTCCAGCACCAAGGCCTGAAGATAGCTGGTACCTGAGTTCATCCGCGATGGTGCGTCCGCAGCCGGCGGATAATCCTGCAATCATTATTCTCAGCACTTCCGCCGGTCACACTGTTTCGCCGCTGAACGGAATCACAAAGATCGAATTTCCGGATTCATATACTGACATGATTGAAAGTACCGGGCTGGTCAATAAAATAAAAATAAAGGTAGACACGGAGAAAGAGCGTGTGAAGTTAGGTGTGACGAATCTTGAGAAGGGGGTCAGTTGGATTCCTGATTATGCGATTAATATAATGGATCCGCAAATGGCAAAGATAACCATGAATGCCACGTTGATAAATGATGCAGAGGATATAGAGGATGCGGAAGTGCATTTCGTGGTAGGATTTCCGAATTTCATGTTTGCGGACATAAAATCGCCGATGTCGATGGAGGAGTCGCTGATGCAATTCATACAATCTTTATCATCCAGCAGACAGCCGCAAAGAAATTATGACCAATTTTCCAATATCATGGTGCAGGCAGCAATTCCGGAGAGACGTGAACCGGGGAGTCCTGGCACTTACAGTGCAGAGGATTTGCAGCGGCTCGGCAGTGAGAGCGAAGAGGATTTATTTTTCTATGACAGGAAAAAAGTGACGTTGCGGAAGGGTGAGAGAGCCTATTACCAGATATTTTCCGACATGGTGAACTATTCGCATGTCTATGAATGGAACATTCCGGAGCTGACAGGCATTGATGCGCATGGTTATTCAAGAGGGAGCGGAACGACGCAACCACCTAATGAACAGGTATGGCATTCATTGAAACTGACGAACACGACTGATTATCCATGGACAACCGCACCAGCATTCGCGCTCAATGACTGGAAACCACTCGCGCAGGATAAACTCTCCTATACGCCAAAGGGTGCAAGGACGAATCTGAAGCTCACCATCGCAAATGATATCAGAGTTGACAGGAATGAAAGTGAGGTGAGTCGTGTGCAGGTTGAGGTTATGGATGATGATTTTGACCTGATCACTATTCGGGGGGAAATCAATATAAGAAGCTACAAAGGCCAGGATGTGGTAATGGAAATTTCCAAGGATATCATTGGCGAAGTGATTTCAGCAAGCAATAATGGTAAGGCAAAGAAAACAGTCGAGGCATTGGCAGCAGTGAATTCGCATTCAAATATTGCATGGGAACTTCCCGTGAAAGCGGGTGAAGCGCTTACGCTCACCTATAAATATAAAATCTATAAGCAGCGCTAGGAAACGGTTCAAGGTTCAAAGTTCAAGGTTAATGAGGACCGATTCGATGAACCTTGAACTCTGAAAATATTGATTATGTAATCGTTTAGACAAAATCGTAAATGTTTTTTAAGATTTTATACCATAGGCATAATAGAAATAACAATGAAAAAGGCTGAATGGAAACTTTAGTCAATGTTGTATAAGCAAGCATTAATAGGATATGATATAGATATGAATGAAAGTTATACTGAGGCTCAAGCAATACGCGAAATCAAGGAGGGCAATAATGATGCCTTTGGAATGCTGGTCAGGAAATATCAGAAACAGGTATATTATTTTGCCTTTGGCATTATATGCAATCATCATCTTGCAGAAGAGATTTCACAGGAGACATTTGTGCGATTATGGAAATCACTCCGCGCAGGCAAATTTGATGAAAGCAGAGCAATTTATCCATGGATCAGGGCTGTTTGCCTGAATCTCACGAGGGATTTTTTGCGCAACCGCAAAAAACAATTGCGAATTATGAATGAAATGGCACACAAGGATATGACTGAAACACATGAATTGAATAATCCCTGCACGGATCTTGAAAAAGTGGCGCGTGCCATCGAATCCATGGATCATGATAAGCGCGAAGTACTGACATTAAGAATAATAGAAGGGCTGTCATATAAAGAAATCAGCGAACATCTGCAATGTTCAATAGGGACGGTGATGTCGCGGTTGTTCAGGGCGCGATTGGAGCTTAAAACCAAAATTGAAAAAGGGGTGTGACATGAATACAGA
>MFGW01000132.1:56880-57316 GCA_001780385.1 Candidatus Fischerbacteria bacterium RBG_13_37_8 | reverse complement strand
CTGCTTACCTGGATAATGAATTATCAGGAGATCAGCGGCGTGCGGTGGAAACACACCTTGGCACCTGCCCGGAATGCCGCGAGCTGGCAGAAGCATTCAGAACCAATGACCTGCTCGCATCAAAATACGTACAGCATACACTTCCGCCTTCCTACTGGAATGGATATGAAGATAAACTGAATGAAAAAATACGTACAAAAACAATTGTGAATACATACGGGAAGTACCTGCTGCCTGTTGCAGCTGTTGTACTAATTGCGGTGACGGTTTATCTAATCAAGCCGCAGCCACCTGTGGAACCACCCGTGGCTGTTATACCTGCAGTCACCGCGCAACCGGTTGACCAATGCCAGGATATCCTCAATAAATCAGAATCAGTATTAATTGCTATTGCCAATATCGATGAAAATAATCCCGAAGAATTGGCTATCATTAA
>MFGW01000132.1:50041-56865 GCA_001780385.1 Candidatus Fischerbacteria bacterium RBG_13_37_8 | reverse complement strand
ATCAAATCTTGCCAATAAAATAAGGGAATTGAAATCCAAAACACACAATAGCAAAATCCTGGATAGCCTGAAAAAATTAGAGGCAGTCTTTATTCTTCTGCAAAATGAAAATTCTTTTGCAGAAACTAAATTATTAAAGGAATTAATAATAGAAAGAGGTTTAATTGAGCAATTAAAATCTCAACAAACCGACACTCACGAGGTGAGATTATGAAAACAATTATGCTAACGCATATTATTATATGCGTTCTTGCCGTCATGCTAGCAGCGCAAACGAAAGAACCTGCAGAAGATGAAAGGGCCTTGGCGCGAGGCTATGGGTACTTCCTCGAAAGTAATTACAAGGAAGCATTGAACACATTCGAAAAATTCCAACAGCAATTTCCACAAAGTGCACTGCTTGACCGTGCATTATTCTGGAAAGCATGGTGCAATGCAGAATTGAAAAATTATACCACTGCATTAAGCGCTTATTATGAATTGGTGAAGAAGTTTCCGCAGAGCAGCTATGCCGATGATGCATTGTTTAAAATGGGCGAGATTTATGAAAACAACCTGCATGACTATGACCGTGCATTGAAAACATACGAGCAGTTGATTTCACTCTATCCTGATTTGACCCAGGCGCCCACGCAAAATATAAATGTGAGAAGTAATGTGATAAATGCGCAGCAGCAGAAAGCGCAGATAAGTGAAGAGCGGTACCGCGACATGCCGCAGGCAATCAATGAATGGGAAAAAGTGCAGCAGCTCGACAGGCAGACTGAATCTTTCGGGAATAAGCCGGGTGATTATTTTAATAAGAAAGCACAGGAACGCATCAATTTCATAAAGAATAACAGTGATCATGATTACATGCCGCTCAACAATTTCATTGAAGCAGAAGTGCTTTGCAGGGAAGGCAAGCATGAGCAGGCAATCATCAAGTACCAGGAACTGCTTCGCCAATTTCCCGACTCATCGCTCGCTGATAATGCTGCCTACGGGATTGTGGTATGTCTTCAGAAGCAGAACAAGACTGAGGAAGCAAAGGCAGCGCTGAAGAAATTCCACAAGGATTACTCCAACAGCAACATTAAATAGAATTGGGATTAGCACCTGCCTGCTCTTTCATTTTTTTCTTCATAATGATATAAGATAAGCCCGTGAAAAATCCTAAGTATATTCCCATTGATAATCCAGTTTCTATATTATAACTTGCGCAGTCCGGCCATAACTTGCTTAAAAAAAAGATATTATATACAAAATTACCTGTTGATCTTGTAATGATTTGAGAATGCAGAGGAACTCCAATCAATAATCCCAATGCTGTTAAAAATATCCAGTGCATAGAAAATGAGAATTTTTTTCTGAGTATAAGCCATTGACCCAAACCTAAGGAAAATAAAAATATCACAATAGCTAATTTCTCAAATATATGATCAGTAATAGTAACTGTTTCCCAAATATTACCTTTTATTGATGTGCGATAATATTGATATATCGTGATTATCCATAATGATAAAAGATACCCTATTGTCGATACGAGCACCCAAGGAATAAATTTTATTCCATCTTTCCTTAATAGGAGCCATTGAAAAATACTCAATGCTATAATAATAACTGCATTGACACAGGTGTTATATAGGAAGACCAATCCAGGTGAGTTTGATCTTACGATAATAATGTTGGATATTTTTGTGTCGGTTAATCCTACATACCCGATATAATCCAATTTTAATAAAATTAGCCAGTCACTTGTGGAAATCACTAATTTCTTAAGCTTCGCATGATGAGATAAACATTCAAAGTCAGGATTAATGAGGGAGGAAGGAATGATTCCCAACATGAAACCAATCTCAACACCTAATATGGTTGCAAAAATCCAAATCACAAAAGTTAATATACTATAATATTTTTTATCCTTTTGTAGTTTGAGACTAATTTTCATTGATTTGCTGGATTATTTTTTCTTTTTTAAGTCAGAAATGATTTGATCGATAGTGATATCTTTTAGCAGTTCTTTTCTTTGCTTTGTATAGTCTCCTTTTCCTGCTTCATAGAGAAGAATAAATTTTGTAGCACCAGCTAATCCTAACTCTTTGACCAGAGCATTCCATCCTTTAATTTTGATTTCCGGCAAAGTAATATTCATGTTATTGTGCTTCATTCAATTTTTTTCTAAAATGTAAATAAAGATATTTGTTTCTAATGATATTCTAATATCTCCTTGATAATCAAAAGGTCTATTCAATACGCATAAATCAGGATATAATTTTATAATAAAGGTATCAATCGATAATATCATAAAATCCTTGTAACCGCAAAAGACAACAACTTTACTCCCAATCTCTCCTATTGCAATTAGATTGAAATACTTACTCCCATCAAGAATTCATTTTTCATTTTTTAAGGTAGCTAAGGCTTTTTCAATTTCTTCAATAACATCTTTATATCCATGGCTCTTTGCAATAGAGAGAGCAGTTTCACCTACATCATCTGCTATCGTTACATCAGCACCTGCATTAATTAATTCCCTGACTATCTCCACTCTTCCATGTGCAGCCGCAATCCAGAGCGGAGTTACTCCTGATTTCACATCAGGAGTGCTATATTCTTTTATATTCAAATAGGCACCTGCTTTGATGAGGTCCTTTACAATTGCAACATCACCACTTCTTACTGCATAATGTAATGCTGTCTCTCCACTTGAAAATCTTCTATTAATATTAGTCCCGGCTTCTATCAAAATCTTAACAATTTCAAGATGTTTTTTAAAAAGCGCTTTGCTTAATGCCTCTGAATTATCATACTTGTCTGTCTTATTTAAGTTTTTGCTCTCCTCGATTAACTTCATTACCTCATTACTATCTCCTTTTTCAATTGCTTCCACGATATTCTTATCAATAGAATAATTCTTTTTCCTTCTTTCTACATATTGTATTGACAGAACATCTGATTCCGAAAGCTTTGCACCATGTTTTTTTAATAGAGTGACAATATCAGATGTTCTATTCGCAGGATTGAGCGCAATATACAATCCTAAAGCTGTATTACCATTATAATCTTCTATATTAATATTATTTTGCATTTCGATAATTTTATTTATAATCCATTCATTGCTTCCAATTACTGCATTATGTAATGTTGTGCGACCGAGACCATCTCTTGCATTAATATCACCACCTGCTTCGAAGGATTACTTTGTTAACTCGATATAATTGCATCCACGCAGAGCAACAAGATGAAACGGTGAGCAACCCCTGTCATTAAACATATTAACATCAGCGCTGGCTTTAATGAGTTCTCTGGCGATGTGAGAGCGGCCGCTCATCATATAAAGAGCAGCATGCAGTGGTGTGTCTCCTTCATAATCTCTGGCATTAACATCAGCTCCTGCCTGGATCAATTCCTTTACTACTTCTGTGTGCTTTTTTAAGGCTGCCATCATCAAGGCGGTTGTTCCAGTTTTATCCTTGAATTTTACATTGGCTCCTTCTTTTATTAATTTCTTTACCAATTCAGCATTTCCAAGGCATGACGCCATTATTAATTTGTAATTCAGCCGGTTCTTCTGTTGGACAATATCAACCATGGCTTCTTTGCCGTTATCAATTGCAGTATTTATTTCTTTCCGGTCTGTTGATTGCGAGGCAGTCTCAGATTGATTGCTCATTAAATCAAAAATTGCACCTGCTTTTATCAATTCATCTTTAATATCATCGATCCACACTTCAGGAATAGGAGGTGCGCAATAGTGATCCAGTACATTCGGATCAGCTCCTGCTTGCAGAAGTAATTTTGCCAAATCAGTATGTAAAACCCATCCCATCGCTGCATAGTGTAACGGAGTCCAGCCATTTAGATCACGGACATTAACCTGGGCACCTGCTGCTAAAATCTCACGTACAATGATTTCATTGCCTCCACTTAGCGCCGCATGCAGCACACTAGTTAGACCTGGATCATTAATATCCACCCCCGCTTTTAATAATTCCCTTACAATCTCAACATGTTCATTGCTTGCTGCTCTTCTAAGTGCTTCACCTCCCGCTGTTTTTACAATATCAGGATTATTGCGCATTATTTCGAGCAGCTCGCTCATATAGCCATCAGATGCAACATCTACAAATTCATCTATTTCCTTGTCATTTTCTTTTACTGAAATGTATCTAACCGGGCAAAATTCCTTGACCAATGCATTGCTGTCCTGATTCATCAATAAAATAGCCAGCACCATTATAAATATAATACCAATCTTCCAGTTATTCATGACATGCTTCCTCTCAAATTTTGCGCAAGATTAAAAAAAGCGCAATCATAAGACCAAAAAGAATAATTGCATTAAAAGGAAACATAATTCCTGCTATTATATGAATCCATAAAAAACCTGCAACAAATAAATATAAGACTGCAATTATGATTTTAAGCAGCCATCTTACTATTGTAGTGCGATTATTCTTCACAATTTCATAGAGCTTTTTCATGGAATAATTTTTAGAAAATAATATGCTCACTATTATTAATACCCATGCTACGGCATGTGCAGGACTAAATTGATTGAACAACCATAGCCACCAGCGTGCAATTAGTATTGATCTGCCATCGCTTGATTCTTTTTTTATCATTGGCAAGAAAAATTGATTTATTGCTCTATATGTATTGTTGTACATATCAATAAATGCTGGGATATTATGGAAGCCATTAATCCAGCCTGAATAATTACAATCTTTTTTAAAAAGGCTCTGATTATATTTGACAGCTTTAATGTAATTTTTGTTCCCGTTGCATTTATCGGGTGGAGTATTTTTTGCTTCTGTGAGCATCCCATTATCATCCAGGGCAACCTTTGAATAAATAAAGTACCTGATTTTTGAGCCGTCGCTTTTATCAATAGAAGCGTATTCGGATGAAATTTCACTGCCATGCCATTGTGCTTTTACTAATGCACCGGTGCCATCCCAAATCCACAATCTATCATTGACATCTATTGATATTCTTATTTCAGGACAATTTGGATTTATGGAGATAGCCCTGATAAATTTGCCATTTCTATCATAAATCTGAATCCGGCAAAATGACCTTTCTCCAATATATATATTCCCGCGGCTATCTGCCACTAAGGACTCAATAGGCCCCGTCGGCATTTCAATAGTATTAAATTTATTCCTTGTTGTGGTTTTTAATTGTTGCCATACAAATGCGCCTCCCAAATTTATTACCAGCAGGAATCCACCAATTACTCCAAGACAGTTGATGATAATATTTTTCATTCTTGGACTCAGCTTCATTTTCATCTATGCCATTATAATCTTAATTTATTGCGCAATTGCTAATCTACTCCAATTCATTATTCTAATCTATTCCCAAACCATATCTTTGAAAATATAAGAAAATGCTTCTTTTTCGCATGATATCTGAATAATTATATTGGATATCTTATAAAATCACAACATGGAAATTGTCAATTCTCTTATTTCGGTGCCTGGCACTTTCCTTGCTTTGGGGTGCATCCCCGCAATTGTAAACATCCAAGATCTGGAGTTTTGGCAAATTTTTAAAGCGAGGAGATAAAGATAGGGCATAAATGAGTGTTTTAGGATTTTATTAAGAGGAGAAGAAGAAATAGCAAGGAATAAGATAAATGAGGCAAGGTGGGAGAGCAACGTTTTAATCAATGAGTATTGTTGCAACGAGATTTGGGCAGGGTTTTGCTTAAGCCGCACGCTTTAAGCGGCTTCAGCAAAACCTGCCCAAATCCTTCGTTGCTGCTTCTCTCCGTAAAGATAGCGTAATTGTAAATGGGGAGAGAACAAAATCGTAAAGACTCATTGGATGGAGGCTTACATCAGGGAAGCGGAAGAAGACGTTCGAGCGCTTAACTATATTGGAATAAAAACTACCTTCACCTTCATCGTGACATCCTTCTTCTAAGATGCCTTCTTTAATTCAAATTTTCGGTAATGCCGTTTCATCTTAACCTGGTTATCATAGCGGTTATTCCAAAATTGTTGATAAGAATCATCTTGAGAAAGTAAGGAAGCTTTAATTTTAACAACTGCTTTGACAGATGATTTATTCCAGAATTTTTCAGAAGATTTAATTCTAACCAAAGATATTTGAAATTTCAAATATCTTTGGTAGGCACAAAGGCACAAAGGCACAGAGGCACAAAGTGTTCAAGCAACCGAGTTTTAGCTTCGACTAATTTTCGCAATTAAAGCGCTCAACATACGTTCTATTTCTTTGCTTTTTTCAAAAACATTACTGAATGAATCAGAGGTTATATAGTTCAGATTATTAGCAATCTCAAGCAATGTTTGCAGCTCATAAGTAGAACTGCGCGCTATATTAAGAAAGCGTAGATAATCCTGGGTAGATTTTCTTCCGTAGCCTTCGGCAACATTAGCAGGAATGGATACAGCAGAACGTCTCATTTGTGAAGTCAATCCAAATGATTCTTCTTTAGGAAAGCTTTTTGAGAGTTTATAAATATGGGTAACAAGCTCCATTGCCTTCTGCCAGACTATTAATTCTCTGTACGTTTTCATTGCGTTAAAAGATAGTTGAAATTATTGCACATGAAGGGTAAGCTCCTTTTATGATATACGAAAAAAACATAAAAAGGAGCCACCCTCATGAAAACATTTCTTGATATATTCGGTCATTTAATATCATTTCATTATCATTCATTTGATCGTATTGTTATACGAGGATATCTATTTTCATTACATCATTGTAGCAGCATTGTATATTTTTTTAAAGAGCTTCATGGCGAGAAAGAAATTACTAAGCAGCTCTTAGCTTCCCGGACAAAAGATTATCAGTCATGGGTAGAATCATAT
>MFGW01000132.1:49759-50035 GCA_001780385.1 Candidatus Fischerbacteria bacterium RBG_13_37_8 | reverse complement strand
AATAATCATATCCCCATCGTTTGGGCAGAACATGGCGTGGATAAAGAAGACTATGTCCTTGCTTATCAAAAGAAAATGATACGCGCCGGTAAAACAGGCGTATATTTCATATTCAAAAGCATGGAGCAAGAGACTACCTTCCGTTCAATAAAGCCTCGATTTCCTACCGATGATCCGCATTATCAAATAATAAAAAGAACTTATTCCAGATTCACCCATTACTATTTCTATATCGTTGATCCTGTCTTAGGTCCAATTATAGTTCGTATCGCTTCC
>MFGW01000132.1:41403-49738 GCA_001780385.1 Candidatus Fischerbacteria bacterium RBG_13_37_8 | reverse complement strand
TATTGGCTCAACGGTCACTCATATATGGAAATAAAACTCAAACAATCAGGCATTCGCTTCAAAAAAAAATGATAATGCATTTACCTCGGTTGAAAATCCTTCTATCCTTCAGTCCTTCGCAGATGAGCTTTCTTGTGATATCATCCAGCAACGACTTGACTATTGGACCTATATTGTAGGACCTAAATTTAGCGCTAAAGAAAAAAAAGCAATGAAGCTACATAGATCCTACAGCATCTGCCAAATTGAATATGCCCTTAACTTCATCTTTAAAAGAAGCCTCCCCTTACGCAAAATCTTTCAACGCGCCTGCGATCTCGGATTAATTACCTTAACCGCAGATAAAATCTCTCTGTTTTTTGGTAAAAGAATAACTAAATGCTTCAAAGGCAAGCTCTTTACTGTCATTGATAAATTCCAACACTCCTTTCATGTTTTCCGCGCTTACTTTAAAAATTCTTTCCTTAAACAGTATCAAAAATTCGATACCTTCCTGCGCAATGAATTAGTAAGCAATAACGTTAAAGATTTCTCACTTCATAAATCTCTTGACTGCCTTGATACACTAAAATCTACTTTCAAAACTATCCTTGATCGCTTTACTGATTTCCAAGCTCTCTGTTTAAACAATCATTTTGACTTCGATCTCATCTCTTTGCTGGCTAAACCTGTAACCATAGGCAATACTTCTATTCCAGGAATACAACTGAACAATAAAAGATTACTCCGCATTATGCACATCCTCCTGCATTCTTCCTATGCCTGCACTGCATGGAAAACAAATGATTTGTATCTCTCTATTCTTGCCTCCTTTTCTTTGTCTCCTTCTTCTTATACCATCGATCAATTACGATATGATATCCGCAAATTAAAAGCTCACGGTATCATCCAGCGCATCGATCATTCTTATTTATATCTCCTTACTGATTTCGGTAAAAAAGTGTGCATTATCTTTACTCTCTTCCATTCAAGGATATTCGGCCCCATTTGCGCTTCTCTCTTCAATTCTCTCCCCAATTCTTCCTATAAACCTACTTCTAAAATCGAACAGGCTTACTCCAATATTAATAATTCTCTCAATGAACTCCTTCAGCTACTGACTGCTTAAATTATAGCCATATCGATTTTACAGCACTTCTGTTATTATTCTCTTTGCATTGCATTATATGCTTCTTATTCAATGCCCCTCTCTCTCTTCTCAATAGTAATATCCTTTTGCTCTTATCTTCCCCAATCCCTTTGTGAAGTTTTTAAAACTTTGTGCCTTTGTGCCTCTGTGCCTTTGTGCCTTGCTCAATTACCTACCATGCTTATAAAGGGGCATTTCTTAAAAGCCTCTTCTGAAATCCCGGCAAGAAGAATCTAATATTAAATTGTTTAATGAGTGATTCTACGTAACAACTGCATACAGGAACCCCCTTTTTTCTATAAAGGGGGTAATTCATTCTATTAAAATTGTTTTGGAAATAAGAGCGAATAGATTTCAATGTTTCAATTGTATCTTTTGATCTGTGGCGATTATTTTTCGAGTTATTTTCTAATTCATTAATAGTTTTGTCCAATCTTCTTATGACTGTCAAGATTCTTCCTTGCCAAATGTGAGTGACAAATTCCAGATATTTAGCCCAGCATAACTTGTCGTTATCAGTGGTTAATTTAGCAGCTTCAAAGGCATATTCAATAGCATGGACGAAATCCAGAATAGGTATCCAGTCATCGGCTCTGAAATTTTCTTCGTAAATTGCCCATATCTTTCTATCTCCATCACCAAGGAAGGCTTTTCTTTTGGCATCATTCAATTTGAACTGATGTGCTTTGTAATAGACAGCATGACCAAAAGATTCAGCATTATCAATATCAGCGAAAACATACTTCTTAATAACTTCTGGCTTGTTAGACGCGCTCTTTTCTCTCTTTTGGGATTGAAATGGTATTACATTGTTACTTTCTTGCTGACCAACTTCAAAACCATCTCGTCCTTTTTTTGGGCCAGTTCTTTTCACACCTTCAACTATATTCTTTACCGCAGTTTTATCCTTGAATATGTTAGGTAAATCAGGATGAGGATCATCACATAGTTCAGGTGATTGTACTATTTGAAAACAAGCTACCTTTGTTTCTATCCATGCTGGATTATGAACACCAGGGCCACAATTCTCCTCTCTTACCTGTGCCCTTCCTCCATCAACAGAAATACAAGCAACCTGTTGCGGATCTCCATCATGTTCTGCAACCCATTCCTTATCCCAATTGGCAAAGGTAGATTCACAATCCTGTTGATCATACTCTCTGGCTACTCGTATGGTGAGTCGTTGAATATGAGAGATAGATATATCAACTTCAGCCAATTCCTTGAGATTCTCCCTGGCTCTTGCAAATGATGAACTTGAACTAATGCCAGCATAGGTTATCTTTTTCAACAAGTCAGGACTATAGTTTTCTGCGAATAGCTCCAGCTTTTTCCCCTGAGGGAAAAAAAACTTTCCGGCAATGCGAACAATAATATCCCCATTTCTTTATCTTGACAACTCCTCGTTTCGTTTTAATCATTCTCTCAACTATTTTCGGATCACCTTCCTCATCTCTGCACAAAGTAGCGCACCTGCCACAAACGCATACAGAAGTTTCATCTGGTTCTTTATTTCCAACACTCTCAGGATCACTTTCTATATGCTCCTCTAAAACTTTACACCTGTCACCGTCAAACTCCGCGTCAATCAGCTTCTCTCGTTGATCAAATGTTAAGTCATAGGTAGCACTATCAAATATCTTATCTAACTTCTTTTTATAGGCCTCAAGCAACTCCCTCTTCCTTTTTTCAATGTCCTTCTTTGGTTGTTCAATATCCTTTTTTCTTCTTTTGTCAGTCATTATCTCCTCCTTTTGCAGACGGAGCAACAGCTACCTTGAGCGCCTGCTCCATCTGATTTATTTCTTTTATCAGCAGTTTTGCATAAGCAACAATCTTTGCCCTGCTCTTCCTGAATTGCTGATACTCCTTCACCTGCTTTTCAAGTTTAGTTAGCTCTAATAATGAATACTTAGATAAGTGAATAATTCTACTTTTTCCTTTATGAGAGTAACTTAATATCCTCGTGATATGCAGCTCTCCTTTTGAACATCTGCATTTTTGATTTCCGCACTTCCTCCTCTTTTCGCAAATAGTGCCTTTCGTTATTTCTTTGCTATTTACTATTTGCTTAACAAGACGTTCAAGCTCGCTGCAAAGAAATAATAAATTCTGGCGTGCTTTGCTTATGCTGCTTTTATCATGTTTTTTCATAATGGTAGTTATTATATATTATAACTACCAGATTGTCAAGAGGAGGTTTGCAAATACGGGGATGCACCCCTTGCTTTGGGATGTGTTGATAAAAACAAAGGATTAACATATTATTGAAAAGAGAATCAATAATGATAAAGATAATGAGAAACTCCCTTCGAGGAGCAGCAAGATATCTTATTACCGTTGCAATGGGAGCAATAGTAGCGGCATCAGTTTTGGTGTGTCTTCTTGTTATGGCTATGCAGCAAAGAGGAATTGGGTATCGTACTGGGAAACCACCAGGATTAGGTGATGAAGAGTATTTCCTCATTAGTGGCTTAATATGGATCGTTTTCATTTTTATCTATGGTGTTGTATCGCGTGACAGGTTAAAACTGTGCATAGCCGCAGTTGTAATCATTGTTTTGTTAACTTCCGGATATGTCGCAGTTTCGGCATATTTGCAGCAGGGATATGTAAAAAATGCACAGGAATTTAGAAAAAAAAAAGACTTGCCATATACACCTGCAGAACTTTTTCCGAAAGCATCAACCCAATCACAATGTAAAGAATGGAATGAAAGTGTTCAGATAAAGGAGAAAATAGAAGAAAAATTTTGGGATGCATTTTATAATACCTGGCAATCAACTATGCGGAAAGGAATAATTACCAGTGAAGCAATTGATGAGAATGATTTGACAGAAAATCCTGAATGGAATAAATTCACTGCCTTGAATAAAGCTGGGATTGAAGCAATGAAAAAATGCCCTTATTTTCAATGGTTCAATGCCCAGGAATACGATGTGTCAAAATATCGGGGTAAAACAACGCCAAGCCGGAGCTTAGATTTTATACATTGGACAAGAGCCATAGAAACGCAAGCACTCATTTTGGCGAAGAATGGACAGGTGCCAGAAGCAAAAGCACTTCTCTATGATCTTCATGAAGCAACTGACAAACTTCATATTCCGGGCCAGAACTTCATCATGTCATTAACAGCCATTGCTATGAATGAGAGGATAGCAAGTGGATTCATAGGCATTCTTGCGCTTACCAGTTCGCCATTTCCGGAAGAAGATATTGAGAAGATCTCCACCTTCACCAAAATTGATCCAGCGTGGGCTAAATCATATTTTGATGAAGATTATTATCGCGAAATGAAACAATCCGAAGAATGCCTGGAGGACGTGATTATGTATTATGCTCCAGGTTTTCAACAACGTCCAAAATTAATATCCGCGAACTGGATTGCACATAAATCCAAAATAGTACTATGTGCCATGCTGAGGTCTTACACAAAGAATATGCTACCTCCATTAAATATAGCATCGGAATGGATGCGAAAAGTTCCTGATTTTGAAAAGGGACATTTTGCATGGCATGAAGCGCGTTATGCTCTTGTTTATCAACCAAATGATTATCATAATTTTACGAAACATGCCTATGCACGATTAATCAGGAATTCTGTATTATGGCGCCTGGTATTGGCAATGAATCAGATCATGCATTATTATCAGGCTAATGGCATGCTTCCGGATAGTATCGAGGCAAGCGGCAAAGATTGGCCTTTGGATCCCTTCGATGACAATCCTCTGCGCTATAGGAAAACCAGTGATAATAGCTTAATTATCTATAGTGTCGGACTGGATGAAAAAGATGATAACGGAGAAAATCTGCGAATATCTGGACCAGTTGGTATTGACGAACCCCTGGATATAGGCTTTCATATCGTATTGTAGCGAGGTGAGGGCATTTGCGGGAGATTTGCGCATTGGGGTATTGACAAACTTGCAAATTTGTATATATTATGTTTATACAGGAGTGCACAAATGTTAGATGTGGATGTTCGCCCTCTTCTCTATAACCAAAATCCATGGTGGACCTACTCTAACTACCTTATCCCAGAAGCTGTTTATCCCCACCGTGATGCCTATCCTGAAATCAAAAACCAGACGCATCTTAATCCAATTACCGCTGTCGTAGGACTTCGCCGTACCGGCAAAACTACACTCTTGAAACAGCTAATAGCGGAATTGCTCACCACTTCCCATGTGCCTGCTAAAGCTATTCTGTTTTTCTCTTTTGACCAGCTCCTTGTCAACCGGAACACGGAACTCCTCTCCGGAATTATCGATGCGTTTCTCGATAGGATAATCGGTAGAAAAATCTGGGAACTTGATTCTCCCGTCTATATATTCCTGGATGAACTGCAATATGTTCTTGACTGGCAGACGATTCTCAAGCGATATTACGATCAGACAAAAAAAATAAAATTTTTCCTGTCCGGTTCAGCAAGTCTATATGTGAAGGAAAAATCTAAAGAGAGCCTTGCAGGGCGAATGCTGACAGTGAACCTTGGAGTACTCAATTTCAGAGAGTATCTGCGATTGGGAAATGCCGGCATAGAAATTCCGGATTGCTCGTTGGAAATGTGCGATATAAAAGGAATTGCCGAAGTACAGGCAGCATACGCCGGAAAAATTGATGGGCTCTTCGAGAATTTCCTCATAAAGGGGCAGTTCCCGGAAGTTATCACTGAAGGTCTGAGCGATGAGCATGCGGGGCAATATATTATGGATTCAGTTCTCACAAAAATTCTGGAAATCGATATACCGTTGTATTTTAATATCAAGGGAAGCGAAGAAATAAAAAGCCTCTTCCGGATAGCAGCAGTTGAAACCGGCAATGTAATCGAATATGGAACCATTGCCAGGGATGTTGGCATATCGCGAAACACGGTTGCACAGTATTATTCATGGCTGGAGAAGGCATTTCTGATCAGCATGCTGTACAACTTTACTAAAAGCGTGCGCAAGCAAGTACGAACCATGAAGAAATGTTATTCTGCCAGCACAAATTTTTCTGCTCTTGCCAGTGTTCCTGTTCCTTCTGCGGTTATCCCCACAGATGCTCTCGGTCATTATGCTGAAACATACGTTCATAATATTTTAAGCAGCCGATATCCAGCCCTGCATTTCATTCGTCGCAGGGATAAGGAAGTTGATTTCATTGTGCCTTCAAGCTCCGGATATCTGCCTATAGAAGTAAAATATTCACGGCGAGTTGATTCACGCGAGCTGAAGAATCTGAAACATTTCATGAATTATTTTCAAGCAAAGCGCGCTATAGTCCTCACCAGGAACATCGCAGGTCACATTGAACATGGTGGCTTTAAAATCTGCTTGATTCCTGTGTGGGCATTGTAGGGATTTTGCTCCGAAACTATCGATACTGGTATCCTACCCACCAGTATTGAATTCTGATGAGAATTGGTTTTCCTATTGACCATTTAGGGAAGAAAGATTATACTAATAGTGATGAGAGTCATATATATGACATTGCTATTCCTTCTGGCAGTTTCGCTATATTCTTACGCAGATATTTCTCCTTATGAACAGGTGCAGGCGATGCATAAGGCTGGGGCTGCTATGGAGGAGATGGTATCATGGTGCGAGCAGTCCAAATCAACTGAATTTCTTACTTTTCTTGAAATTAACGAATTGGCGAAAATGAATTATCCTATTGAAGTAATTGAGTGTTTGCTTGAGAAAGCTGCGATGTCTCCTGGTGATTCAGGGATAATCAAGTATGAGAATCATGCTTTTTGGCTTTCGGATCATATACGTGCCTATTTCAAGCAGGAAAAAACAAGGTTGAAACTTGTAATCACGAATCTGGATGAGCGCGGGAATCGTTTAGGAGGCAATCTCTCATTGGAAGAAGAGGAAGAGCTAAGCAGGATTGCTGAGGAGCGGCGTGCGCAGGCATTTGAATCTGAACCGGAACCTGTCCGGGTTGTTTATGAGCAGCCACCGCTTCAGATGCCGCCTCAGCAGGATGTTGTAGAATATGATTATCCTTATATTTACTATGGTCCTCCTATTATTTTTCCGCCTCATCATCGCCGGCATGTTGAAGAAACACCTCCAGTGAATCGTATTCCTCCTAAACAGAAAGCTCCTCCGCCTGAACCGGAGCCAGAAGTGCATCAGAGTGCGCCCTCTCAAGGTACTTCAAATCCTCGTCATCAAAGATAAAAAGGAAGTAACGCCTGTTTGATATAATTAGAAGTGGGACTGCTTTTTATCAGAAAAGGATGATACCTTAGTTTTGTAAGCGTGCACGCGCAGGTCCACCCTTACACGATGCGCGCAAAAAATAATCCATTTATTTAATAATCTTGATTTCATCTTGTTTATTGGGTACCATGCAGAGAAATTCAAACGTTTCTTCGCCTATATTCTTATACCAATGCGGTACATGAGCAGGAATAAATAAGACATCACCTTTCTTCACTTCATATACATCATCGCCTATTCCAACCTGAGCTTTGCCATTCAATACTAATTGCTCATGCTCAACTTCATTTGTATGCCTTGGCATTTCACCACCTGGCTCAAAAATGAATCTGCGCATAGCAAAATTTGGTCCTTCCTTCGAGGAAATTAATACTTGCATAGAAACATTTGTGCCGGCTTTCACAATATCTTTATTGACATCATCCATATGCTTGATGCTCATTATATCCTCCAGTAAGTGCTATAGTGAGTTATTCTATACTATGTAGTAGTGAGATGCAAGGATAAGGTTCAGGTTAAGGTTGAGGTTAAGGTTAAGAAAAGGTTGAGGTTGAAGTTAAGGAGAGGTTTAGGATGAGGTTCAGGAAAAGACCTTGTTTATATTAATCTCGACATTAACCTCTCTTCAACCTCAACCTTGACCTTATGTTTTACCTTTCTCACGAAGCTGAACCTTGAGTCATTGAATAACGTCCTTATTCTGTGTTAGGATTGTTACGAACGGGTGAACACAAGGTTCGCTCCTACGGCATATTTCAAAGAAACTTTGAACCTTGAACTTATTCACAAAGGAGGTTTACTATGACTTACAAGCAAATATTTCTTGCGATACTTTTTATTTCTTTTTTATCTACATTATTAGCGCATGGTGAAGATGTATGGTGGGAGGAAAGCGGGAAAAAGCATGACTTTGATTTATCGCCGTTTCATATATTGATAATAACGGGTGATGATGTCGATTATCTTGAATTAATGAAAGTAAAGCAATATT
>MFGW01000132.1:37472-41256 GCA_001780385.1 Candidatus Fischerbacteria bacterium RBG_13_37_8 | reverse complement strand
AGTATCATGCGATTTTTTTACCAGGTGGAAATAGTCCGAAAAACTTGCTTGAAAAGGGCGATGACATAATCAAAATAATACAGTCGGCAAACAAAAAAGGACTTATTTTAAGTGCGATTTGTCATGGACCACTGGTGCTCGCAAAATCAAATGTAATCAAAAATAAAAAAGTGACCGGTCATCCGGAAATTCAGAAAGATTTAGAGGAAGCTGGCGGTACTTATGTAGACGAAATACAGGTAGGTGACGGGAATATTCTTACAGGGAACTGGCCCTTTTTTGAAACATTTGCGGTAAGAGTTGCTGAGAAGTTGCTTTCTTTGAGAGAAAAGAAAGAAAACAGGATGCAAAAGATTAAAGTAGCCCCGGTTAGTTAATAAGAATAGCTTTGCAGCAACGCTTGCAGACGGGAAAAGAGTCAGTAAAAAGATAGTTGCGAAATGCCTGGTATTCCGCTGAACACCAAAGTTCATCCGGCGTCTTCTCCAATAAATTGCCAAATGATTTCTCAATAATATCGCACCAAATCATATCTCCCCTTTGATTGATCCTTAATTCAGGTTTGAGCAGCTTCAAACAGAATGTCTTTGTTGAATTCATGGATAAATACTCGGGAAGATTATAGTAAAAAATAAATGGATTATAATTAGCATAACATCCTGTTTTCATTCCGTGACTGCGTATTTCATGCAGCTTACGCTTTAATTCACCGGGATCTATTTTCTGTAATGCTGCTGGATCTTTAATATGAGTGTTTAATTGATAATCATGCTCCTGCCACCCAAATGTTTGTTCGAAAATGCTCATTGTCTCATCGATTTCTCCCTGTATATGAAATTGCTCAAAAAGTAATTGAAGACTATTAATTTTTAGCTCACAGCATAGATCGATTAATTCATTCAGATAATCTAAATTATCCTCTACCAGCATAACGGTAAAAACACTTATTGAAACATTGGGCAGGTGAGTTCTTAAAGAAAGAATTGCATTCTTCGACCTGTTGAATGTACCGGGTACGCCCCTGATAACATCATGAATTGCAGGAGGTCCATCCAGTGAAGTGGCAATATCGATAATATTTTTGAATTTACTCAAACTGTTAATGCGGGCATCGGTCATTAAAGAGCAGTTAGTTTGTAAAATGATGTTTTTACCTGCTTCATCCCAGAATTGTATTAAATCAATAATATCGCTCCTCATGAATGGTTCGCCGCCTACCAGTTTGATACTTAATGTCTTATCTTTTAATTTCTTGTAAATAGTAAGAACCTGCTCAGTATTCAATTCTTCTTTTCTCAAGGTACGTGTATCACCCTGGTAGCACATCTTACATTTTAAATTGCATCGAATGGTAGGTTCATGCCCCACCACGTAATAATGTGGAGCCTTATCAGAAAAGGGAAGAGCTTTCTGTACCAGGAATTTTCTTATCATTTTGTTTTGCTGCATTTCTCTATGCCAATCGAACAGCAATTTAGTGGAGCTTCTGAGGAGTGGTATTTTTTTAATAATATTTTTAATCATTAGTATAGTATAAGGTGGGGGACGGGTATTTACAAGTTATGAAGAGGTTAAGGTTGAGGTTAAGGCCAAGGAAAAGGTTAAGGTTGAGGTTAAGGTTAAGAAAGATTGAGGATGCATTAAGGTCACGGTCGAGAAGGTATTAATGTTTAGAAAAAGAGGAAGAATTATTATTTGATCTTTCCTCAACCTTAAACTCAGCCTCAACCACTGCCTTAATGCATCCTCAATCTTTCTTAACCTTAACCTCAACCTTAACCTCTTCCTTAACTTCAACCCTAACCTTAACCTTTTAAAAATAAGTGACTGTCCCCCTTTTTGCGACTTGAACTTCATTGCGAGTGGGGATAGAATTAATACATGGAAATAAATCATGACATCATTGAAGGCATGGCTTTAGCTTTAAAGCAAGCCCGGCATATCACCGTGTTTACTGGAGCCGGCATATCTGAAGAAAGTGGCATCCCAACTTATAGAGGTGACGATGGATTGTGGTCAAAATATGATCCTGCACGTTATGCAGATATTGGCCATTTTCTGCATGATCCGACCTATTATTGGAATTTTTTTCAAGAAGTACGTTATCCATTACTGAAGAATGCTAAACCGAATAAAGCTCATTTGGTTTTGGCAGAACTTGAATCTAAAGTGAATCTAAAATCCGTACTTACACAGAATATTGATGGTCTTCATCAGGAAGCAGGATCAACTAAAGTGATTGAGTTGCATGGTACATCGAGAGTTATCCGGTGCATCGAATGTTCAAAAGAATACTCAATTGATGATGCATTTGAAAAGGCACAATGTAATAATCCGCCGTTATGCACTGACTGTAAAGGACTTCTCAGGCCGGCTGTCATTTTTTTTGGAGAAGCCTTGAATCCGGATATTCTCCAGCATGCATTTGATGAAGCAGCAACATGCGATTTCCTGCTGGCTATAGGAAGCTCCATGATAGTGTACCCGGCAGCACAAATTCCCATGATTGCTAAACAAAATGGCGCAACACTCGCCATTATTAATAAAGACGCCACACCCTATGACTCACGGGCTGATTATCTCTTTCATGAAAAAGCTGGCACAGTCCTCGCTCAATTGACGGGGACAGGCATTTACATGTTTACAAAGTTGTAAACGCCTATCCCAGGAGATGTTTTATTTTTTGCCTGCTTTTTCTCTTAATTCATGCGCTTTTTCTTTAATCTCGGTCAAGGATCTTACCATCTCAGACCAGCCATACCACAATGCATAATCGGGATTGGCATGAAATGTGCCCTGAAATGTTCTCATTCTGTGTTCAAGAAACATAACAAAAAGTTCCTGCTCAATTGTATTGGGAGCATCATGAAATGTTAATAGATCCGGGAAATTGTATGCATAGTTCTCTGGTTTTGGAATAATGCCATCCTTGTATAATCCTGCTATGATTTGTATTGCTTCCGCCATTAAATGATCAGCTTCTTTAATGATATTGTCTCCCTTGGCAAGCTCTGCTCTTGCAAAATTAATTGAATGGCATTGGTTGCACGTCTTAAGCATCTTGTCTCTTTCTTTCTGCCATGCTTCCTGTGTGAGCCGCGCAACATCAGCAACTTTTACCACTTCGAGTCGCCCGGTAGGGTTTCCTTCCGGATCAAGCACACCGAGCGCCTGGAGAATTGTAGCCCTATCCTGCGTCCATTGCTTATCTTCCGGCATCGGTAAACGAACAGCTAGAAATCCCCACGCGGTCCTTACTTCATGATTGCTATCCTGCATATGACAGGTTTGACATTTCGGAGCAGCAGCCTCTTCTGATAATACTTTGTTCTGCTTCAGCAAATAGCGGACTCCATGCTTGGATGCTGAATACATTTCCCATTGCGGATGATCAAATCCCATATGGCAGGTCTGACATGCCTGCGGTTCGCGTGCTTCCTTAACCGAAAATAAATGCCTTGTATGACATGCATCACATGATGCTATTCCAAAACCCGCACCCTCTTCCTTTAACTTCTTGATCTCCTCTTCACTCTTTAATCCAATTTTGTGACATCCACCACATCCCTTCATGCCTTCCGTGAGTGCCATCGGCTGCCAGTGTATCGTCGGCATCGCTTTCATTGCTGCCCAACTAAATGCATGCTTGCCTGATTTAAATTGCTTTACTTTTTCCTCATGACATTGCGAACAAGTATCCGGCGTCGGTATCTTCACCTGTGATGCATCCTCGGCTGTCTTGTGCTCCTCACCATGACATACTGAACAATCTACATCGTTTTGC
>MFGW01000132.1:37086-37463 GCA_001780385.1 Candidatus Fischerbacteria bacterium RBG_13_37_8 | reverse complement strand
CTCAACTTCCAATCACTTACTATGTTCGGCGTAACTTTTTTGTGACACTCCACACAATCTTGCGCTAACAACAATCCTGCAAACAGCAAAACCGCAACTATACTTATGACATACTTCTTCATAGTACCTCCTTATGTTTAAATATTTGTATCATAAGCTTTTCAGCTTCATGTTCTTCCTCGAAATGCATATCGTTTGCATTGGGCTTTTGTTTTATTTAAAAATAAAACTTGAAGATTAAATCTAATCTGCCTTTTTTAATGAGATGTTGCCCGGAAAACTTCATGACTTCTCTCATTTTCTTCCTGTAATTGGGTGCATAGCAATGAGCCGGACATTTCTTGCAGGCAGGCTTCAGATCGTATGGACAAGAAATT
>MFGW01000132.1:33468-37076 GCA_001780385.1 Candidatus Fischerbacteria bacterium RBG_13_37_8 | reverse complement strand
CAGAATGCAAAAGTAATTTTCTGCATTCGTCACACAACACTAACGAATGACCATTGAAATAAATGGCAAGTTTTGCCGGAATGTTTACTTGTGTTCTTTCAGCCCTGTCATGATTATTGTGGCAATAAATCTTTATAAAATTTGCTATGACATCAATATCTTTTTTTAACTTTTTATTCACAATCATATCATTCTTACCTGTCAGGAAGCAGTATTTTTATAATAAGAACAATCAATTGTTATTTCGGAATCGGAGAAATATCTCTCTGTCAATTTGCAATAATGAGTTGTTTGATGAGTAGAACGTGCCTTTTTTTGAAAATGCTCACATGAAATGCACATACGGGCAATTTTAATAATGCCGTTTTTTTGCAGAGAGGTAATAAGTTCCATTAAAAAAAGTGCAGCTTCTTCTTTCTGCTGATCAGGAAACAGGTGTAATTGATTGAGAAACGAATCCTGCCAGGAAGAAATTTCGCGGGCAAGATTTGTTCCTTTTTTTGTAAGTTTCAGATAATGTATTCTTTTATCATGTGCGGGAATGATTTTCATCAGCAGCTTCTTTTTCGTGAGGATTCTTATGGCGTCGCTTACCGTAGCTGGTGTGAGATTAAATTCAGCAGCCAGTGTGCTTACTTTAGTTTCATAATCAGGATGAAAAACGAGAAAGAGGATGAATTGAATTTGGATAGGGCTGAGACCTATTTGTTTTGTTTTATCCCAAAGGAGGGTTCTAATGACGAGAGATAGTTTTTCGAGTGCCTTAATAATTTTTTCATCGATGCTGTTATTCATTAGTTCTTCCTCATAATATTTAGTAATCCTAAGTATATAATAGTATAAATGAGAAATTCATTAATGTCAAGAAGCCGGGGGACAGGCATTTATTTATTTGTAATTAGTGCAATTCTCATTTACAATAGAATCTTTATGAAACGAAATATCGCTATTTCACTAATCATGCTTTTGTGCTGATTGTTGTTGTTATTATGTTTTTCTCTGCATATTTCTTTTTTTTGAAAGCAAAAATATCCCCATTGCATCTCCTCAATGAGTCAAAAAATAAGAAGGCACTTTCTGAAGAAGAAGCAGTGCATTTAATTCGACAAAATGAGAATACGATACGTTCTACGGAGAAAGAATATATCGCTGTTGCAGCGAGAAAAGCTGAAAATTTAGGAATCAGGCAAAGCAAATTTGGAGGAAAACCATATTTTCCCAATGATGATCCCTGGGAATATTTAAGTAATGACAAGGAACAATATGAGCTTCTTTTTCAGATGGATTCGCGAGAAATAAAGGGGGAATATGAGATAATAAGGGGGGATGTTGGTGTAGCGAATTATTTTATTAAGAGGAGTGATTTAAAAAATCTTGATTTTTAAAAAGTGTTATTTAATTAGGGACAGGTTTTTACATTTTTGTAAATTTGTAAATGCCTGTCCCCGTCCTAAGGAGGCATAATGTTGTTGTCCGGGGAGGCAGAAGGTCAGCAAGCATGGGCAAGAATTTATGGTGGCAGTGGTTTGGACAGAGCAAATTCAATTCAGCAGACTACTGATGGCGGGTATATTGTTGCAGGGAATTCTTATTCCTTTGGTGCCGGACAATCTGATGTTTGGGTGATCAAGATGAATTCAAGCGGGGATATTGATGCATCATGCAGTTTTATTAACACTGCAAGTGTCGTCACTGCGAGTGCAAATGTTTCAGTTCTGACACCTGCAATCGTAACGTCAAATTCGACTGCGACGGTGATTGATACAGCGGTGGTTGCGATAGATGCGAATTTGACTTCGTCGACTCTCTGTGCGAATGGACCTTTATTGATTTCGCATAAGCCATCCGTAGATGATTCAAGCAGTCCAACGCCTAATGGCATAATCGAGACTGATGAAACAACGGATTTAGCAGGAACTATAGATAACGAAGGGATAAACACTGCTGCTTCTGTCTCCGGGCTCCTTACTACTGCTGATCCTATCAACATAAACATTGCATTTTCCACTTATCCTGATATCGCACCGGGTACCAGTGGAAGTTCCCTGGTTAATTATAAAATTACTGCACCATCTGCAAACAGACCTTCAACACACTGGGATTTCACCGTTACCGAAACCACCGACTGTTCAGCCTGCTATCCTGCCTGGTATGATTTTACCTATCATGTGGGGAATAGTTTTAGCGATGTAGTACCTTCCTACCTATTTTATTCTTATATTGAAACGCTGTTGCATTCTGGTGTAACGGCGGGATGCACAACTTCGAATTATTGTCCGGACTTGTATGTGTCACGTGATCAAATGGCAAAATTTGTCTGTGCTGCCATGCAGAAGAAAGCAGGTGGTTCCTGCACAACTTCCGGTTGCACGGGCATATTTACTGATGTGTCCGGGTCAAATATATTTTGTCCCTATATTGAAGCATTATATAATGCGGGAATCGTGAGCGGGTGTTCAGCATCTCCATTAATGTATTGTCCTGATGGCATAATGGAGCGACAGGCGATGGCGAAATTTATCTGTTTAGCGATGGAGGCGGTCGAACCAGGTTCATGTTCCACTGCGGCGTGCGCGGAGATTTTTGCTGATGTGCCGTCGGGCAATATTTTTTGCAGTTTTATTGAAGGTGTGTATAATGCCAGTGTAGTATCCGGTTGCCAGGCATCTCCATTAATGTATTGTCCATCTGTGAATGTAACGCGTGCACAGATGTCGAAATTCATCATCAACGCCTTCAGTTTCAGTTTATAATCGGGGGACAGGCATTTACACATTTACAAAACTGTAAACGCCTGTCCCTATTATGAAGAGGTTACTATGTTTGGAAGATCGGTAAAACTATTTACGTTATTTGGTTTTGAGGTAAAAATTGATATCACGTGGTTGTTGCTTGCTTTTTTAATTGTGTGGTCCTTAGCGACGGGATTATTTCCCTATTATTATCCGGGATTATCGCAGGCTGCATATTGGTGGATGAGTATTTTTGGAACGGTGGGTCTTTTTCTTTCAATAATTTTCCATGAACTAAGCCATTCACTAGTCGCACGAAAATTTGGCTTGCCGATTAAGGGAATCACTCTTTTCATTTTTGGCGGAGTAGCTCACATGGAAGATGAGCCGCAAAATGCTAAGACTGAATTCCTGATGGCATTAGCCGGACCTCTTTCCAGCATAGTCCTGGGAATACTGTTTATTGCCATACAATTTTTTGGCAGAACTCAGGATTGGCCAGTTCAGATTAATGGTGTGATTGCATACCTTGGATTTATTAATTTTATCCTGGCTTTTTTCAACTTGATACCTGCCTTTCCACTAGATGGAGGACGTATTCTCAGGGCTGCTTTATGGCAATGGAAAAAAAGTATAAGGTGGGCAACTCATGTCTCTTCAAGAATTGGTTCATTTTTTGGATTTGCATTAATCGTCATCGGATTCATACAATTTTTTTATGGTAGTTATATCGGTGGAATCTGGTGGATATTAATAGGCATGTTTGTTCAGAATGCTGCGCGTTCATCGTATCAACAGCTCATTAACCGTAAAGCGCTTGAAGGTGAAGTAGTGAGACGCTTCATGAAGGTAGATCCTGTCACGGTTTCTCCTTCA
>MFGW01000132.1:31978-33337 GCA_001780385.1 Candidatus Fischerbacteria bacterium RBG_13_37_8 | reverse complement strand
GAAAAGCAAGACGGTGGGAGAGATCGCAAGTGGCTGTGCACCGGAAAATGTTGTTGGACCTGATACGGATATCGTAATAGCGCTTTCGATAATGAATCGTACGGGTAATAGCCGCCTTATTGTTACGGAAGACAATAAAGTGATCGGAATAATAGCACTGAAAGATATTATAAAATTTCTGTCTATCAAAATAGATCTTGAGGGATACAATGTATAAATCCTCATTAACAACCGTGGCTCCACTAATTAAGAATTACCGCTATTTGAAAGATGAAAATGTCGTGCTTTGCCTGATTGCGGTATTCATTGGATTATTAACCGGTTACATAGCGATCGGTTTCCGTTTTCTGATAAATGCAATAATCAATTTTGCAATGTATCATCGATTTTCTTTTGCACCCAGCGATCCACAGCACCATATAAATGGTCTTTACATTATTATTGTGCCGGTTCTTGGCGGTTTCATAGTCGGGCTGATTATTAAGTACCTTGCTCCTGAAGCAAAAGGACATGGTGTGCCTGAGGTTATGGAAGCAGTTGCAAAAAGGCATGGCATTATCAGAGGCAGATTGGTTATTGTCAAGGCAATAGCTTCTGCGTTAACTATTGGCACCGGTGGAAGCGTAGGTAGAGAAGGACCCATAGCTCACATAGGTTCTGCACTTGGTTCAACGGTCGGGCAATTGTTTAAAATCAAGGGCCATTACCTTAAGATTCTTGTCGGATGCGGAGCTGCCGGTGGAATTGCTGCAACGTTCAATACACCTATCAGTGGTGTACTGTTTGCCTTTGAACTGATCGTCTTGGAATTCAAAACGCGTTCTTTTGTGCCACTCGTAATTTCATCAGTCTTTGCTACTATTATATCAAGGTTCTACCTTGGCCATAATCCGGCATTTATTGTGCCGCATTATGCCATGGTAAATCGTATAGAACTTATTTTTTATCTCGGTCTTGGAGTAATAGCTGCCTTCATTGCAGTAATTCAAATTAAGATGCTTTACAAAATGGAAGATATATTTGATCAATTGCGCCTTCCAGGGTGGATAAAGCCAGCCATTGGGGGATTATTCATTGGCATCATCGCAGTGTTTTATCCTCAAATTATGGGAATAGGCTATTATTCTGTAGATGCTGCTTTAAGCGGGCATTTGACTCTATCTTTGCTACTTACATTAGCTTTCTTGAAGATAATAGCACTGTCATTAACTATTGGTTCAGGTGGTTCCGGCGGTGTTTTCGCTCCAACGTTATTTATTGGAAGCATGATTGGAGGCGCATATGGGTATATTATTCATTCACTTTTCCCGACTATTACTGCATCCTATGGTGCATATGCACTTGTTGCTATGGCTGCAT
>MFGW01000132.1:31143-31957 GCA_001780385.1 Candidatus Fischerbacteria bacterium RBG_13_37_8 | reverse complement strand
CCACTCTTACTGCCGTTATCATGCTGTTCGAAATGACAAGGGACTATGAAATCATCCTGCCGCTCATGTTTGCATGCGTCGTCGCTGATCTACTTGCATGGAAATTTCAAAAAGAAACAATCTATACAAAAAAACTGACAAGAAGAGGCACGTATATTCCTACTGATATGCAGATTAATATTCTTGATATTAAGACTGCTGCGGATGTTATGGTTAAAGATATTGTCTCTGTTCAACCAGAAACTACATTAGAAGAGCTTGAAGTAATTCATCGACGCACAGGTCATCATGGATTTCCCGTTGTAAGTAATAACGAGCTTGTTGGCATTATCACTGAAGAAGACCTCGCATGCTGTAAAAAGGATGATAAATCAAAAGTCACTGCCAAGGATATTATGAAAGCCGATGTTATTACCCTTATTCCAACCGATTCACTTCAATTTGTCTATCACCTGATGCGCAACAAGAGTATTTATCATATCCCTGTAGTAGACAGAAAGAATCGCAAATTATTGCAAGGATTTATCACCAAGAAGGATCTTCTTGGAGTAATCAGTGAAGAACTGTAAGTCGGGAGACAGGTATTTTCATGTTTACAAAAGTGTAAACACCTGTGTCTCCGAGATTTCTATTTGAAGCGGTTGCGAAGGGCGGTAATAAATGCTTGATCCGCACGGGAAGAAATGAGCTCAAGCAGCGAAAATCCACGTCGCCAGCTTAAATAAAAGGTTATGGCTAGCAGAATGAGCGTAATAAGGATATTTTGCCATGCATTGAGTGCCCATTGACCGGACCAGGTCAGTTGCCACGCATG
>MFGW01000132.1:30815-31118 GCA_001780385.1 Candidatus Fischerbacteria bacterium RBG_13_37_8 | reverse complement strand
TCTGGTAACATATTCGGCGACTATGCCGAGTGCGTCCACATCCGGTATAACAGCGGCTATGGTAACCAGTGTGAGTTCACGTTTGCTGAGAGTATCTGTCTGTGCTACCAGCCATCCTGTTAAACAATGTGTTATTGGATTCATTATTGCTTCTATTCAATAAAAAGAAATGCGAAACGATTCATCTCCTGATCATAATCTTTGCATACTTTGATATCATAACCGTACTGTCGGACGGTTGAAAATACATCCATGGCAAGTGCATCTGCTCCGGGACGACCCATCCTTGGATTCTTACAAGTG
>MFGW01000132.1:27405-30787 GCA_001780385.1 Candidatus Fischerbacteria bacterium RBG_13_37_8 | reverse complement strand
CATTACAACTACCCATTGGTAAGAGAAATGCCTTTTCATGCCCATCAAGAAACACTTCGCGCTCAAGCTTTAATAGCGCAAGATTTATTTTTCGCGACCATTTGTGACGTTCCTCAGGCTTATTAACCTTTTTGGCAAAATGAAAAACAACAGCCATTTTGTAATCATAAAAAAACCTTCTGCATTCCTCGACTGATGGAACATTAGGCGGGCAACTTGCACCTTTGCCATATCCTTCGCATCCGAACATGCATTTCATTCTCACCCATTGTGCGACAATTATTTTTTGTGGATCAATCCATGTAAAGTCCGTGAATCCATGCTTTTGAAAAAGTTTTTCGAGGTGTTCCTTTTTGTTTAGTTTAGTGGATTTAATCATTTTTAAATGGCTTACCTCCGTTTTTTATCCCGTCAGCAGGAGCCTGGGGATGGGTGTTTACATTTTTGTAAATTTGTAAATGCCTGTCCCCGGATTCATCGCGGAAATAGACTTCGCGAACATGCGGCTTAAATTCATATTCCTTGAACATTATCTTGACAATCCAGTTCTCAATGAAAATGCGAGCTTCACGCCTCGCCGTCTCGCGAATCAATGGAATTTTTTCAGCAGCAACGCCACGCACCATTTGCGGCATTTCCTTCTTTAATTTTTCGAGTGCGAGCTCCTTGTTTCTTAGTATGCTTCCATCTTTTACTATCATTTTTAAATTAGCGATATCGACGGCAGGTGTGTTGCATTTGATAGGCGGAGCTATGACGATGATACTCTGGAGTTGTTGATCCCAGGTAAATTCCCACCTGTCATTCAGATCGAGATAATAGGTGTATTCGATGGGAGCCTGGATTTCAACGGTGATATCCGGCAACCCAATCATATCCCAAAATATAGCTGTGGAATCTGTCCGGGTAAAGGTATCCACGGATTTCAGGTTGGCAATTTGTAAATAATTAACTCCGCGTACATTCGTGACATAATCGTGAAATTCAGTAGTCACCGTGCCAGTCTTGAACGTCGATGCAATTTTTGCAAGTGATTCCCCGGCTTTATCTATAGTTTCCACCGGCAGTTCCGTAAACCGATAGACAGTATACAGACCGATAGTTATAGCTACTACACCAGCAACAATAATTACCGTTATGATAATGCGGAATCGGTTCCGTTCATTGACGCTTCTATTTGAATTGTGATCACTTTTTTCCATGTAATAAATATACGCAAAAATATGCCGTATGTAAAGCCTGAAAGGTGAGTGATAGGTGTTTGCACTTTTGTAAACAGGTAGACCCCTGTCACCGTTTTCCCCTTTTAAAGAGTTGCGTTGTTTATAATTTTGCAGTATATATTAATAAGGAGAAAATGAACAAATGCCAAAGATAATAAAGACAAAAGAATATGGAATCACATTGCCGCAGATCGATGAATATATGAAAAGCTTGATCAAAAAACGCAGTCAGACTCTGACCAGAATGGAGGGAGAGGCACTTCGCGAAGGTATTCCTATTATAGGTCCTATGGTTGCTCCCCTACTGACTTTGATTACCAGCATGATTAAAGCAAAATCCGTACTCGAACTTGGAACTGCCATTGGTTATTCAACTATATATTTTGCCCTTGCTGTTAAAAAAACAGACGGATTGGTCATGACTATGGAAAAAAATGAAAAATTCGCGCAGCGTGCTTATGACAATATACAAGAAGCTCAGCTGCATGATTATGTAACGATTATCCGAGGTGATATAATGAAGAAACTTCCCGGACTGAAGGGAAACTATGACCTTATTTTTATCGATTCTGACAAAGAAATTTATCCTGACTTAATTGAACCTTGTGTGCAGCGATTACGAACAGGAGGAATTCTTCTTGCGGATAATGTTCTATGGGATGGATTAGTAGTCGAAAAAGGGGTAGACAGTATTGCGGATATAATGCGTGAATTCAACGAAAAACTCTATGCTAATCCAGCATTACAAACCGTGATTCTGCCAATTCGCGATGGCTTAGCTGTTTCGCAAAAAAAATAATTTGCTCGAAAATGAGCAGGACAAATGTTTGCAAAACTGTAAACAGTCGCTCCCATCACTACTGCTCATTTATTGCAGAAATCTTAGGATAATAGTAACATATTAGAGATATGCTTTATTCAATGCGGCTTATATTAGAATGCAACACGCAATTATTTTTGAATGTTCTCAATGGCGTTACAGATGAAATTGCGCTGAAACGTGTAAACCAAAAAAGCAACAGTATTCTTTTTCTGGCTGCTCATCTCCTGGATGCCCGCTATTTCCTTGCTAACTATACAGGTAATTCCATTGAATGTCCGTTCAAAGAACTGTTCAGAAAGGTTAATTCTGCAAAGGATGCTCTTCTTCTGCCCGATTTGAGCAAAATTATTGCAGAATGGAATAATATCTCCCCTCTGCTGATCAATCACCTTGAACATTTGCCAAATGAGGTTCTTCAAAAAACCTCCGAAATGTCATTTCCAATTAATGATAAAACGATTATGGGTGGCATCGCTTTCCTTGTGCAACATGAATCGTATCATATCGGTCAAATAGCGTTTTTGCGTAAATTGCATGGTCTCCCGGCAATGAGCTATGGAGAGAAGTAAATGCTTTTTCTGATGAAATTTTGAAAAGGGCTTTCGGGATGCTGTCATAGCAACGCTTCTGGGGCGGGCTAATGTTATGGTACGACCCCCTCCTTTCGTAATTGCTGCACTATTTTTGCCACCGACTGGCTGCGATCCATGGTGTAAAAATGCAAACCATCCACATCATTTCTCAGAAGCTCGCGGCATTGCTGTAATGCTAATTCTATTCCGAATGCTCCTACTGCCTCCTTGTCCTCAACATTGATCTGAGCTAAACCTTCCCGTACCCTTTGCGTTATCGTTGCACCACACATAGCTGCTAAATTCTCCATCATCTTCACACTATATATGGGCATTACTCCCGCTACAATAGGTACATTGATATTTCTCTTGCGACAATTTTCCGCAAATTCATAATAATAATCGTTGTCATAAAAATACTGTGAGATGATATATTGAGCTCCTTTATCAACTTTCAGCTTCAGATAATCCCAGTCCGTTTCCTTGCTTTCGGCTTCAACATGACCTTCCGGGTATCCTGCTGCTCCAAGCTGAAATCCAAAATTGGATTTTACAAAAGTCAGCAATTCTGTGGCATGTTGAAAATCACCTGTATCTTCAGCAGGCGCTCCATCATGTGGATTATCACCTCTCACACATAAGACCGATTGAACACCAATTGCATGATAATTGTCCAGAATATTTTTTACCTGCGATTCAGTCAGACATATTCCCGCTAAATAAGCAGTCACCGGTACCTCTTTCTCTAATGCAAGATGCTTTGC
>MFGW01000132.1:25163-26597 GCA_001780385.1 Candidatus Fischerbacteria bacterium RBG_13_37_8 | reverse complement strand
GTACCGGAATAGTGACCACCATCGGAGAGCGGGATGCTATTTTTGCGCCACTGATAGTGAAGACCGGCGCCTTGTGCGACGATGGTGAAGACAACAGTTCCGTCGGGGCATGCGGTTTGCGGTTGTGGTTGAGTAGTAATGGATGATGCGGTGCATTGTATGGAGATATAATACGAATCACTTGGGATACCGTTGGTGAAAATCGTGACCAGGGCGGGACCGGTCTGAAGTCCAGTGAGTGCCGTGGAAGTAAAACTGGTATTGGACCAGCCGGAGCTGGAATCAAGTGGGAGCCAACTTGTCATGGAATTATCGATACGTGTCAGGAGAGCGAGCGGGTAATTGGTGGATGAATTTTGATTGCCATTCGAACCGGAAGCTTCCGAGACGCCCTGGAATAGGGTACCGGTTGCTGTAAGCGCAGATCCTTCAGTGAGTGGATTGGTAACGGAAGTGATAACCGGGCGCCATGCGTTATAATAATTTAATCCGGATTCAAATAATTCACAAGTTTGCATGGGTCCGGCAGTGCTGTATCCACCGGCTGTAAGCACTTTTCCATTCGGAAGGAGTGTGTAGGAGTGATTGCGGCGCGGCATATTGAGGTTTGCGGAGAATGACCATGTATTGGTCAGCGGGTCAAACAATTCAGTAGCTTTTACGATATAGGCGGTGGAGCCCATGATGCCGGTTCCGCCTGCAATCAGTACTTTTCCGTTGGGAAGCAATTGGGAAGCAGTAAATGGATATCGAGCAATATTCATATTGCCAACGATGGTCATTGATTCAGTAACCGGGTCATAAATTTCTGTGAGAGGAACCAGTAAGGTAACAGCGTTACCGCTTGCGATGACTACTTTACCGTCCTGGAGGAGTGTTGCGGCATGGTCTGAGCGTGCGATATGCATACTGGTGGTAAAAGACCATGTACCGGTTGCGGGATCGAATAATTCTGTGGTTTCTGTGACAAAGCCACCCGGGTAATATCCGCCGGTGACGAGCACTTTTCCATTAGGGAGGAGCGTAGCAGTAAAAGAATTTCGCGCAATATTCATATTCCCGGTAGGTGTCCATGTACCGCTGATCGGGTCATAGATTTCAGCGTTGTTGAGATAACCGTTGGAACCAACTCCACCAATGACGAGGACTCTGCCGTCTGCCAGCAGAATTGCGGCATGAGAACTGCGCGGCACGTTCATAATGCCTGTAGGAGACCATGTTTGGGTAGCGGGATTATAGAGTTCCGCGTAGGAAAGAATGTTAGCTCCATTTCGTCCGCCGGCAACAAGTACCTTGCCGTTTAGAAGAAGAGTTGCTGAATGATAGTAACGTGGCGTCAAAAGGCTACCGCTGTAAGCCCATGTTCCTGCCGCGATATTGTATAATTCAGAAGTGCCGAGCGAGCCGACTCCACCGGCGACCAGAACTTTCCCA
>MFGW01000132.1:24825-25156 GCA_001780385.1 Candidatus Fischerbacteria bacterium RBG_13_37_8 | reverse complement strand
GAAGAGTAGCAGTATGAGCGTAGCGGGCAGCATTCAAATTTCCGGTAAGAGTCCAGAGGCCGGAAGCAGCATCAGATACAGTACTTCCGGAGAGATATCCAGTGCTATTATAACCGCCGATGACCAGGATTTTTCCGGATGCGAGTATTGTTGATGTATGGAGGCGTCGGGCGTTGTCAAGATTGCTCATTGCAGACCAGTTACTGGTTGTGGAATCAAATAATTCAGTGCTTACGAGACTGCCGGATGAATTCTCACCGCCGGCTGCGAGGACTTTTCCGTTTGGTAAGAGGGTAGTAGTATGGCGGCGACGTGCGGTAGCTAGGCTTCC
>MFGW01000132.1:23478-24787 GCA_001780385.1 Candidatus Fischerbacteria bacterium RBG_13_37_8 | reverse complement strand
ATTCTGAAGAAGAAAGGTATGTGCCATTATACCCGCCGGATGCCATGACTTTGCCATTGGGCAGCAGCGTTGCTGAATGATAACGGCGTGCCGTGTTAAGGCTTCCGGTCGGTGACCATGAATTGCCCGTAGGATCGTATAATTCTGAAGAGGCAAGATAGGTTCCATTATATCCGCCTGTAATAAGGACAGTTCCGTCATTCAGCAATGTTGCCGTGTGGTTACTACGCCCGGTTGCTAGCGTGCCTGCCGATGACCATAAACCTGTTGATGGAGTATATATCTCAGCGCTATTGAGGTAAGCGCCATTGTATCCGCCGGTGACGAGAACTCTGCCATCTGCTAATAAGGTAGCGGTATGCTGAGAGCGTGCAGTGGTCATGGTTCCTGTAGTGGTCCAGGCTCCGGTAGCTGGATTATAGAGTAATGCCGTATTGAGGTAGGTGCCGTTATACCCTCCTGCGACGAGCACCATGCCGCTGCGGAGTAATGTTGCAGTATGACTGGAGCGCGCAGTACTCATCGGATTAACCATCGTCCATGTTGCCGTGACCGGATCAAAGAGTTCGCATGAAGACAAATGAGTACCATTGTACCCACCGGCAACGAGCACCTTACCATCATTGAGCAGTGTTGCGGTATGTGATTCGCGAGCAGTGTTGAGATTACCAGAGGGTATCCATGGAGAAGTGATAGATGCATCAAGTGCAAAATTAATATTATTGACTGTAGAGCCGCCGATTATATCGATAGGTGCGCCGGCTGTGACATCGCATCCGTTTGGACAGGGGATATTGTCAAAGAGCTTTCGCTGGAAACCGGCAGATCCTGCAAGTGCGTAATAACTTCCATCTGCCAACGGTTCGGTTGTCTGGTAACCGCCGTCGGCATTAGTAAAGCCGCTGGTAAGCCAAACGCCCGAAGCTGTGTATATCTGAACATCAACATTTGCAATAGGATTACCTGTTATGCTTTCCGTTACATGACCGGCAATAGCTCCTCCCTTATAGAGCGCAAAATTAATGTCAGGAGTAATTGAACCGGCAGTCACGGGAACCAGCGTACCGCTGGAAAACTCACAACTGGGGAAACAGGGCACATTATCATACAACATTGTTGGGTATGATAGGGCAGCGGTAGTCATAACATAGAAATTTCCGGGAAGCAATACAAGATTTGACTGATAATACCCATAGGTATCAGTACATGTTGCATCTCTATAATTTCCTTGCGAATCAAAAATCCAAACACAAAAACCATCAATCGGGTTTCCGGTCGCGGCATCGGTGATGTGCCCGGATAATCCACC
>MFGW01000132.1:8538-23447 GCA_001780385.1 Candidatus Fischerbacteria bacterium RBG_13_37_8 | reverse complement strand
GTATTCTGGTTCAGGGTAACAGAGATAGGGGTTCCAGCTAATGCACCGCAGTTGATGCAATTGTCATACACTTCCGGTACATAACCGTAGGAATTAATACGTGCGAAATAAATGCCGGTAGGTAATCCGCCGGTAGTGTAGGTGCCGGTGCTATTAGTAATTCCTCTTTGAATAGTGATGCCGTTACTGCTGAGAATCATCACCGGCACATTGGCAAGTGGTAGTCCGGTTGCTTCATTGGTGACGGTGCCGGAGATAGTGCCCCCCGTGGCTAATGCGAAATTGATATTGGGTGTATTTGCTCCGGCAACCAGTGGGATAGGAGTTGCTGAAATAGGGTCACAGGGTGCGCAGGGGATATTGTCATAAGCTTCATCGATGAATGCCGAGTAGATCGTTCGTGCAAAATAATTACCGGTAGGCATACCATCCCATGTACTATAATTTCCGGAGCTATTGGTTCTTGGAGCGGCAATCCTGACTCCATTGATGTCATAAACATAAATGCGAACATTGTTTATCGGTGTTGAATCAGATTCTCTGGTAACTTGTCCGGAAAGTGTGCCACCGCTACTTAATGCATAATTGATATTGGGAGTATCGTAGTCAGCAGTTACCGAGACGGTGTCGCCTGCGAGCCAATTGCAGATATATGCCGGACATGATACATCATTATAAAGTTCGGTGATATGTTGAAACGCAGCGCCGTAGGAATAATAATTCCCGGACGGGATTCCGTCCCATGTCTGGTAATCGCCGTTGCTATCAGTCCATGTATCGACTGCCCATGAACCGCCGTAAATATAAAACGAAACGTATGCATCTGTGAGCGGGTTACCGGTAACAGCATCGGTCACTGTACCGGAGATAGTACCGCCTCTATCGAGTGCGATATTGATATTCGGAGTATTGGTTCCTAACGAAACTGATATGGGAGTGCCGGTGGTTGCATCGCAGCCAAAAGAGCAGATAAGATTATCATAGAGTTCCGGGATATAATATTGTGCATGCGTGATAATATAGTAAGAACCAGCAGGCAGTCCGCCGCTGATATAATCCCCGGATGTATTTGATTGAGCACCCATTCTGTAATAGCCATTTTGGTCATAGATTTGAATATCGGCATTCTCAAGTGGATTGCTATTTGCTGCATCTGTAATGGTTCCGGAGATGGTACCGCCGAGATTAAGCGCAAAATTAATATTCGGTGTAGTGTTGCCAGCAGTTACGGGGATAGGCGTGCCAGACGGAATGTTACAACCAAATTGACAGGGGATATTATCATAAAGCTCTCGCAGGTAATTCCCAAAAGAATTGGTGAGCGCTCGATAAGAACCATCGGGCAAAGCATCATTGCCGATGTAATATCCTGAGCTGTCAGCACGTCCATTTGTCATCCAGTTGCCCGAGGCATTATATATGCCTACATCAACATTATTGAGTGGATTACCGGTTGTTTCATCCGTGACAGTTCCGCTGATTTTTCCGCCTATCGCAAGAGCAAAATTAATGTTGGGTGTATTGTCGCCCAGTGTTACGGAAATAGGAGTCCCGGTTAATACATCGCAACTCACGCAAATGATGCCATCATACAATTCATTCACATAACCAAGGTCATTATACGTTACAGCATAATAAGTTCCGGCAGGAAGTCCCGTATTTGAAATATAATACCCGGAGCTGTTTGTATTGTCATTTGCTACCTGGTCACCATTATTATCGTAAAGGGAAACATTGACATTAGGAATCGGATTACCGGTGGCAACATCAGTCACCATGCCGGAAATGGAGCCGCCTTTGTCGAGTGCATAATTAATATTGGGAGTATTCGAACCTGCGATTACATCGATTGGATCACCGGTAGTAACATCGCAGCCAAATGGACATGGATGATTGTTGTACAATTCGTTCAGGTAATTCTGCCAATTGTTGGTACGTGAACGGTAAGATCCGGTCGGCAAGCCTCCATCAATTGTATAATTACCATTTGAATCGGGATTTCCTGACCCGACATAAACACCGGAAGCTGTATAGAATTCTACATTGACGTCTTGAATTGGATTGCCAGTAGCGGAATCCGTGACGGTTCCGGAAATGGTGCCGCCCACATTCAATGCAAAATCAATATTCGGGGTATTGTCATCAATGGTGACATTGACAGGAATGCCAGTCAGTACATCGCAGCCAAGACAAACGATATTATCGTAGAGTTCATTGATATATCCATAATTATTATAGGTGCGCACATAAAAAGTACCGGTTGGTAATCCTGTTTCAGAGAAATAGTTGCCGGAGGAATCAGTATTCACGTTCTCAATATGTTGCCCTGATTGATCATAGATTGCTACATTAACATAAGGGATGGGATTTCCGGTTGCTTCATCAGTAACCTTCCCTGAAATAGAACCGCCCAGGTCAAGGGCAAAATCAATACCAGGTGTATTGTTACCGACCGCAACGGAGATTGGTGTTCCGGAAGTATAGGTACAATCCCAGCCGTAGGGGCATGGAAAGTTATTGTACAGTTCATCCAAATAACCATATCCATTATTCGTAACGGCATAATAAGTGCCTGCCGGCAAACCGCCGTCAAGTTGGTAATTGCCGGAAGCATCTGTATTTCCGTAAGCTACTTGGTTAACTGCATCACGGATGCTGATGCCTATATATTGGAGAGGATTGCCGGTTGCCGCATCAGTGACAGTTCCGGTAATGGTGCCGCCTTCATCTAAGGCGAAATTGATATTAGGAGTAGTAGACCCTTGAGTGACTGGAATCGGAGTACCGTTTCTGACGTCGCATTGTAAGCAAATGATATTATCGTACAGCTCATTGATAAATCCTTGCGAGTTATAGGCAAGTGCGAGGTAAGAACCTGTCGGGAGACCTTCATTGATAATATAATTGCCCGAGCTGTCCGTGGAAGTTCCTGTTATTCCATGTCCATTCTGGTCATAAATGCTGATGTCTATATTTTGAAGTGGATTACCGGTTGCTTCATCAGTAACGTTTCCTGAAATTAAGCCGCCTTTTGCAAGTTCAAAATCGATATTGGATGTATTGGAACCGGCGGTAACGGAAATTGGAGTCCCAAAGGTGACATCACAATTCAAGCATATGATGTTATCATACAGTTCATTGATGTATTCGGAACTATTGTAGGTTCGTACATAATAGGTTCCGGTTGGCAGTCCAGTGTCGGAAATATAGTTACCAGCGGTATCCGAATTACTATTCGCGACACGCTGTCCCCACTGATCATAAATTGCTGCCTGAATATTTGGAATTGGATTGCTGGTTGCCGCATCAATTATATTACCCGAGATAGAACCGCCGTGGTCAAGTGCAAAATCGATGTTGCCTGTGTTATTTCCAACGGTAACGGGAACTGGTGCACCGGAAGCAAAGGAACAATTCCAACCGTAGGGGCATGGTACATTGTCGTAGAGTTCATCGAGGTACTGATATCCATTATTAGTGATTATATAATAATTACCTGCCGGCAGTCCGCCGTTGAGTTCATAATTCCCGGATGAATTAGTGTTTCCCCAAGCTGCGTAAACACCAGATGAATTATAAATACTGACATTTATACCCTGAAGAGGATTACTTGTTATGGAGTCCGTGATGGTTCCGGAGATAGTACCGCCTTGATCAAGAGCAAAATCAATATTGCCCGTATTGGAACCTTCGGTAACTGAGATCGGAGTCCCGGATGTGACACTGCAACCAAGGCAAACGATATTATCGTACAGTTCATTGATATAACCTTGCCAGTTGTAGGTACGTGCATAATAAGTTCCCGTTGGTAATCCAGTATCAGAAGTATAATTACCGGAACTATCGGTATTGCCGGTCGCAACGCGCTGCCCGTATACATCATAGATTGATATTTGAATATTGACCAGTGGATTCCCGGATACTGCATCAGTGATGTGACCAGAGATGGAACCGCCGTGGTCGAGCGCGAAATTAATATTGCTGGTGTCATTGCCAATGGCAACAGGAATTGGTGTTCCTGAGATGAATGTACAGTCCCAACCGTAGGGACATGGAATATTATTGTAGAGTTCATCCAGGTACTGGTATCCATTATTGGTGACTGCATAATAATTACCGGCAGGAAGTCCACCGTTGACTTGATAATTTCCGGAAGTATCAGTTCCACTGTTCGTCACCCAGGTACCTGATGAATCATAAAAGTCGAGCCCTATATTCGGGAGCGGATTCCCATTTGATGCATCAGTAACCGTACCGGAAATTGTTCCTCCTTGCTCTAATGCGAAGTCAATATTAGGAGTAGTGTCTCCTTCAGTAACGGAGATGGGTGAACCGTTTCTCACATCGCAGTTGAGGCATCTGATATCATTAAACAATTCATTGATATAGCCCTGGTTGTTGCTGGTGAGCGCAAAATATAAACCGGCTGGTAATCCCGTAGGCGTGATATAGTAACCTGAAGCATTGGTTTGCGTATTGGTGATAGTATTACCGTTGCTATCATAAATAGTAATGGTAATATTTGGCAGTGGGTTTCCGGTAGTATAATCAGTTACCGTGCCGGAGATCGACCCTCCCTGGTCAAGAGCAAAATCCCGGCCAGGAGTATTGGAGCCTGCCGTGATGAAAATTGATGTGCCGGTAGTGATATCACATCCGAAGGTGCATGGGAAATTGTTGTAAAGTTCGTTGAGATATAACCCGGCATTATTGGTGCGCGCATAATAGTTTCCCGTTGCAAAGCCGTCAGGAGTAATGTAATATCCCGTCGAATCACTACTTGCATTAGAGATATAAGTGCCGACAGAGTCATAAATTTCAACCTGTACATTTTGAAGAGGAGAAGAAGTTGAAGCTGCGGTGATAATACCGGAGAATGTGCCTCCTTTATCGAGTGCAAAATTGATATCGGGAGTGGTGTCCGGTGCGGTTACGGAAATTGCGTTTCCTGTCGTCGGATCGCAGTACAGGCATTTGATATTATCATAAAGTTCGTTCTGGTAACCCTGCTGGTTCCAGGTTGCGGCATAATAAGTGCCGGCAGGTAATCCAATAGTGCTGATATAATATCCGGCAGAATCAGTCCATCCATTTGAAATCGAGTTGCCATATATGTTGTAAATAGTAACCTGAATGTTTGGCAGAGGCAGTAGGCTTGATGCATCTATGATAGTTCCGGAAATGGAACCACTAGGATCGAGTGCAAAATTTATATCCAGCGTGTTGTTGCCTGCCGTCACGACAACTGGTGTTCCATTAGTCACATTACAGCCGCTGTTGCAGGGAATATTATCATACAATTCATTGAGATGCTGCTGATTATCATTGGATTGAACATAATACGTCCCGGCTGGCAAGCCGCCCCCTTGTGTCATGTAAAATCCTAAAGAATCAGTCCATACGTTAGCTACTTGTGAACCACCTGCATTAAATATTTGAACATTTGTATTGAAAATTGGATTGGTTGTGACAGAATCTGTTATCGTTCCTGAGATCGAGCCGCCAAGTGTAAGAGCAAAATTAATATTAGGTGTATTATTTCCTTCGATGACAGAAATAGGAGTTCCCAGAAATACATTACAACCATTGACACAGGGCAGATTGTCGTATAGTTCATTTACATATTGTTGACTATTGGATGTTGTTGCATAATAGGTGCCGGTAGGCAAACCAATGGTCGAGATATATTCCCCTGCAGAATTTGTGGTTCCCGCCTGGACTGAGTTGCCATAGCTGTCAAAGATTTGAACAGAAATATTTGCAAGAGGATTTAAGGTAGCAGCATCGGTAATCGTACCAGAAATGGTACCGCCGGCATCCAGTGCAAAATCAATAGTTGTAGTATTGCCCACAGATACGGAGAAAGAAGTTCCAAGAAGTATATTACATTCAAAGGGACAATCAAGATTATCGTAAAGCTCGTTGATGTGACCGGCAGCATTCCAGGTACGCGCATAATAGGAACCGTTCGGAAGCCCGATATCAACAATATAATGGCCTGATTGATCAGTCCAGCCGCTGGCAACATTCATACCGCTGGAATCATAAATTGCTACGTTTGCACTGGGGATGGGATTGCTGGTAACGAAATCGGTAAGCGTCCCGTCTACTGTGCCTCCGGCATCGAGAGCAAAATTAATATTGTTCGTATCAGTTCCGGCAGTAACGGAAATGGGGGTGCCAGTTGTTACATCACAATTCAAACAGAGAATATTGTCATACAGTTTATGCTGATAACTGGAATTATTGGAGGTTCGCGCATAATACGTGCCGGAAGGCAATCCGGGTTGTGTAGTATAATTGCCGGAACTGTCAGTCCAACCCCAGCCGACTTGCCATCCGTAAATATCATAAATCCTTATTCCGATTCCGGGTATGGGATTTGATGTGGAAAAATCGATCACTGTCCCGGAAATGGTTCCACCAGCATCTAATGCAAAATTAATGTTTGGCGTCGTGGAACCAGCAATCACAGAAATAGGAGTTCCTTGCAGAACATTGCAACTGAGACATTTGTTATCATCAAATAATTCATTTTGATATCCAAGATTGTTGCCGGTGACAGCATAATAAGTTCCTGAGGGTAATCCTCCATCAAGAACATAATTGCCCGAAACATCGGTAATACCATCTACGACTGACCTGCCTGTCGAATCGAAAATACTCACGGATATATCTTGCAGAGGAGCATCTGTACCAGCATCGGTGATAGTACCTGTGATAGTACCGCCGGCAGTCAGTGCAAAGCCAATATTTGGAGTATCACTGCCATCAGTTACTGAAATCGGCGTTCCCTGCGTCACATCGCAATTTAAACATAGATTATTGTCATAGAGTTCATTTTGATAACCCTGCAAATTCCGGGTACGCGCATAATAGGTGCCGGTAGATAATCCCCCGGCAGTGTAAGCTCCGGTAAGGTCTGTGTAAGCAGAGCTAACCTGGTTACCGCTCTGGTCATAAATCCGGACTTCAATATTGTTCAGGGAAGCCATGGTATCTGCATCAGTCGCGATTCCGGAAATTGAGCCAGTTTGAAGCGAGCCTACTCTTTTAGATGATTGCATGGATCTTGTACGAATTGAAGAAATTGCTTGATGATACAGGCTGCTATTCTGCTGAATTCCTGCTTTATCGTGAGTAACCTTCATCATTACGCTATTTTGCATGCTGTCGGGAAAATTAGCAGGAGCCTTGTTCTCGGAAAATACGGTCGCTACTGGCAGATTTATTTGCTTACTAGTAGCGAAGAGGTATTTCGTGAACTGTAAATCTGGATGAATGAGTACCGGTTTGATTATCGTCTGCTGAGCCGGAACAGGTACCTGTGCTATTTTGTGGTGAGGAGCCGGTAAGGTAATTTTGTCTCTCGGTGCGTGCCGTCGTACTGAAGCAGCCTGATCTTCCACTGTTCCTAACATTATCTCTAATTCCTCCACCCTGTTAAGAAAAGCTTCTTTATCTTTTAGGGATGATTGCCTGATCTGATTTTCAATGATGAACAGACGAACCTCCAGTGCGTGTATTCGCTTCGTCAAACTTACTCTGCTTTCATTGCCAAATTGAACATAATAGTTTACTGCACTGATATCCTGCTTGACTTTGATCAATTCTTTCTGAATAACAGCATTGCTTGCTGCCGATGCAATTAAAGATTTTGTCTTGTCAATGTCTTTATCCTGACTGGTAATGCCTTTGCCGCCAGCAAAAAGTATTACCATTATCACCACCAAAATAATGGAACGGTATTTTTTCATATTCTGTTACTCCTCTGACAATAAATGCTCATTGTATAGCAATACCAGCTCAATATCAATTGGGAGTGGGGTCGGACCTAAACATTAGCCACTATGTAAAGGTAGACCCCATGTGTATCCTGAAAGCACCTTGCAAAATTTCATCAAAAATTGATTTTCTGATAAAATTTGCTATAGTGTTTGAAACAGAATCTGAGACATGAGATTGTTCTTTAAAAATGTAAGGAGAAAGATAAAATGAATACAGGTAATATTTTGCAGGCCATTGGGAACACGTCATTGGTGCAGTTACATAATGTTGTTCCGCCAGGTTGTGCGAAGGTATTTGCGAAACTTGAATGGGAAAATCCGACAGGCAGTATGAAAGATCGTGCGGCACAGGCTATGATTTCCAGGGCAGAGGAGGATGGCAGATTAAAACCAGGGGATACCATTGTTGAGTACACAGGTGGCAGTACGGGCATATCACTGGCATTAATTTGTGTTGCGAAAGGGTACCACCTTCATATTATTTCTTCCGATGCTTTTAGTCAGGATAAGTTGAATCAGATGACGGCATTTGGTGCAGAACTTACACTGATACCGAGTGAAGGCGGCCTTACCACAAAGAAGTTGATTTTAGATATGATTGAAGCTGCAAGAGAATATAGTCAGAGACCTCACACATATTGGACTGACCAGCTTAACAATGTCGACAGCATTGCAGGCTATTATCCGTTGGCTGAGGAAATCTGGAGCCAAATGAATGGAGAGGTTGATGCATTTGTTCAATGTGTTGGCACTGCGGCTTCATCGCGAGGTGTAGCAACAGTATTAAAACGTTACAATCCCAGGATTAAGATAATAGTTGTCGAGCCAGGGGAATCTTCAGTATTGTTAGGTGGTAAGGCGGGCCCTCATAAAATCGAAGGAGTAGGAATTGGTTACACGCCGCCGCTGTGGGATCCAGGTTTCGTGGATGAAATAATTGCTGTGAAAACGGATGATGCGAAAGCTATGACCAGACGTTTAGCTTGTGAGGAAGGTCTTTTTGCCGGAACGTCATCTGGAGCGAATGTAGAAGCAGCGATAAAAGTAGCAGAGCGATTAGGGCCAGAAGCCAAAATAGCTACGTTGATGGTGGATTCTGGCCTAAAGTATCTCAGTACCGATGTATTCAGGAGGAGAGTGTAGTAGCCCAACGTTAGGTTCATATGATACGTAAACCAATGAAGTACATTAGGAGTTAAAAGGCACTTTTCGTTTTTTGCTGAATTTTTAACAAGTGTCGTTGAAATGCTTTGCAGGAGTGCGTTAGCGAAGTGTCTAATGTTAGGGTCCGACCCCCGCCGCTTGACAGGAGCAGGAGGGTAGTTTAAGATGAAAGAGATTTTCATGATAACAGGAGCAATGTATGGATAATATAAAAGGATCCCGTACAGAGAGGAATCTTTTGACTGCTTTCGCTGGTGAATCGCAGGGGAGAAACCGCTATACGTTTTATTCTTTGCAGGCAAAAAATGAAGGTTTGCATCAAATAGCAGAGGCTTTTTCAGTTGCAGCGGATAATGAGCGGGAACATGCCCGGAAATTATATTCTTTTTTAGGAGATAGCAGGTCTATCGAAATCAAAGCATCATTTCCTGCAAATGCTATTGGTACAACGAAGGAAAATCTTGAGTCTGCAATTGCAGGCGAAAAAATGGAATACGAAGTAGTATATCCGGAATTTGCACAAATAGCACAGGAGGAGGGATTCAAAGATATTGCCGAAGTATTTCTGCTTATTGCAGAAATCGAGAAATATCATGAGAAGAGGTTTTCACAGCTTCTGAGGAATCTGGAATCAAATCGGCTCTATATACGTGAGCGAGTTTCCAAGTGGCAGTGTACAAATTGCGGGTATGTGCATGAAGTTGCGCAGGCGCCGGATAATTGTGCTTTATGTGAGGCGTCTAAATCTTATTTCACGCTTCTTTATGAGGATTAGTTTAATCGAGATTGCTCAGATGTCAGCCCGAAACTTAAGTATTGTCTTCCAAAAGAGTTCAATCACATAATACAATCAAACTATCATGATGAAGACGAAGAAAGAATCCCAAAAAGGGTGAATGCCCCAGGACATAACTTTGCTTGGACTTTTCTATTAAAAGGCATTTTTGGAAAGTGGCGAACAGTTGCATGGGTGGCATTCAGCAACCCTGCGCATTTTGGCTCAGTAAAAATCTCCCAGCAGTTCACCGATCGACACCAGGTTTGCATTTTATGATTTGGCATAAATGTTGATCAAAGGAGAATAGTATTTTATAACAAGAGTGAAGTTACATGGTTCAATATTGACAATATGATATCAGAAAGGTAAAATAAAGAGCATGAAATCAGCACTTGTAAAGCAAGAAACTGAGTAGAGAAAATTTAGACAGATAATAGGAAAGTACAACTTATTTTAAGCTTTGCTTATGGATTAGCTGGAAAAACTACATGGAGTTTTATAAAGTTTTGGGAAAAATGTAAACTATATGAAACATGATCTCAGAATTTTGATGAAGCAAATTCAGTATAAATAAAGGAGGTTTACCATGATAAAATGGTCTTCAAAATCTTTTCTCATGAACAGATGGGTTCATACAGTGTTCTTACTAATGGTAGTTGTTGCATTAGCTAGTGTGTTGATGGCGCAGCAGAAGCAGCCCGCGAGAGGAGCGACCCCGGTGAAACAATGTGGAGGCATAAGCGCAGAACCTTGTCCCAGAGGCGAATATTGTGATATAACTGCTCTCAATGCATGTGAGGGAGCGGATCTTCAGGGCGTATGCGTAGCAGTGCCGAAAAGTTGTTTAGTGCCGGATATGAAACAAGTATGTGGTTGTGATGGAAAAACCTATGGCAATGATTGTGTACGGCAGCAGGCTCAGGTGCAAAAAGCGCATGATGGAGAGTGCAAGGCAGCGGTAAAAACATGTGGTGGTATAACAGCGGAACCTTGTTCAAGGGGTGAGTATTGTGATATTACTGCTCTAAGGTCATGCGAAGGCGCTGATTTACAGGGTGTATGCAAGTCAATACCGAGCAACTGTTTAGTACCGGATACTAAAGAGGTATGTGGCTGTGATGGAAAAACCTATGGCAATGATTGCATACGGCTCCAGTCACAGGTGCAAAAAGCATATGACGGCAAGTGCACGCGTTGAGGATCAAAAGAGACAAGACCACTAAAATGACAGATTCAAGGTCGAAGAACAGCAAATAATAGTAGGCTGACATTGTATCATTTGATATGGAAGATCAGCAATTATGCAGAAACTATAAAAATACCTGCATCCTGTACAATGTTACAGGATGCAGGTATACCAATGATTGCATCTATAATGAAGGATATAATGCTGATGAGTTGCAAAATGGCAGAAAGTTCTTTTATCAAAATAAAATTGAGTAATTCTGGTTTCACAAAAAAAATGAAATTAAAAATAGAAAATTATGACTGATAATCAGCACATTATTAATAACAATGAAATAAAACTTGATCCGGGGAAGTTATCACCCGGTGAGAAAATGGGCAAATATGCAATAATAAAGAAAATCGTGAGTGACTCTTTTGCTCATATTTATGATGCGAAAGATATATGGCTTGATAAATTAGTTACCATTAAAATTCCCCATTTTTCAGGAAAGGAACTTGTGAACCTGCTTGCAGAAGCAAAGCTATTAGCAAAACTGGATCATGAAAATATTGTTAAATTAATAGCTGCCGAAGTGTATAATGATATTTTTTTCATGGTAATTGAGCATGTTGATGGCATATTTCTTGTTGATCTGTTAAAAGAAAAAAAGAAACTGGAAGTAAAAGGAGCTACTGAAATAATAAAGCAGATTGCTTCAGCAGTTCAATATGCGCATATGAATTCCATTATCATCAGGAATCTCATGCCTCATTATATATTGATTGAGAAGAATAACAGGGTAAGGCTAAGCGATTTAGGTACAGCAAAATTATTGGAATATGGACAGCTTGCAAACACATCCTTAAGTATTACACCCTATATGGCACCGGAACAATTTTTGTGTAAACCTGTGTTTGCATCTGATATATATTCAATAGGAGTTATTTTCTATGCAATGCTTACTGGCAAGTTGCCATATTCGGGACCCGGATTTGAAGAAAAAGTATTGAAAGAATCTTTCATATCTCCGCGTATTCTTAATCCTGCCATCCCGCAAAAAATCAATGACATTATTCTTAAATGTCTGGAAAGAGATATAAATAATCGTTATCAGAGCGCAGGGGATTTGCTCATAGATTTGGAAGGTGGTATTTCTGGTTTAGATGCACAAAAAGCAGTTTCTGATATTCAAAGCAAAGCTTCTCTCCCTGCGGAAGAAGTAATAGTTGAAAAAGCTGGAGACACTGCAATAATGGCTGATTCAAAAAAAGTTATGCATGCGAGAAAGGCAAAAACGGTAAAAAAATTATCTCTTGCATTCGTAATAATTATTTTTGTTATTACCGGTTTTATTATTTCCTGGAAGTATTATATAAACAAGAAACTGGAGACTGCTAAAAAAAGCCAGCCAGTAGCGACGTTACAACCAGAGCAGGCTGATAGAGGCAGTTTCGTAACAAATCCGAAATTAACGAGGATGTCACAGCTTTATTCAGCAAGCTATGCCTTGCTTGTTGGCAATTCTGATTATGAATATTTTCGAAAGCTTGAATATACGGTCACGGATATTGAAGAAGTAGCGAAAGTACTGGAAGATTTAGGATTTAATGTAGAGATAACAAAAAACCTTGACTCGGGTGGATTCAGAAAGACTATGTCTGATTTCATTGCACGAAAGGGGCAGGATCAAGATGCTCAAATTCTTATCTATTATGCAGGACATGGATATACTGAAAAAGTTGCCGGGGGAGAAAACCTGGGATACATTTTAATGATTGATACTCCACAACCCAAAGACAATTATAGTTTATTCATGCAAAAAGCAACAAGAATGACCGAAATTATTGATTATGCAAAATTATTTAAAAGCAAGCATGTACTCTTTATGTTTGACAGTTGCTTTTCAGGATCTATATTGAGCTTAAGAGGCGATATTGCTCCTGAAGCGATAAATGAATCGATCAGAAATCCTGTACGAGAATTCATAACAGCGGGGATGGCTGATGAACCAGTTCCGGATAGAAGCTTTTTCAAGGAAGTATTTATCAAAGCATTAAAAGGGATAGAGGGAAGTCAGCATGAGGATGGGTACCTTACGGGTTCGGAGCTTGGGACGATACTAACGAGAAAAGTACCTGATTATAATCCCAAGCAGCATCCTCAGTTCGGCAAAATAAAGGATCCTCATCTTGATACGGGCGATTTCGTCTTTATTCTCAAAAAGTCGCAACCGCCCGTTGAAAAATAATGATAACAGCGCAGCTTATGTATTTTTGCGTATTTCAGACAAATAGCAATAGCCAAAAACATTTAAAATTTTCACCTATTATTAGCAGGCACAAAGGCACAAAGTGTATGGGTGGACCTATGTGCCTTCTCTCAAAGGCACAAAGCAGGGACAAAGTAGAATCTAAAAATGAAAGAGCAGAGATGCTATTACAGGTAAGCGGTATTGCGCTTATCATCATGTTTCTATTGAATATATCAATGTGTCAGGCGGGGGATGAAACATCTTCCCAGGCGACAATGAAGAAACTTCAGTTGATTATCACGGGGAACACTGGTGGATTTTCGTCCTGGTCGAACGAGATCAAGGGAGTGCAATCGCTGGAAGAGGTTCTGAAACAAAGCAGAGAAGGAATAGGGCATGTCATGAAGGAAGGTTTCGATGTGAACTTTTATAAGCATGGCAATCGGATTATTTTCAAGGACCCACCCTGGAGTGTGGCTGAGTTTAGAAAATTCATGGCTTCTAATCCAAAGATAGAAAAGGATTTATGTGATCGCAAATGGGTGCTGATGAGTGCTTCCGAGATCAGTTTTGAACCTGACAAGACAAAATGCGGGATGTTTGCTTCTGAGGCGCTGGATCAACTGGCGCAGGCGGAAGGTCTTCCGGCGCGCACTGCAATGGCAATGCTGAAGGAGCGGGGTGTGGGTGAGGTTTTGAAGCCAGTAGTGGAGCCGAAGGATCTAAAGAGCATGAAGTGGTCAGTGTGCAAGCTTCGGGAGGTTGTAGCGGATGGAGGGCAGAAGGCTCTTATGCTGGAATTTCCGGAAGAAAATCAGCTTGATTGGACATTAGAAACCAATCCCGAGGCATGGGAAAACCGATTTGTGGAGAAGGTCAGTGTCAATTTAAACGGCACTTTTCACAAACTCTATACGTTAGCGCGGCCATCCAATGATGGCAGCAGAAGGGCAAGATTGATAGAGAAGATCCAGGAAGAAGAAGGGAACGAGAGCATTGCATGGTTAGACGGCGGCAACCTGGTGGAGGAAATAGAATCTAGCACGCCCGGTAAAGCTGATAAGTTCAGGGCTATCTCATGGGAGGTAGCAGCAAAATTGAAACTCCGCGGATTAGTGCCCGGGCTAAACGAGCTTTCTGCAGGAGTTAGCATACTGACGCAGGAAGCCGAAAAAGCTGGTGTCCCCCTGATAAGCGCTAACCTGGTCAAGGATGGAAAAGCTCTCTTTTCGCGTTACCTTGTCATACAACAGGGAGACTTGCAAATGGGAATCATTGGTGTGACTGATTCTGCTATTATTCAGCAGATCCATCCCGAAAAGATGGAGGGAGCAGCTATTGGGAACCCTATAGAATCCATTCGCAGTGCGTTAGAGGAAATGAACAGGTCTTATAATGAGCAACTGAACTTAATTGTAGTCATAGGAAATATATCAGGAACCTGGCGACAGCGGTTAGCATCGGAATTAAAAGGAGTGGATTTCATCCTGTTAGCGGATGACCAGAGCGCAGGCGTGACGGGATGGTCTCTCAGCATGGATGCTCCGTCCCATCCCGACGAGGAAGATACTCATCCCAGGAAAAGCCGCACGCGAGCGCCACTGCTGGTCCATTCCATCAATCAGGAAGGCCTGGAAACACTCTCCGGGATATTCGTCGATGCCTACAGTTTTGCTGATCTAAAGGAAGTATACATAATCCCTTCAGCTATCCGGGAAACGGAGCCGCGTGATGAGGAGGTAGCATTAAAGATTGCCCAGA